>CAJVYM010000006.1 GCA_913009415.1 uncultured bacterium
TGCGGGAAAGATCATAGTGACTGGTGGTCGTACGCTCCTTAAGGTGGCGCGTGCGGTGTGGGAGCGGTTGAACCTCCAGAAGATCTGGGACCAAGCCAATTCGCCTCCGGTGGCTGCTCTGGTCTGACTCAAGCCCGAAATCGATGCCAACACAGTTTTCCGCAACTGTCTACAGGGAGGGTGTATCTCGACGGCCCTCCATAAGCTGATCTGTTGCCGGTCGGTCGACGTTACCGACCACATCTTACCGAGTAATAGCTTGTCCACCACATCTTGCTCAGAAAAGCGACCACCGGCACAGCGTGCGATCAACAATTGTTGCTGAATCGCTCAGATTAGGTATCAATGCCCTGAGATCTGCACCCGGCGCGCTTGATCGTCGAGCAGCTCGATTCTGATGGTGATGTCGCTCACTTCAACGATACCTTCTACTCGCGATGGCCACTCCACTGCGGTGACACCGCTCGTCGGTGGAAGGAGTTCATCGAGCCCGACCTCGGCGAGCTCCTCCAGGCTCGATACCCGGTACGCATCGATGTGATGGAGCGCCATCCTCCCCTGATACTCGCGCGCTAATAGGTAGCTGGGCGAGACGACGATGTCTGTTACCAACAGCCCGCGCGCCAGGCCTTTGACGAGGGTGGTCTTGCCGGAGCCAAGCGGACCGATGAGCGAGATGACCGTGCCATCGATGACAATCGGCGCGAGGTTCACCCCGATCTCCTCCATCTCAGCAGGAGTGCGCGCGATGATCGTCTTGTTCATCTACGATCGCAGGCTGACGCCGATCTTCGCCAGTCTCTTCTCCACGCGGGCGATCGCCTTTGCCACCTCTCCGTCGGTGAGGGTGCGATCGCTTGCGCGCAGCGCTACCTCGTAGGTCAGGCTGCGCTGCCCGGACCCCACCTGCTCGCCCTGATACTGGTCGTACAGCAAGACCTGCTCGACCATCTTCTCCGATTCTATCCTCTCCCGTATCTTCCCCTCGGGAAGGGCGATCGGCGCGAGGAGCGATAGGTCGCGCTTGCTCATCGGGAAGCGCGGTAGTGGCGTGAACGAAGCGTGCTCCACAGTGAACTTGCGAGCCTTATCAAGGCGGGCCTTATCAAGATCGATCTCAAAGGCGATCACGCGCGGCTGAGCGGGGAGCGAGGCCGTGATTTTCGGGGCGATCTCCCCGAATAGTCCGATCTTCTCTTTAAAAGCGATGATCTCACCCGATCGTCCGGGATGAAGGAAGGACACTTGCGTGGGTTCGATCTTCATCGGGACCTGAAGGGCACTTAGCAGGTGCGTGATGATTCCCTTTGCCGCCAAGAGATCGACCTCTTCCTTACCATGCAAGGGGAGGTTCGTGCGACCGAAGAGGACACCGGCGAGCGATTCGCTCTCCCCGCGCGATGCTGAGAAGATGCGCCCCACCTCGAAGATCATTCCGCCATCGACCCGCTGGTTCAAGTTAGCCTCCACCACCGATACCAGTCCCGGAAGGAGGCTCGAGCGCATCGACCTTTGTGCGGCGATCATCGGGTTTCTCACGCTCACCAGGTCATCGCCGAGGATGCCCAGCCTCTCTCGCCAATCGGTTTTGTCAAACCCGTCGGTGACTACTTCGTTCATCCCCAAGCCGATGAGGATGTCGCGCACACGATCCTTGTACAGCTCCACCACGTCCTTCCTGCCGAGCCTTAGCATCCCGCGCGGCGGGACGGTGGGGAAGCGATCGTACCCGTATATCCGCCCGACTTCTTCGATCAGGTCCACCTCGCGCAGAAGGTCGCTGCGGTAGCTGGGGATCGACGCGACCAATCCTTCGTTATCGGCTTCGGTCGTTATCTCCAGTCGTCCCAGAAGGCGGGCGATCTGTTCTCGATCGACGTCGATTCCAAGGAGTGACTTGACGCGTGTCGTGCGCAGGTGAAGCTCTCTTACTGGCCGCTTTCCCGGAGCGGAGTCGATGAACCCTTTATGCACTCGGCATCCGAACAGCTCTTGCAGCAGGTGAGCGGTGCGATTGGAGGCGTTGATCACGCCTTGCGGATCGACGCGACGCTCGAAGCGCTGCGAGGCTTCGCTGCGCAGGCCGAGGGAGCGCGAGGAGCGGCGGATCGTGCTCGCTTCAAACGATGCCGATTCCAGGAGGACGCGCGTCGTGTCCTCCCGAATCTCGCTTCTCTCACCGCCCATCACTCCGGCCACGGCCAGGCCGCCCAGCTCATCGGTGATCATCAGCACGTCCTCGCTGAGCTCGCGATCGATGTCGTCCAGCGTGCGGAATCTGTCGCCGCCGCGTGCGCGGCGGACGGTGATTATCTTTCCGATGCGGTCGGCGTCGAACGGGTGCAGCGGCTGGCCCAACTCGAGCATGACGTAGTTTGTAACATCGATCACGTTCGCCAGCGGCCGCATCCCCGCCTTAAGCAGGCGGTGCTGCAGGCGAAGGGGCGATTCTGCGATGCGCACCCCGCTCATCAACCGGGCGGTATAGCGTGGGGTATCGCTCTCATCTTCCACAACGACGGAGAAGCCCTCCTCCTCGATCGATGGTTCGCTCTCTTCGACCGAGAGATCGAGTGAGCGCAGTTCCACGCCTGTTATCGCCGCCACCTCGCGGGCGATCCCATAGAGGCCCGTGCAGTCGGGACGATTGGACGTCACCTTGATCTGGAGGACGTAGTCGTCGTATTCGAGTAGCTCATTAATGTCGGTTCCCAGCGGCAGGTCGAGCGAGTCATCGAAGTTCCAGATGCCGTCGGACTTTGCTTCCAGGCCGAGCTCGGCCTTGGAGCAGATCATCCCGTGCGAAGTCACGCCGCGCAGCTGGCGCTCGGAGATTTTGAACCCGCCGGGAAGCTCACCGCCGACGGTGATCACCGGGACGAGTTTCCCCTCGACCACGTTATCCGCGCCACATATGACATCGACTTCATCGTGACCGATGTCCAGGTGGCAAAGGGAGAGGTGATCAGAGTTCGGGTGAGGGGCGCTGCTCAGTACGCGCCCGACGAACGCCCCACTCACACCGGGAACGTAGGTCATCTCCTCGACCTCGAGACCAGCAAGGGTCAGACGCTCGGCAAGGCGAGCAATCCCCTCTTCTGTGAGATCGATATCGACATATTCAGCGAGCCAGCGGCATGGAACCTTCATCGTTCACCTCTTTTGGCAATCAGCTATCAGCTTACAGGAGTCAGCACCTTGCAGTTCGGCACCTCACCTGTTCATGTTGTGGACACACACCTGCGCCCCGTCCTGCTTTCCGATGCTTGTGGCTGTAAGCTGACAGCTGACAGCTGATCGCTACAGCGAAAATCCGAAGTAGAAAACGCCCAGTCCATTTCCAAGGATCGGAGTGGCGTATCCGACCACCACCCTAAACGGGAGAAGCCCGCCGAGTGCTGATACGTCTAACACTTCTTCTACTCCAGCCTCGATATTGGGGCTAGTTTTACCGAATTCATCGAGGCTTGTCCAACTCGTCCCTCCGGCGATGAACACGCGAGTGCGCGCGCGATCGATCATCACCACATTCGCCAGGTTGTACGGGGTGACCCCATCGTTTGGTAGCTCCAAGGCCAAGCGGCCATAGAGCTTGTGCGTGCCGTAGAAGTGGGTCGGGACCCACTTTCCCTTCGACATCACCCCAAAGCTAATAAGCTCGGTGAGGTCGAACTCTAGCGCCTTAGGAAGCGCACCAAACCCGGTTCCCATGATGGCTGTTCCTTGCAGGTAGATCCGCGGGAAGATGCGCACTTCATCTGAAACGGCAAGTGAGATGCGTCCTGCTCCCCGCGGTGTGACGTCTATCCCCATCCGCGTTTCACGACTGTAGTCCATCGTCGGCAGCATAGCGATCCCGAGGTGGATGTACTGCACCGGCCCCTGCTTTGAGATAACCCGGTGGCCGGAGATGGTGATCACCTCTGTTGGGCCTAAGAACGTCCCCGCAGAGCCCGTCGGGATTGGGGAGAAGATCGTGTGAGAGTATCCGAGCGTGCCTCCGAGATCAGAGCCACTGAGCGACGCACTAAGGAAGATGTGATCTGATCTTCCTTGGAAGACATCGGCGCTCAGCTTCCCTTCGGCGAGTGTCAGCCGGATGCGGTCGAGATAAGTGAGCGTTATTCCCTTGGAAATCGGGTCCGGGTGAAGGATGTACGCGTCGAGCGGAAAGGCGTTCTTGTCTGTCACGATGACGAATTTGACCGGATCATTGTTGTTTAAGCGATCGCGATCGAGAAGGAGGTGATCGGGGTCGATGGTCACGCGTTCCAAGCGATCGGCGGTGATGAAGGTGATCGTCGACGTCTTGTCCTTGCCGTCCCACTCCTTGCGAAGCGTCTTTCCCTTACTCATCAATGCCTCCACGATAACGGGCTGCATTACTCCACCATCGCGCGTCACCTGCACGGTCGTCTCGTGCTTGTCACCATCGCGCGTGCGGGATAGGATCTTCACGCTGTAGTCTACGGTCGTCTCATTGCGCAGCCAGGCATCGAACAGGGCTGATAGCGAACGCCCTGATGCCTTTTCCATGACCTTCTGAAAATCGGCGAGCGTGATCTGCTTGTGCATGTACTGAGTCGCTGCATCGTGCAGCCCTTGCTGAAATTTGTCCTTCCCGATCGCGGAGGCGATGGTGCGAGCGACGAGGTACCCCTTGTCGTAGATGCGCTCGGCAGTGGCGTTATCGTATTCAACCTTGTTCTGCGGCTTGATGATCGCCTCATCGAACCCGCGCTCCACCTGCTCGATGTAGGGTAGCTCGATCTGGTCCTCGCGCAGGTTCATAAACCCAAACTGCGAGGCCACGAAGTTCTCCAGCAGGCCCTTTCCAGAGGTGTCAAACAGGTTCGGCCCAAACTCCCCGTACTTCCCCTCGAAGTAGGTTATGGAGAGGTACTGCGCCATCCCTTCCGAGAGCCAGTTCTGCGCGTTCAGATCGACCCCAATGCCGATTCCCCACCACTGGTGGGCGATCTCGTGCGCGAGGACGAACTCGCTTAAGCGGTTGAGCATCCCCGGGAGAGTGACGTTGCGGTGGCTGAAGAAGAGATCGGAGAGCCAGACTATGCCATCGGCGGCCATCGATAGGCCCTGCTGATTCGGGTTTTCCACGATCGTCAACCGCGTTCGCGGGTACGCTCCGTAGCGCTTGACGTAGTTTTTCAGGATATCATCCGCGTAAGTGGCGAACAACCGCGCCGTCTCGTCGTGCCCGGGCAGATAGTACACCTCGATCGGAATGGAGAGATCATCGAGTGAGAACCGCTTGTAATCCTTCGATGCGGCTATGGCGATCGTTCGCACCGGTGCGTCGTTCGACACGTGATACGTCACGTCCTTCGTATCCTTATCGCTCGATGCCGTGGGATCACTGTGATCTGCTCCACACGCAAGCGTAACATCAGCGGGGACGGTTATCTGCGCTGCGTAATCGGCAGCGGGAATCTCGAGAGGGAAATCCTTTGTTGGAGGCTGAAGCGTTCCATCCTTTTCTTTCCATGCCTGATCAGGCGGAAGGAGGATCGGGTTCCATCCAAAGCGCCAGGTGAGCACCCCTTGGTAGATCCCTTGGTCACCTGATGCCATGCGGGGAACGTGCGTTGTAAAGTGCACCCGCAGCGTTACTTTAGCATCGCCGAGGAGGTCGACGGCAAGAACGGTTTTATCGAGCGAATACGTTTGCCATGCGGGAGGGATGGACAAGAGTCGGAAGGAGACCGCACCGGAACTCCCACTTTGCACCGTCTCTACGCTGTCGATCGTTGTCGATGATGGCTCAAAGCCCGACGGATAAATGGAATCGATCGATCGATCGCTTTCGTAAGGGTTCTGTTCGCGATTGAGGTTGGCCAGTAGCAGAAAGTAGAGATGCCCTCCGCTTGGTGTACATGTCACATCCTCGTATCCCTGAATCGTTTGCTTGTCAAGATCGATCTTCACGGACATGTTATAGCTTGCTCCAAACACACCTATCGACAGGCCGGCAAGCAGAAACGCCATCACAAGAAAAACGCTTCCGATACGCAATCCCCTCTCCATCTCCATCTTCTCCTCCCAATTGAAAGGGGGGCAGGCCCCTCTTTCTATTCTTCTGCTGTTTTCCGGTCGCGGTCTACGAGAACGCGCACGGTCGTGATCTCTCGCTCGGTCGTCTCCTTCACGGTGAGTGAAACCGGGCCCACTTGCACCTCGTCTCCCGCGTTGGGCATCGCCTCCAGGCGGTGCAGGAGAAGGCCGGTCACGGTCACTCCTTCGTCCCCAGGCAGGTCGATATCCATGGTGCGGTTCAGATCGTGCACGGACACCTCGCCGCTCACGAGGGCTTCGTCCGGCGAGATGCGCTTGATAAGTATCGCCGGGCTGTCGTACTCGTCCTCGATCTCCCCGACGATCTCTTCGATGATGTCCTCCAGGGTGACGATTCCCGCCATCCCCCCGAACTCGTCGATTACCACCGCCATGTGCACCCGCTCGCGTTGGAACTCGCGTAGAAGGACGTTAATCGGCTTGGTCGTTGGTGTGTAGTAGATCGGGCGAAGGAGGCTGTGCAGACTCGTCTGCGGGTTGTCCACCTCCGCTAGGAGGTCCTTGGCGTACAGCGTTCCCACCACAGTATCTGGAAGCTTGTCATACACTGGAAAGCGGGAGTGTCCGTCCTCAGCAACGATCTCTCGCGCCCGTCGCGGCGACGTTCTCACCTCGATCGCCTGCACATCCATGCGGGGAACCATCGCCTGCTCGGCTGTTATCTCGTCGAAGTCGAGGATGCGGCGGATCATCTCCCCGTCCTGTGCATCGATCAGGCCGCTCTCCTCACTGGCGTCGATCAGCGTTTCAATCTGTTCGTCGCTGACGGCGAGCGGTTTTTCCTGTGCAAGATCCTCCCCGAACATGCGCATGATCAGGGAGGCGATGCCACGGAAGACGAAGATCAATGGCCGCAACACGCGCGTTAACAGGTAAATCTGATTGATCGTGGCCAGGGTGAAACGTTCCGCGTTATTCTTGGCGAAGTTCTTCGGTGTTATCTCGCCGAAGATGAGGATGGACACTGTCATCACTCCTGTCGCCAGGAGTCCCGCCTGATAGGCAGGAAGGCCCTTGGCCATAACGCGCACGGCAAGCAGCGTCATCAACGAACTGGCAGCGACGTTTGTCAGGTTATTTAAGATGAGAAGCGCGGTGATCATTTCGTTTGGCTCATCAAGCAGCAGCGACAAACCACGCTTCTTCTTCCTGTGCGCGTTGACAAGGTAGTGCAGACGCCCCTCATCAAGCGATGTGATCGCTGTCTCTGTGCTGGAGAAATATGCTGAACAAACAATCAAAAAGACAAGTAGCGCAATCTGCGCGCCTATTGACACGGTAATACTCACCTCTAAAAGAGAATTATAGAAGTAGCGTCCATGATTGCAAGATGAGGAAGAGAGTTCCTTCCTAACACTAATGTTTAAGAGCCTTCTTGCCCCACCCGTGAACGGGGTGGTAAAATAAAAGGATGATTACTAGGAGGCAACGGAGTGGATCTGGAAGAACTGCAGCAAATCATCCGCCTATTGAAGGAAGAGGGGCTTACCGAGATAACGGTCTCAAACGGGGACAAGAGGATCACCGTCCGTCGGGAAGGGGATAATCGGTTACTACCACGTGCTGCCGAATCCGAGCCAGGGACTGAAGAGCAAGACAAAGATGCCAATGTCATCACCGCCCCGCTTCTCGGGACATTCTATTCCCGTCCCAGCCCGGAGGATGATCCATTCGTCAGCGAGGGTGACCAGATTTCGCCCGGTGATACCCTCTGTATCATCGACGCGATGAAGGTGATGAACGAGATCAAGGCCGAATTTGCAGCCAAGATCGTGAAGGCCCTCGTGGAAGACGGCGATCCGGTGCAGTATGGGCAGCCGCTGTTCCGATTCGAACGGATATGACGTTTCACAAGGTTCTTATAGCCAATCGAGGGGAGATTGCCCTACGCATCCTCGAGGCCTGCCGTGAGCTCTCCGTCGATACCGTCGCCGTCTTCTCTCAGGTCGATGAGCAGATGCCCTATCTGAACCTCGCTGGTGAGCGGCTGTGCATCGGCCCAGCCAATCCGGCCAAGAGCTATCTTTCCATTCCCGCGATCATCAGCGCCGCCAAGCTGTCCGGTGCGGAGGCGATCCATCCCGGTTACGGATTCCTCGCCGAGAGCCCGGACTTCGTCGAGGTCTGTGAGGATGACGGCCTTGTGTTCATCGGACCGCCGAGCGAAGTGATGGCCCTTCTGGGAAACAAGGTCGCAGCCAGAGAGGCGGTCGCCGCGGCCGGAGTGCCCATACTTCCCGGTGAGGCGATCCCCAAGGACGGAGATGCCGCATCGGCCGGAGAGCGCATCGGCTATCCGTTGTTGGTGAAGGCGACATACGGAGGAGGGGGGCGCGGGATGCGCCTCGTTCCTGACGGCGATGCACTTGAAGGCGCGGTCCTCGCCGCGCGCGCTGAGGCGAAGGGAACGTGTGGTGATGGCAGCCTGTACCTGGAACGGGCGGTGGAGAGCCCGCGGCACATCGAGGTACAGATCCTCGCCGATGCGTACGGCAACATCGTCCACTTTGGCGAGAGGGAGTGCTCGGTGCAGCGGCGCCATCAAAAGCTGATCGAGGAATCGCCCGCATCGTACCTCGACAAAGAAACGAGAAGTGCTCTACACGCATCCGCGATCGTTGCGGCGCACGCCGTCGGCTATCGCAACGCTGGCACGGTGGAATTCGTCCTCGATTCCGATGACAGGTTCTACTTCATCGAGATGAATGCTCGTATTCAGGTTGAACACTCCGTGAGCGAAGTCGTGTCCGGGGTAAACCTGGTCAAGGAACAGATCCGCATCGCCTCTGGAGATAAGCTTCGCTTCACCCAAGATGAGATCGTTCTTCGCGGACACGCGCTGGAGTGCCGCATCAACGCCGAGGATCCAATGCACGGATTTCTCCCCTCCGCGGGGAGGGTGACGATCGATGAACTTCCGAATGGATTTGGCATTCGCGTGGACACACACCTGTACAACGGCATGGAGGTCGGCCCCTACTACGACTCGCTCCTAGCCAAGGTCATCTCATGGGGAGAGGACAGGGAAGAGGCCTGTATCCGCATGTACACAGCGCTCGAACGCTTCCGAGTGCGAGGAATCAAGACGACGCGCTCGTTCGCGCAGGAGATTGTCTCCCACCCATCGTTTCGCCACGAGCGAATCACCACCGACTTCCTCTCCAATCTCGCGGCGGATTGATTGCGGGACAGCCATCAGCTTGACATCCAACCGACTTTTCGCTAGCTTTATCTTAGCTGATAGCTGATAGCTGATAGCTGATAGCTAATAGCTACAATCACAGGGAGTGAAAATGTTTGATTCTCTTACCGATAGATTAACGTCCGTCTTCTCTCGCCTCAAGGGGAAAGGGAAGCTCTCCGCTGATGATGTGAAGGCCGGGTTGCGCGAGATCAGGCTGGCCCTCCTGGAAGCCGACGTCAACTATAAGGTCGTCAAGGATCTCATGGCCCGGGTGCAGGAGCGGGCGGTGGGCGAGGAAGTGCTGGAGAGCCTCACTCCCGGCCAGCAGGTTGTAAAGATTGTTCGCGACGAGCTGACCTCGCTTATGGGCGGACAGAACGCCGCGCTCAACCTGTCGCACCATCCCGCGGTGATCATGCTCGTCGGTCTGCAGGGATCTGGAAAGACGACGAGCGCGGCCAAGCTCGCCCTTCACCTGCAGAAAGGGGGGCACAAACCGGTCCTCGTTGCCGCCGACGTCTATCGCCCGGCCGCCATCGCCCAGCTGCAGACCCTCGGGGACAACCTGGAGATCCCTGTCGTCACTGGGGATAGCTCACATCCGCTACAGATTGCATCCGCCGGTGTTGACTGGGCAAAGGAGAACCTGCGCGATGTCGTCATCATCGACACCGCCGGTCGCCTGCACATCGACGAGGCGATGATGGGTGAGCTGAAACAGATCAAAGCGGCAGTCGACCCCGATGAGATCCTGTTCGTGGCCGATGCGATGACCGGGCAAGAAGCGGTGAACATCGCGCGCACGTTCAACGATGAGATAACCTTCTCCGGTGTGATCCTTACTAAGCTCGACGGCGATGCACGCGGTGGCGCGGCCCTTTCAGTCAACCACGTCACGGGGAAATCGATCAAGTTCGTCGGGATGGGTGAGAAGATCGCCGATCTGCAGCCGTTCTATCCGGAGCGGATGGCCGACCGGATCCTCGGCATGGGGGATGTTCTCACCCTCATCGAGCAAGCCGAGACCCAGATGGACAAGAAGAAGGCCGAGCAGCTCGCGCGCCACATCAAGAAGAATCAGTTCACGTTGCAGGACTTCCTGGAACAGCTTGAAGAGATGCGCAAGCTTGGCCCCCTCTCTGGCATCCTGGATAAGCTCCCGTTGAAGAAGAAGATGAAGGGAAATGTCGACGTCGATGAACAGGAACTGACCAAGACGCTTGCCGTCCTGCGCTCGATGACGATTGCTGAGCGCTTGAACCCATCGATTATCGGAGGGAGCCGTAAGAAGCGGATCGCGCGGGGGAGCGGAACGAAGGTGCGCGACGTGAACCGGGTCCTGTCGCGGTTCAAGGACTCGAAGAAGGCGATCAAGGCGCTGAGCAGCAGGAGGGGTGGCAAGGGGCGCTCGCCGATCGACATGTTGGGGATGTGAGAGAAGCTATCAGGTCACAGATCACAGCTATCTAGCTATCAGCTTACAACCACAAGCTTGACACAGAAGCGAGTGTCGGCTAGCTTCTATCTTAGTTGTTCCGCCTTTCGGATCACGACAAAATGGGGTAACATTCATGAGAATGCCGCCGGCTGTAGACGGCACAGTGCGGCGCCTTGACAATTAGACGCCGAGCGGGAAGCTTATTTCTTAGCTGATAGCTGATAGCTGATAGCTGATAGCTGATAGCTGATAGCTGATAGCTGATAGCTGATAGCTGATCAAAACACGAGGTGAAGCAATGGCAGCAAAGATTCGACTGAAGAAGGTTGGAAGAAAGGGGCAGGCCTCCTATCGAGTGGTCGTCCTCGACGGGCGCAAGCCGCGAGACGCAAAAGTGGTCGAGGATCTCGGGTTCTACGACCCGAAGACCGATCCGGCGACGTACGAAGTGAAGAACGACGCCGCGTTGAAGTGGCTCATGGACGGTGCTAAAGCGACAAGCGCCGTGCGTGACATCCTGTCTCGAGCTGGCGTCATGGCCGCTTGGGATGCGGCCAAGAGGGAACAGGTAGCTAGCAAGGGCGAGTAGGTATGCTCTATCGTCTGTGCCTGTTCCTCGTGCGTTCGCTCGTTGATCTTCCCGACGCGGTGCGGATAGACCGGATCGAGACCGAGAAGGTCGACATCTTCTTTCTGCACATCGGGAAGGAGGATCGCGGACGCGTGCTGGGGCGCGGCGGACGGACGATCGGCGCGCTGCGCACGTTTCTCGAAGGTGTGGCCGCGCGTCTCGATCGGGAGGTTGTGGTCGAGATTGTCGACTGATCCATAAGATGCGCTTTGACGTACTCACCATTTTTCCAGAAGCACTCGCAGGATTTCTCTTTGTAGGAGTCCTTGGCCAGGCGATAGAAAATCGCTTGGTCTTTGCTCATTTGCACGATCTGCGTGACTTTACCGATGATCCGCACCGCGTTGTGGACGATCGCCCCTACGGTGGCGGTCCGGGGATGCTTCTCAAGGTGGAGCCGCTCGTGCGCGGAATCGAGGCGATCAAATCCGGTGGGGTCAAGTCTTGTTTCTTGCACGAAGAGTGTGATGAGGTACCTAAAATTCAAGAAACAAGGTCTGACCCCAAGAGACAGCGCAGCAAGTGGGACCCCAACAAGTGGCGGACGGTTCTCCTCTCCTCGCAGGGAAGGCTGTTCACGCAGAACGACGCCATCGAGTGGGGGAAGCTTGATGGGCTACTCCTTGTCTGCGGGCGCTATGAAGGGGTCGACGAGCGGGTTGTGCAGTTTGTCGATGACGAGGTGTCGATCGGGGACTATGTCCTGACCGGAGGAGAGGTCGCCGCTGCGGTGGTCATCGAAGCGACGGCGCGGATGCTGCCGGGCATAGTTGGCCGGTTCGAGTCGGTGACGAGCGATTCATTCTACGAAAAGGATCACCTCGGTCCGCCACAGTACACGCGTCCGCCGGAGTACCGCGGCCTGCGCGTACCGGAGGTCCTCCTTTCGGGCGATCATGCTCGGATAGAACGCTTCCGCGAGGAGCGGGCATGGGAGAAAACGATGCGTAACCGGCCTGATCTCATCGGACTGGAGCACGCTCGGGAACGAGTTCCCGAGCGTGCTCCGGAACAGAAGCGGGATCTTGACAGGGTGGAAGACGATGGGTAACCTCTACGTTGCTCTATTGCACTTCCCGATGCGCAACCGTCGCGGCGAAATCGTCGCCACGGCGATGACATCGATCGATGTGCACGATATTGCGCGTTCGGCGCGTACCTATGGAGTGGTGCGCTATTTTGTCGTGACGCCCTTGCCCTCCCAGCAGCGGATAGGTTGGCGGATTAGGGGCTTTTGGACGGAAGGGGAGCGTGCGATGGAGGCGAGTCGGCGTGGTGATGCGCTGGAGATCGTGACTATGACGCAAGATTTGGAGGAATCGATCTCCTGGATTCGCGATGCCGAAGGGCGTGAGCCCCTTGTAGTGGCGACATCGGCGCGGCAGCACGCGGGGCGATCGGTGAGCTACCAGAAGTTGCGTGCTGAGATTGCGCAGGGCGAGCAGCCGGTGTTGATCCTGTTTGGAACGGGATGGGGGATGGTTGATGAGGTCATTGAGGCCTGCGACCTGCTCCTTCCACCGATCATGCCTGAGAGTGATTTTAACCACCTCTCGGTGCGGGCAGCAGCGGCGATCACTCTCGACCGCGTGGCTGGGGAATAGAATAGGAGGATAAAGAAGATGGATAGCATCATTAGAGCGGTGGAGAAGGATTACCTGCAAGAGAGAGATACCGCATTCACGAGCGGTGATATCATTCGCATTCACGAGCGGATCTCCGAGGGAGCCAAGGAGCGAATTCAGGTCTTTGAGGGGATCGTCCTCAAGCGAAGCGGGTCTGGAACGAATGAGATGATCACCGTGCGGAAGATCTCGTCTGGTATCGGGGTGGAGAAAACATACCCGGTGCACTCGCCGAAGATTGAGAAGATTGAGCTGGTCAAGAAAAACCGGACGCGCCAATCGCGCCCGTATTTCCTGCGTCGACTGCGGCGGATTCGGTGACAAAGCACAGGTGCGCTTGCATGTATAGTGAGAATGACAGTCCTGTAGCGGAATCTTGTGTAGCGTCGGAGCCCTATCTGCACCCCAGACAGGCGGACTCCGAAGTTGCGCTTTTGGACTTGTGCGACAACATGGCAGACCCCAGTGGAGTAAGACTTCACAGGGCAGGCAAGCTGTCACGCTACGCAAGGCTGTTCTTCTGTAGTGCTACACCTTGTGTGCAACGTTTCGCTTGTGATCTGCGCCTTTGCACGCGGGGACTGGCTCGTTTTCTCGCGTCAGATCGTGCGAGAAAAAGTGCCTGTCCCCTTTTATCCGCCCTGAGGCCATGTAAGAGCACATGATGCGCAAAAAAAAGCAAAAAAAAACCGCGCTTATCCTGCGATTAGTGCGACATTTCGGATGGAACCCGGGCCGCGTGATGAGGGAGGTCCTAGAATGGATCGAAGTAATCATCGTTGCGGGCGGGCTTGCCTTCCTTGTGATGGGTTATGTCACCGTGCGCATGCACGTGCCGACGGGTTCGATGATTCCAGCGATCGATCCCAGGGACTCCTTCTTCGTCGACGAGATTTCGTACCACTTCCGCAGCGCTAAACCGGGCGATATCGTCGTCTTCTGGCACACCGATTCGGTCTTGATAAAGAACGTGAAGTCGGGATCTCCTGCTGAGAATGCCCGCGTAACTGAGGGAGAACGCCTGATCTACATCAACCGTCAACCGGTCTTCTCCGCTGCCGGCGCCGATCAGATCATCGCCTCGCTCCCGGTGGGGACGATGGTCGTCCTTAGCCTGGTCAACGTTCCCCAGCTTGACCTAGGAACGAAACTGAACGGAATGAACTCACTGGCCGACTTCGGGATCGCCCTGCGTGATAGGCGGGTCCGCTACGTTAAGCGCTTGATCGCCGTCGGCGGGCAGACAGTGCAGGTAAAGGACGGGAGCGTCTACGTAGATGGAAAGAAGTTGACCGGGCCGAGGTTTGATCGCCAGTACACATCAGGCGACCCCCGCATGCTCTTCGGCATGACTCCCACACTTGTCCCGCAGGGGAAGTGGTTCGTTATGGGAGACAACTCCGCGAACTCGTGGGACTCGCGCTACTGGGGCTTTGTCGATAAGAAGGACTTCATCGGCGAGCCATACCTGCGCGTATGGCCGCTCAGTCGCTTTGGCCCGATGAACGGCTACTTCTAGGCAGTTGCCTTTCCTCCTCTTCTGCGCGGGATCAAACTTTGTTGTAGGTGTACTACAATCTGTGCTATTTAGATTATTTGCGCAATTTTTGACAAGCTGTGCCCATTGAAGCCGCTTGCCCGGTTCGCGTCATTCGTGATTCAAGCGAAGCTGCATGCGTTCCTGTACCTTTTCGCGTTTGGTCGCTCTGTGTTCACCGTTCTGTCGTCGCATCACGGCGCTTGCAGCGGGCTTGCCAGCCAGGCATCGATCTTTGCTGCCCAACTTGCTTGCACAGCGGGGTTCGTGCCATGAGCTGTCTCATCATCGTAGCGCGACTGCATTTGAGAGGCCATGTTGAGGACAGCCGATGCCGTAGCATTTATCTCTTTTCGTAGAGCAGTTCGCACCTCATCTGTCGTCGCGCCCGTCACATGCGGGCGAGCAAGAAGGATTGCGAGCTTGCGCGCGTAGACCTCGTTTAGATCGAAGTGTCGCTGTTCGTGGTTTAGAACATTCGGGGATTTTCCCTGCGCGGCGGCCCAGGAGAGAAGCGGGTCCATCGTGTTTGTCACCTTGATCATCGACTCATCGACGTATCCGTACCAGTCACCCCTGGTTCTGTCGTAGTCGAGAACGTACGATACGGACCAGTTGATGGTCATGTGTATCGCCGCGGCCTCTGCCTGCAGGCAATCACCCTGCGGATACGCTGCCAGGAAGAGATTCCAGGTTATCGGCTGACTCGCGCTCCACGGTACGTGTTCAGGAACCTGCGCCGTGGCTCTACTTGCAGCCACAAGACCGATAAACATGAAGACTACAACGATCAATGCTGCCCTCTTGCTGAGCGCAGTTCGCATCTTACCCCCACCTTTTCCGTAAGTGATGATCAGGATGATAGCAGATAGTGAATCACGGTGCGACCGGAATATATCAGCAACTCCATTCACTTGCGTGAAGGGCACGTCTTCTCCAACGCTCGCACGGTCAAGATAGCTCATCGGTCTTCAGTCATCAGCATTCCCAGTACTCGCTGTTTCTTTCTGCATATTCCACATCGGTCTCTTGTTTCCACAGAGCTAATGGCTCCCACGGCTTGACAACCTAGCTCGTGCGTGCTATAAATCGGATTTGTGATCGTGAGCACAAGCACAAAGGAACGGTCGATGGTAAAACACATGGATGTGCCGGAAGAGACGATGCAGCGTATGCTTGCTTACCTGCGTGAGCTCGACTGCTTATGGAACGAAGGCAAGGAGAAGTTCTCTTCGCAAAGCTTGGCCAAGGCACTCCATATGAACCCAGCTCAGATCCGCAAGGATTTCTCGTACTTTGGCGAGTTCGGAACACGTGGTGTTGGCTACGCTACCAAGCAGTTAATACAAGAATTGCGAGCGATACTAAACCTCGATCGCACTTGGCGATTGGCGCTGATCGGTGTTGGGAACATCGGCTCAGCGCTTCTACGCAATCCCGAGCTAAAGCGACAGGGTTTCGAGATCGTGCTGGCGTTCGATAAGGATCCTCGCCGGATCGGAAATAAGATTGGGCCGTTGACAGTGGAGGATGTGGTAAATGTCAAGAGGCGGATCCGCGAGGAAAAGGTGCAGCTAGCGATCATCGCCACGCCCGTTGAATGCGCGCAGGAGACGGCTGACAAGCTGATTCAAGCAGATATAAAGGGATTCCTCTGCTTCGCCCCCTGCCACCTGAGCATCCCGGACGAAATAAGGATCGTACCGATCGATATTCCCATGGCGTTGGGAAAGCTGGTCTACCATATGGAGGTGTAGCGTTGGACGCACAGGGTGAACATCGAACTCAGCGTTACTTGACCGCGTTTGTCGTCTCGTACGGGGTGTGGCTTGCCCTTGTCGGGACACTCAACTGGCAGGAGCTTCTCATGGGGGGAGTGCTGTCGGCGATCGTCGCCGCGTTCGGTTGGCGTTACTTCTCGCAGGTGGGATTCTCCCGCTTGAGCGTGAAGAAACTTCTGTATTTGATCGTCTACATCCCGGTCTTCTTCTGGGCGATGATCAAGGCGAACTTTGACGTCGCCTACCGCGTGATCCATCCGCGCATGCCAATCCACCCGGGTGTCGTCCTCATAAAGACTGATTTGAAGTCGGACAGCGGGAAGCTTGCGTTGGCCAACTCGATCACACTCACTCCGGGGACGCTGACCATGGATGTTAAAGGGAACAGCATGCTCGTCCATTGGATCAACGTTAAGAGCACTGATACGGAGGAAGCCACAAGGATTATCAGCAAGCGATTCGAACGGTACCTGAAGGTGATCTTCTCATGACAGCGCTATGGTTATTGTTCCTGTCGTTTAGCGCCGCGGGGATTGCTCTCTGCCTGGTGCGTGCGGCAGCAGGGCCCACTACCCCCGATCGGGTTGTGGGAGTGGATGGTATGGCTACCATCAGTATCGCGCTGATGGTTCTCCTTGCTTCATTCTTCGATCGTCAAGTCTACCTGGACGTGGCGCTGGTGTACGCGGTCCTCGGGTTTATCGGGGTCCTCGCGGTGGCCCGCTACATGGAACGGGGTGTGTGATGCGCATCTTCGGCGAGATCTTGATTGGAATCGGAACGGCGTTCCTCTTCCTGGGAGGGCTGGGGATTTTTCGCCTTCCCGACGTGTACAACCGCCTGCAGGCGGGAACGAAGTGCACAACGCTGGGAGCGTTTTCCACCATCCTGGGTGTGGGATTCGTCCATCCGAACTGGATGCTGAAGGCGATTGTCATCGCGGTGTTCATCCTGCTCACCAACCCGATCAGCGCACATGCCCTGGCACGGGCAAGTTACAAGAGCGGGGTAAAGCTGTGGGACAAGAGCGTGGTCGATCGCTGTAAGGAGTTCGAGGAGTGCCAGGAGATAGGAAAGGAGGAGGAAGGATGATCTACATCGCCATTCTCACTGTAGCGATGCTCATCGCCGGGGTAGGGGCCTATTTCTTCCGCGACTTAATCGCCGCGGTCGTCGCCTGCGCCGCGGTGAGCCTGATCGCTTCTGTCCTGTTTTACCTGTTGCAGGCACCGGACGTGGCGATGGCGGAGGCGGCGATCGGTGCCGGGCTGACGACAGCCATCTTCGTGATCGCCATCCGCAAGACCGGGAGGTATGAGAAATGAGGGCATTCGTAAGCTTCAGCGTCCTTGCCCTGATCGTTGTCGGGCTGGCGCTTTCCCTCTCTCACATCCCCTTCGGCAACAGCACGGCTAACACGGACCGGATGCATGTAGCCAAGTATTACCTAAATAACGGGGTAAAAGACACCGGAGCGCCGAACCTGGTTACCGCGGTGGTCCTGGATTACCGTGCGTTGGATACACTAGGAGAGGTCACGGTCCTGTTCATCGCCTCGCTCGGGCTGGGTATATTCCTCTCCTGGCCGAAGAAAGAAGGCTCAGAAGACGATGACAAGCGCGGGCTGCCACCGGCGAGCTTGATCGTCCGTCGCGGATCGCAGTTCCTCTTCCCGCTCATTCTTTTGTTCGGGGGATACATCTTTCTCCATGGGCATCTCACCCCTGGCGGAGGGTTCCAGGGCGGCTCGGTAATCGCCTCGGCGTTCCTGTTAATGTTCCTCGGCAACACCGGGTATCGCCTGCGTCAGAAAACACTTGCAGTGACGGAGAGCCTGGCCGGGATCACGTTCGTCATCATCGGCCTGATCGGGCTGGGGGTCGGCGGATACTTCCTCAACAACTTCCTTCCCAAGGGGAGCGTCTTCGCCCTGTTCAGTGCCGGTGTTATCCCCATCCTGTACGCGGCGATCGGACTTAAAGTAGGCGCGGAACTGGCGGGAATCGTGGCTAACATGTTTGGAAGCGGGAGCGAAGGATGACAATCGGAAATCCAATGATGTACGTTGGGGCAGTCGGACTGATCATGATCGGTCTGTTCACTGTCCTTAGTAAGCGAAACCTGATCAAGATCATTGTTGGGTTGACGCTTCTGGATACGGGAGTGAACGTTCTGCTGATCGCGATCGGTTACATCCATAACCGGACAGCGCCTATCGTCACCCGGACGTACACCGATCCAACCAAGATGGTCGACCCGATCCCTCAGGCGCTGGTCCTCACGGCGATCGTTATCGGCCTCGGGGTGACCGCCCTCGCCCTCGCCCTGGCGATCAGGGTGTACGGGCACTACAAGACGCTCGATACGCGCAAGATTAGGGGGCTTAAATGGTAGCCACGTTACTCATCGCTCTTCCGTTTCTCGGCGCGTTTCTGATCCCTCTCGTTGCCCTGGCCAACAAGAAAGCCTCCCACTACATACCGGCACTGGTCATGCTCAGCAATCTTGGGATCTCGCTCGCCCTCCTGCCGCAGGTGATGCGTGCGCCGATCGTGATCTCTCTAAGCGGGTGGACGGCGCCCATCGCCATCAACTTCGTGGTGGGGCCGCTCGGTTTAGGACTGGCGATTCTCATCTCTCTTGTTGGCTTCCTCGTCTCTGTCTACGGAGTGGGCTACATTCATGAGGAGCCGAAGGAGAAGTATCACATGCTCGTCCTTACCCTCCTCACCGGGGCGACGGGGATGGTCCTTACGGGCGATATCTTCAACCTGTTTGTCTTCTTCGAGATTCTCAGCCTTTCCTCGTACGCCTTAACAGGATACAACCGTGACCGTGGTGGGACGGAGGCGGCGATCAAGTACCTCATTCAAGGATCGATCGGCTCGGCGTTCATCCTGATCGGTATCGCTCTGCTGTACGGAACCACGGGCACACTGAACATGGCCGACATCGCTGCGCATGTCGCTGGAGTGGATCCGACACTGTTGTTCATGGCCATGTCTCTTCTCATCGTTGGGTTCGGGGTGGAGGCGGCGATCTTCCCGCTCAACGCCTGGCTTCCCGACGCGCACTCTTCGGCGCCATCGTCGGTGAGCGCGATCCTCTCGGGGATAGCAATCGAGACCGGAGCATACGCCGTGGCACGGATCGTGTACACCGTCTTCGATGGACACGGGATCATGCTCGTTCTCGCTATTCTAGGAGTAGTAACACTCCTACTCGGAGAGATGTCGGCTTTCAGACAGAAGGATGACATAAAGCGGCTGCTTGCCTATTCAAGTATCGGGCAGATGGGATTGATCATGCTCGCCTTCGGGATCGCTAGCGATGCCGGTGTGTTCGCGGCGCTCTTTCAGCTCGTCAGTCACACCCTGGCTAAGGCCCTGTTGTTCCTTGCTAGCGGCTACATCATCTACCGCGTGGGATCGAAGAAACTCTCGGCCCTCGCTGGCCTGGGGCGGAAGATGCCGTTCACCGGAGCGATGATCTCGGTCGCTGTCCTGTCGCTCATCGGCGTACCCCCGTTTGCCGGGTTCATGAGCAAGTTCTCCATCGTGCGGGCGGCGCTAGCACAGCACAGCGCCTCCTACACCGGGCTCATCGTTCTCGTGCTGTTGGCGACGGTGATCGAGGTGGGATACTTCATGAAGTTACTACAGATCATGTTCTTCACGCAAGCCGAGGGGGAGGAATCGGTGAAGGAGCTGCCGCTGTCGGCGTTGATTCCGATCACCATCCTCGCGGCGCTGATCATCATTATCGGGGTTTACCCGCACATGATCTCCGGGCTACTGCAACAAGCGGCAAGCGGGCTGGTGGAGAGATCGGCTTATATCCAAACAGTGTTGGGAGCGCAATAACATGATCCTAGAAATACTTGTTATCATCGGACTCGCCGCCCCATTGTTGGGGGTCGCCATTGGCTACCGCAGGCCGCGGGTGCGAAGTGTCTATTCGCTTCTAGTGGCGCTCTTCCCGCTCGTTGCTCTCTCTACCATGTATGGGCGAACGATCGCCGTTAACTACGCGTACCTTCCCTTCTTGGGAATCGACCTGTCGCTTCGCCTGACACCTCTTTCCTGGTTCTTCGGGATTGCTATGACCGCGATCGGCCTGTTGGCGCTCGTCTATTCGTTTGCCTATATGAAGGACCGCAAGCGGCTCGATCTATTCTACTTCCTGTTCCTGCTCGTGAACGGGGGGATGCTCGGGGTGGTGCTGAGTGGCGATATGTTCACGTTCTACATTCTGTGGGAGATCATGAGCGTGGCTACGTTCATGTCGATCAGCTTCAACGGAAAAGGGGCGCTCTCAGCGGGGATCAAGTACATTCTGTTCTCGATCGCCGGGTCATCGGCGATGCTGCTCGCCATCGTCAGCCTGTACGTGAACTTCGGGACGGTCGATATCATCGCCCTAACCACGGCCATGTCCGGTGCGACCGTCGGCTACGCGGTCTTTATCCTGATGATGTTCTCTCTTGCCTTCGGGATCAAGAACGCTCTTCTGCCGCTTCATCCGTGGCTTCCAGCGGCGTACGCGGAGTCACCGACCCCGTTCACCGCGGTCCTGGGAGGGATGCTCACCCGCTTGGGGGTGTACGGGTTCCTGCTAGTGATGTATGTGATGATCGGCATGCCGCTCGTCCATCGGATGAGCTACGGTCTGGTGAACTATCAAATAATTCTCGCCTGGATCGCCGGGATCACGATCCTGTTTGGGGTCTTCGTTGCGGTGTTCAAGGACGATGCCAAGCAGGTCCTCGCTTGGTCGTCGATCGGGCACGGCGGGTACATGATCCTCGGGCTGGCTCTCTTCTCGACATTGGGCCTGGCCGGGGGGATATTCCACATCCTCAACTACGCGATGTGCGTCTCCCTCCTCTTCCTCGCGGTGGGGGCGGTGGAGTACCGCACCGGAACGCGCGACTTGACGAAGCTAGGCGGGCTGCACAAGCGGATGCCGGTGACGTTTGTCTCCGCGATGATCGCCGTCTTTGGGATGATTGGAGTTCCGTTGACCAACGGGTTTGTCTCCAAGTGGCTGATCTACAAGGGATTGATCCTCGGCGGGCACCCGTTCCTCACGTTCACCGCGTTGATCGGTACCTGGGGGACTATCCTCTACGGCTACAAGCTGATTCACAACACGTTCCTGGGCCGCTTGCCGCAGCGCTATGCGCAAGTTAAGGAAGTTCCGTGGCTGATGCAGGCTCCGATGATCACTCTGTCGAGTCTGATCGTGCTGTTCGGTATCCTCCCGGGAATTCCGCTCAAGGCGGTCGCCCTGATCGAGAGTTCGTTCGGCGTGAAGCCGATCGTAACCGGGCTGGTGGGAATGCCGCAGGGAGTGGGGGAGATGAACCTGCTAAACATCTTCGGCGGGATCGTCGCGGCTACGCTTGTTATGTACGCCCTGTTTTCCCTCACCGCGCGTCCGCGCCGAGCCGGCCCACAGGACACGTACACCGCTGGTGGGCCGACTCCATCTGATAACTACAACTATGCTTCACGCTTCTACGATCCAGCAGAGCATGTGCTGAAGCCCTACCTGCACGATTGGGCGGATTCGTTCTACGCCTGGGTGGGAAGACAGAGCACGGCGTTGTTTGAGAGTGCGCGCAAGGTCTATTCGGGGAATATCAACACCTACGCGTTATGGATCGTGATCCTGCTCGGGGTGTTTGCAACGATGAATCTACTGGGGTGGAGGCCATGAGCATAGGACTACAGATTGCGTGGATGATAAGCTTGCCGATCGTGACGATACTGCTCGTTGCAGTGCTGTTCACTGGAATATCTCTCAAGGTAACCGCGCGCATCGACCGCCGCTACGGGCCGCCGATCTACCAGCCGGTGATCGACCTCGTAAAATTGGTCAGCCTGAAATCAAACGTGTCACACGGGCTGATATTCAATTGGGGACTTTTGGTCGCAATCGGTGGATCGACCGCGGCACTGTTGATGGTGCCGATGGGGGGAATACACATCTTCTCCGGATCGGGCGACCTGTTGGTATTGATCTATCTGATGCTCGTCTCCTCCCTTGGGGTTGGCCTTTCCGTCGGGGCATCGGAGAACCCGAATGCATCGATGGCCGCATCACGCAGCCTGATGCTCGGTCTGGGGTACGAGGTTCCGTTCCTGCTGATACTGCTGGCGATGATGACTTATTATCATACGACATCGCTCATGGATCTCGTCATGCTTCAGCGAGCAGGGGGAATGCTGGGTGTACTGCGTTTCCCGCTCTCGGCGATCGCCGGGCTTCTTATCATGCCGGCGATGCAGGGGGTGCGCCCGTTCGACATCGTGACCGCACCACAGGAGGTGGCCTCCGGGACGATGGTCGAGCTTGGGGGAAAGTTCCTCGCCCTGTCGGTGATCGAGCATTCGCTGCACGCGATGGTCGTTCTTTCACTTTACGTGGACATATTCTTCGGTGGAGCGACCAACCTGGGGATCTTTTTCCTCAAGGTGACGGGGCTGTTCCTAGCTGGTGTACTGATAAACGCGGTCTATCCCCGCTTCAGGGTGGAGCAGGCCCTACGCTACTGCTGGCGCTGGCCAACGTGGTTTGCCCTTGCTGGGCTGATCATGGCCATGGTGATAAAGGGAGCGTAAGAAAAATGGAAAAATACAAACGCGGTAAGATGTGGGCGACGCACCCGTACAAGTGGGGGCAGAAGTACTCCATATGGCCGATCCACTTTTGCACCGGGTGCGGATCGATCGAGATGCCGCCAACGATGCTCGCCCCGTATGATGCGAGCCGGTTCGGGATGGGACCAATGGCCAGCCCGCGCCAGGCAAATCTGTTGATGATCACCGGGTATCTGACGCCCAAGACATTGAAGTACGTCATCCGTACGTACGAGCAGATGCTGACCCCACGCTACCTGGTCTCGTTCGGTTCCTGTCCGATCGATGGCGGAATGTATTACACCTCCTACAACACGATCAACCACCTCAAGTGGTACCTCCCGGTCGATGTGTGGATCGCGGGATGCATGCCCCGGCCGGAGGCGTTCCTCATGGGAATGAACAAGCTGATGGAGGAGATCGAGAAGGGGACTGCCGATGGCTACCTGCGCTACGAACGGGACCGCGAGTACTACCGCGAGCACCAAGAACGCGCGTTGGGGAGCAATTTCTTGGAAGACCTGAAACAAGTGGAGTGGATCACGGAATGAAAGAAGAGGCTCTAAAAGAAAAACTGGAGGCTCGCTTCGCCGGAGTACGTGCTGATGTCAAGCGTCAACAGCGGGTGGTTGCCTTTTTGCCACTGGATAGCGTGAGTACGGTCCTGATGTGGCTTAAGGACGAAGGATATCATCAGCTCACGCTTATCACATGCGTAGACTGGATCGAAGAGGGGCAGTTCGAGCTCGTGTACCATGTCGCCTCGCACGCCGACGGAATCCACGTCATGCTCAAGGCCCGGGTCGATCGGGAGAACCCGGTTGCATTGAGCATCACCTCGCTCTACGAGAACGCGCAACCCTACGAGCGAGAGATTCACGAGTTCTTCGGGGTCGACTTCACCGGGAACGGTAACCTGACTCCTCTCTACCTAGATAACTGGGATGATATTCCCCCGATGCGCCGTGATTTTGATACGTTAGCCTATTCAGAGAGGAAGTATGACTATGAGTGACGAACAAATCGCCAGCAGGGAAAGGGAAGTGGATCTCCTTTTTGGACCACAGCACCCGGGGGTATCGGGAAACTTCAACATCACCGTTACCGTGGAAGGGGAGACGATCCGCCACATCGAGATGAATCTCGGCTTTCTTCATCGTGGTTTCGAGAAGATGTTGGAGAACGTCGGTTATCTGCAGGGATTCCCGTTTGTCTGTCGGATGAACGTGATGGATCCAGACCCCAACGAACAGGTGTATGCCATGGCGATCGAGGAGCTGGCCGGGATCGAAGTCCCCCCACGGGCGCACTACATTCGCTCGTTGATTCTAGAGATGTCACGCCTGTCCACCCACCTTCTATGGTTAAACGGGATGGCCGGAGCGATGGGGTTCTACACGATCAACCACTGGGCGATGCTCGCCCGCGATGAGATCCTCGACATGTTCTCCCAGATTGCCGGGGCGCGCGTTTATCACATCTACATCCTCCCTGGCGGAGTGCGTCGTGATGTCCCCGAGGGCTTCGCCGGAAAGATGACCGCTTTCCTCGACGACTTTGAGAAGACGCTGCACGATTTTGATGCGGTGATGTTCAACAACCGTGTCTTCCGCAAGCGCACCGATGGAGTTGGAATACTCACGCGTGAGGATGCTCTGCGTTGGGGAGTAACCGGAGCAAACCTGCGTGCAACAGGCATCGCCCGCGACGTGAGGGTGGAGGAGCCGTACGCGGCCTACGCCGAGCTGGACTTCGAGATTCCCACACGAACCGAATGTGATTCGTACGCGCGGTCGATGGTGGTTCGCGCTGAAGTGGACCAGAGCGTATCCATCATCCGCCAGGTCCTGAAGAAGATACCGGCGGGATCGGCGTGGAACCGGACGCCCAATCCGTTCAAGTGGAGAATACCAAGGGGTGAGGCGTATGCGCGCGTGGAGTCAGGACGAGGGGAGCTCGGAATGTACGCCGTCTCCGACGGATCAAACAAGCTTCGTCGGTTGTCCTATCGCGGCCCATCGCTCCCGCACGGGCTTGTCGTGTTGCCAAAGCTGCTTGTCGGAATGAGCGTGCCGGACATCGCACACATGGCATCGAGCTTGAATATCTCGGTCCCGGAAATAGACCGCTAGAGGAGGGATGATGAGTAAAGGAAGCATGCTGGGGTCATTTGTCGGGCTTAAGTACCTGTTTGCGAAGCCGCGCACTGTGGCCTATCCCTACGAGAAGCGGGAGATCGCCGAGCGTTACCGCGGGTTTCACAAGAATGACCTTGAGGAGTGCATCGGCTGCGGAAACTGTGCCGATATCTGCCCGTGCGCGGCAATCACCATGGTCAAGGTGCCCGGGATCGAGGCCGATCCGAAGAAAGGGTCGACCAATGAACGGCCGCAGATCAACTACGGTCGCTGTACGTACTGTGGGCTATGCGTGGACGTCTGTCCGACCGGAAGCTTGAGCCTGTCGCGGGACTTCATCCACAACGACGATAACCCTGACACCTTCGTTGCCCTGGCACGCGATGAGAAGGTGGCGAGCGAGGTGTTCATCGATGGTTTGAGCGACTTTGACGCCAGCCTCGATCACCGCAAGAAGGATGACAAAGGATACGCCAGCGACCTTGCTTTCTGTCTTGCCGACTTCGACGGTCATGCCAAGGAGATGGAGATCCTCCCTGCGGAGGAGCGGTTAGGTTCGTTCCTGGAGATGGTGCGCGGGTTCACTCGCGAGCAGGCGATCACCGAGGCGTCGCGCTGCTTCGAGTGTGAGGTGTGCGAAGAGGCCTGTCCGGCGCACATGAACGTCGCCGACTACATCCGCGACATCTGGAGCGAGGACCACGATCAGGCGGCGCGCGACATCTACAAGACCAACCCCCTTCCTGAGGTGTGCGGCCGCGTGTGCACGCACGACTGCGAAACGGCGTGCGCCCTGTCCCATCGCGGGGATGCTGTCTCCATCCGCTGGCTCAAGCGCTATGCCATGGATCAGATACCGCGCGAGGACTACAAACGCATTCTTGGGACCCAGATCGTCAAGTCGAACGGCAAGAAGGTAGCGATCGTCGGTGCCGGTCCATCCGGCCTCTCCGCCGCTTACTACCTGGCGCTGATGGGTTACAAGGTGATCGTATTCGAGGAGAAGGATAAGCCCGGAGGGATGATGCGCTACGGGATTCCCGAGTACCGCATGCCCTACGACGCGCTTGCTAAGGACATCGACTACATCGAATCGGTAGGGGTGGAGATCCGTTGCAACACCCAAGTGGGAAAAGACGTCACTCTGGAAGACCTGCAGCGCGATTACGGAGCTGTCTTCGTCGGAATCGGCCTGCAGGGAGGGCGGAGCACGCGCGTTGAGGGAACGGATCATCCCCGTGTCTTTCAGGCGATCGACCTCCTGCGTCGCATCACCCGCGGCGAGGAGATCGAGCTTACCGAGAAGATCGTGGTCATCGGTGGAGGGAACGTCGCCATGGACATCTCGCGCAGCATCGCTCGCCTGCAGAAGGCGCGCTACGGCGTGGTTGATCTGACGACCACCTGCCTGGAGACCGAAGACATCATGCCCGCCGACGTGGAAGAGATCGAGGAGGCACGCGAGGAAGCGATCGTGATCATCCCCGGGCGCTCTCCGCAGAAGATAGAAATCGTGGACGGTGAGATAACCGGATTGCACACGGTTCAGTGCGTATCAGTATTCGATGAAGAACATCGCTTCAACCCGCAGGTAAACGAGGAGGACAAGCTGTTCATCCCCGGAACGATGATCGTCGAGGCGATCGGTCAGAGCGCTGACGACTCGCTGATCACCGATGAGATCAAACAGACCCTGGAGTACGCTGGCAGACGGATCAAGGTGAACGAATACAACCAGAGCAGCCTTCCGTGGCTGTACTTTGGCGGAGACTTCGTCAAGGGGCCGGACGTGATCACCGGGATTTCCACCGGCCATCAAGCGGCACGCGGAATCGACGCCTACTTGAACGAAGTGGACGAGTAGCTGGATTCCGCTCAGCAAATGGAGTTTCTAGCTACGTACCGTGAATCGGGCATGCGATGGTCCAACGGGGCAGACAAGCTGCCGCGCTACAAAAGATACGTTCTTGTGTAGCGTCACAGCTTGTTTGCGACGTTAGGTTGTGGACTTATGCTGGCCACAACGTGGCTGCCGCGCTACGAAAAGCATGATCTTGTGGAGCGTTGATCCCTGCGCTCGACGCTGCGTTGTGGGCTGGAAGTGTGTCAGATTGAAGATCAAATGATGTTTTATCATTTACGATCAGAAGTTTGCTGCCCACCCAAAACGGCAAGGAGCCAATCACACTTCTCGCGATGTGTCCGACAAGCTTGCGACGGCCCAGGGTCATCTCATGCTTATCCCACATGAGAAACACATCTTGGCTTCATGCGCATCTTGTATGGGACAACTCCCCGCGTAAGGATGTACAATGTGGCCGCAGCAAAAGCGACAGACCCAAGGTGGCGTGAAATGATCGAAGAGAACGTGAGAAGAATCCTCGCCGAGCTACCATCCGGAGTCACGCTCGTCGCCGCGGCGAAGACGCGCACCCCAGATGAGATCCTGCGTGCAATAGCCGCCGGGATCACGATAATTGGGGAAAACTACGTGCAGGAGGCGCGGGAGGCGTTCGCCGCCATCGGAAGTAAGGCAAAGTGGCACTTCATCGGCCACCTGCAGAAGAACAAGGTGAAACACGCCGTTGAGATATTCGATGTGATCGAGACGGTCGACTCTATGGAGCTAGCAGAGAGGATCGAGCGTGCCTGCGTGGCGCGGGGACGTACGATGCGGGTGTTGATCGAGGTAAATTCGGGCCGCGAGCCGCAGAAGGCGGGCGTGTTGCCCGAAGAGGCGGAAGACCTGCTGCGCGAGGTATCCACGCTTGAACACGTCAGTGTGCAGGGATTGATGACGATGGGGCCACGCTTCGGCGATCCGGAGCAAGCGCGTCCTTACTTCAAGGAGACACGGGATCTGTTTGTTCGACTAGGGCAGGAAAAACTGCCGAATGTTGAGATGAAGATCCTGTCCATGGGGATGAGCAACACGTACAATATCGCGATCGAAGAGGGAGCAAACATGGTACGCATAGGCACAAAGCTATTTGGGGCAAGGGAGTACAAGAAATGAGCGACAACAAACAGCGTCCGACGGTGCACGCGCAGAACCCGACCAAGGGGATCGAAGACGCGATGAAGCGGATCAAGCACCGTGTGGTCGTGTTCAGCGGCAAGGGCGGAGTGGGAAAGACGACGGTAGCGGTCAATCTAGCCTACGCGTTTGCAGGTAGCGGCCTACGTGTCGGCCTACTCGACGCGGATATCACCGGCCCGAACGTTCCTCAGATGACAGGCCTCACTGGCGGCCTAGCTACGCAAGGCGGCATGATCGTCCCCAGCGAGGTCAACGGAATCAAAATCATCTCCATCGCCTCGATGATCGAAGGAGGGACACCGATCATCTGGCGCGGACCGCTGCGCTCGAAGGTGATCGATCAGTTCCTCGGGGAAGCGAACTGGGGCGATCTTGACATCTTGATCGCCGATCTTCCGCCCGGCACGGGAGACGAAGTACTGACGATCGCTCAGCGCACTTCACCCGAGATGGCAATCGTCGTTACGACCCCACAGGAAGTTGCCCTGATCGATGCGCGACGGGCGGCGAACATGGCAAAGAAGCTGGAGATCAAGAACATCGGGATCGTGGAGAACATGTCAGGATTGATCTGCCCGCACTGCGGGGAGCGGATCGACCTGTTCGGCTCGGGCGGTGGAGAGGAAGAGGCTAAGAAACTCGACGTGCTCTTCCTGGGGAAGGTGCCAATCGATCCACAGACGCGTGCCGAGGCCGACAACGGACGACCGATCGTGCTGCAGTCACCGGATTCGCCGATATCGCAGGTGTTCATTGCGATGGCCGCGAAGATCCGTGAGACACTGAAATGAAGATCGGGATCATCTCGGACACGCACGACAATATGCCCAAGATCGCCGCTGCCGTGCACCTGTTCAACGATGAAAAGGTCGATCTGGTGCTGCACGCCGGCGACTTCATCTCGCCGATCACCGCAGATAAGTTCGCCACTCTTGAATCATCGTTCATCGGCGTGTTTGGAAATAACGATGGTGAGCGGCTCTACCTGACCAAGCGGTTCGAGAAGATCGGGCCGATCTATCCCGACTACCATGAATTCGAATTCGACGGCAAGCGCGGGGTGATCATGCACGAGCCGAAGTTCATCGACGCACTCGTGAAGAGCAGTGCCTACGATCTGATCATCTACGGCCACACTCACGAGATCGACATCAGAGAAGGGAAGACGCTTGTCATCAACCCCGGAGAGGCGTGCGGCTGGATCAGCGGGAAGGCGACCGTGGTCATCCTCGACACGGGCACAATGCACCCGCGAGTGATCGACATCTAAAAGCCTCTAAGGAGACCAAGAAACCATGAGTGTCGTATTGCAGGCAAAGCCGTACCATTCATGGTCTCCTGGCTTCCTAAGGAGTGAGCAACAGCCTATGCCAAAGCACAAGAGGTACTCACAATGGAGCGAAGGATGAGCATCGTCTACGGTCCGGTCCCATCCCGGCGGTTGGGAATGTCTCTCGGGATCGATCCGATTCCTCGACTCACCTGCACGTTCGATTGTATCTATTGTCAGCTCGGCAAGAAGCGCTACATCGTGTTCCGGTCCGGAGGAAGTGAAGGAGAGCTTTCCCACGCCACAGGAGATTGCATCAGCCGTGGAGGAGGCTCTCGCTCGCCGGACACACGTCGACTACATCTCGTTCTCCGGCTCCGGCGAGCCGACACTCAATCCACGCCTCACCGACGCCGTGGCCGAAATCCGCAAGATCACAGACATCCCGATCGCTCTGATCACGAACTCCTCCCTCCTCATCCGACCCGCTGTTCTGGAGGCCGCGGCGCAGTTTGACCTTGTGCTCCCATAGCTCGACGCCGGCGATCAGGAAACATTCATCCGCATCAATCGCCCCGCGCCCGGGTTTGACACCAACGATATCGCTCAGGCAATAGAAAAGCTTGCGCGGCGCGTGCCGATCTGGCTTGAGGTGATGCTCGTTCAGTCCACGGCGCACGAATCGAACATCAGCGATGGCTCGATCTCGTATATCATCGAGAAGATTGCCTCGATTCACCCCCATGAGGTGAACCTCAACACGTGCGTCCGCCCGCCGGAAGAGGACGTCGATCCGGTTTCCGACGAAAAGCTGCATGAGATCAGCGCACGGATGAGAAGAGAGCTTCCGAAGATCCCGATCATCATCGTCCCCAAACGGACCACTTCCCGATCGAAGCTGTTGCGAGAAGATGAAATATCAACAGAGATTTTGCGCATGCTCTCCGTGCGGCCGTGCACGCCAACCGACCTCTCCGATTCGCTGGGGATCAATCCCGCTGAAGTGGGGAAATACCTCGCTCGCCTCTCTGAGAGGGATGAGATCAGCCGTCGCGTGAGAGAAGGAAGAGTATACTATGCGGTTGACACCTAAGGAGGAGAGGAATGGCTGGTGATAAGATCTTAGTCCTCTATGACAATCGCTCCGAACGCAACGACCTGCAACCCGGCTGGGGATTTTCAGCCTTGATCGAGATCGGCGGGCATCGCGTGCTGTTTGATACCGGAGCAGACAAGCTTGTCCTCGAACACAATGCCGCCGCGCTCGGTGTCGACCTGAGCGCGATCGACACGCTCGTTCTGTCACACGAGCATTGCGACCATATCGGAGCGATCTCCTCGGTGCTCCACAAGGATCTTGACGTCTTCTACCCCGCGTCGTTCTCGGTCCTGTTTAAGGGAGAAGTGGAAGAAAAACTCGAACGAGCCCCGTGGCACGCGCACGTCGTCTCCACATCGGAAGAGATCGTACCAGGGATCACTTCCACGGGAGAGATGGGAAAGGAGATCGTGGAACAGGCCCTGATAATCAGCACTTCCGCGGGGCCGATACTCATCACGGGCTGCGCGCACCCCGGGATCGTCGGGATCGCCCGCGTGACGACGCAGATCGCCAAGAAGCCCCTTTCACTGGTCATCGGTGGGTTCCATCTATACAAGAGCAAGGATGACGAAATCAAGAACATCGTCGACGCCTTCCGAAAGCTCGGCGTGCAGCAGATCGGCCCCTGTCACTGCACCGGCGAAAGAGCGATCGTGATCCTGCGGGAGGCCTTTGGCCCGGGCGGCCTGGAGGTCATGGCGGGGACGCAGATTGCCCTGTAGCAGGATGTGTCTCAGACAGAGAACCTGATGCGAACAGTGCTATCGTTCTTCATCGAGTAGCTCTTGATCCGGAACTGTCCCACCTGCGCGGTGTGCTCAACGTGCTCCCCGGAACAAGGTGTAGCATCGAAACCTCCGATGAAAACGATGCGGATCGTCTCCGCTCCCGGCGGGACCTTCCACAGATCGTAGGATGCCCTCGCAGCTTCGATCGATAGCACTTCGAAGCTCACCCGGTCATCCTTCATGATCTCCGCGTTGACCGCACGCTCGATCGCAGCGACGTCTTTATCTAAGATCGGGCGCGGCACAGCGTAGTCGCACTTCGACTTCTTCTCCCCCAGATGCATCTCCAGGTTGCGGGGCGAGCCGAAGAGCCGTCGCATCACTGCGGTCAGGATATGCTCGGCGGTGTGCATGCGCGCTTTCTGGTTCATCATCTTGATCGCTCGGGCTGTGCGCGCATGTGCACAGACGCGTGTTCATCGTCTGTCATCGAATCATCGACCGGTTTCGTCGTGCGTCTTGGTATGGGCAAGCGCGCTACAACGAGCATTGCCGCGACCGCAAGGATGGCCGAGGTAAACAATGTGGCAGCATAGCCCAAGTGTTGCGCCATGAGACCACTCGTAACACCGGCGACGATCGTCCCCAATCCGGCGACGGCATTGTACAACCCAAGGGCCTGACCGCGATACTCCGGCTGAGCGAGGCGCGATATCATGGCGACGCTGGAAAGCTGGAAGAAGGACCAACTCACTCCGACCCCGAAGAAGAACAACGATAGAAGCAATCGCGACGGAGCGACGGGCCATGCAAGGAGAGATGCACCCCCAAGCGCGAACAGCAGAACACGTGCCAGGAGTGATCCTGTCAGCACCGATTTATTCCCCAGACGCTTGACACGCCGCATGGCAAGCGGATAAGCGATGACGATCGCCCCGTTTAAGACAACAAAATACGAGAAGACCGTCGATGAGGCAAACCCGAACCTGTCAGCAAGGAGGATAGGAAGCGGGACAAAGAAGAAACCGAATGCGGCGAACGCAAGGAGCATCGCCACGAGGAAGCTCTTCGTCTCACGTTTCAATCCCCCTTCTCCCCACAATAGCGCGGGAAGCCGACGGGGATTGAATCGGTGATAGAGATGAGACGGGGCAAACCGGGCTCGCTCCACGATGAAGTTTCCAAGTGCCAGAATTGTCCCACGAAAACGCCTATGGATAAATCTCGGACGAGTGCGAGGAATCAGGCGCGCAGCGAGAATGGCAGCCACCAGTCCGCCAAAGGCAAGGGCCCCAAAGACGGACCGGATTGCCGCTGCCTCACCCATCCGCGGTGATGCCACCGCCAAAGCCACGCTTCCAAAGATCAACCCGGATACCCAGCCGAGCGCCACCATCTGGTTAATATGGCCGATCTTTCCTTCCCACACTGACTCGTCGCGATTCTCGATCACGAGGAGAATGCTCACGGAAGCGTTCGCCACCCAGAATAGGTTAAGCATCATGTTCAGCAGGACGATCGCCGTAAGCGATTGAGCAAACGCGATCCCGGCGAAACTCGCCGCCACCATGGTGTAACTCATGATCACAAACGGCTTTCGCCGGTGGGCGACGTCGGACAACCTTCCCCAAACGAGGCTTCCGACCACTCCCATCAAGCTCGCAAGACTCGATATGATCCCAACATTCTCCACCGTGCCACGCAAGACCTGCGCGACCATCAGCGGCACGAGGATTGATGATGTACCGACAACAAGGCTGGCAAGCCCCATCGCCCCATACCAGGGTTCGGTTTCCCTTCGCCATTTTCTCATTAACGCGAGCATGCCCTTGGCCTCCGGTCCCATGTAAGGACGATCACTGAATCACGGGAGTCTACAACCAAGACCTGTATTGTCAAGCAAAACGTCCAACTTAGGATCAATCGCCAGTCAGTATCCCGATTGTCTCCCCGTCATCGACGAAATCGCTATCCTCACTACCGCTGCCTCCTTCAGAGCAGCATCGGGGTAGGAAGCTACGCTTACCACATAGTGCCCGATAATGACATCCATTCCTTTTCGCTTCTCCGCAAGGTCCTTCAGAATAGCTGATGTCCCGAATCCGACGACACTGCGGTAGTGGAATGTGTACGAACACGGCTCCCGTCCCGCCACGAGAGCGTGATCGATATCCACCTCGAAGGAGACCAGAGGGTTTCTTCTCAAGATATCGAGCTTCGTGCCCTCAAGCGCGCTGTGTATGTACAGACATCCACTGTCATAGCCGAAGTTCACCGGCACAACGTAGGGCGCCCCGTTGTCGCACAGGGCGATGCGGCAGACGAGCGCACGCTGCATAATGTCGTCGATAGCTGAGCGGTCGACGATCTCCTTTTCGCTTCTCCTCATCTCTTCTTCCTCCGCAGTGATAGATCGATATCGAGCTTCCGCGCTAAATCTTCGATGGCCACGCGCATGTGCCTAGCAAGCTCTTTGCGATCGTCGCTGTTGATCTTCCCGACCAAGACCTGTCGCTCAACCCGCGTGATCGCCTGCGTGATCACTCGCGTGGGGAGAAGCGCACAGGTTGTGCAGTAGAACGTCATCGATCTTCCGGCGTTGTAGCCTACGATCAGACGCTTGGCAAGGAGGCGTCGCTCCCTCTGTTCGCTCAAGAACGATTCCATGCCGAACTTCCTGATGTGATCGAGGTTCTCAAATGCCGCTCTGTGGCTGATAAAGCTATCGAGCTCCTCATCGATCTTGAGCGCTCGCTTCAGGCGCGTACACGGATACTCTGGACACTCGGCACAGGTGAGATACCCGCGCTTGGTCACGCAGCGGAAGACACCGCAGTACGCCCCCATCCGCCCGAAGGAACACCCAGAGCAGCGGCTCTTCGCTTGTGACTGGTAACGCGGGCAGAGGCCGCAATACAGACCACAGGCCCCGACAAGTCTTTTCTCCTCAGAAAGCGTCGACTCTTCCAACGGTATCTACAGATTCTGTCTGATCTGATCGAGCGCGGCCTGTGCATGCGGGGCAAAGGAAAAGAGCCCCTTGAGTTCGCTACAGGGGTAATCCGTGCAGTGGGCGCAGTTGCGCACCTTCTTATCACTGGCACAAACGCGGATCTTGCATTCATCCCAGTGTCCTATATGCCGATCGGTTGTCGCCAGGCAACCGTCACACACGCAGTCATCGGCGGTTAGCGTAGCGTCGTACTCCACGCTCCACTGCGCCGCAACCTTTACCAGTTGCTCCCTGTCGTCCGCTTGTGTCGCAATGTAGGCCGGGCACTCTGTGCAGACGAGTCCGCAGTAGGCGATCATTTTCTCCATCTTCTCCATTTCATCCCCTCCTCCTTATCATCCTACCCGCTGAATGAGCGTAAGCAAAACGCGCATCGCTCGAATAAGGCTACCGCGGGTTGATTCCATCTGGGAAATAGTCGGACCTGTACGCGATCAGTGACCCCTTGTCACTCGAAGCGATAAGGGCCAGGAACTCGTCGCCCTTGGCCAGGAGTATGCTGTTTCCGACGTTGCTTGTGAGGTTGTACTTATCGACGAGAACCTCATGTGATCCGACCGTGATCGGTGCAACACCGGCTCGCTGTACGCGTAGGATGATGGGCTGATCGTTCTTTCGCGGATCGTCTTCTTTCCCCTTGCCCCCAAGCAGTGGAATCACCTGAAACTTCGCCACACCCCCATCCTCAAGTAATCTGAAGAGTAGAGGGATAAAGGCGTAGGTACTGAACGTCCCCAACACAAGCGGGTTATCCGTCCCGATTTGTGTCTCCTCTTTCTCGTCGCCCGCTGTCAGGTGCACGACACTGCCGACAACCGTCCCTTCAACATGGCGACTCCCGATCCCTAGCGGGCCATTGATGTCGAGCGTGTACCGATTGGGGCGAAGATTGCGGTCCAAGGAGATGTTCTGCGAGAAGACGGCCTTGACCGTCGCGAAAAGAACCTTGAACGAGAAGGTTCCATGGGATGTCATATTAACCCCACGATCGCTCGATACCTGCAGTTCGTAACTCTCCTCGCCGAACTGCTTGCCGTTACCGATGATCGCCAGCGTCCCGGACACGTTCTTGTCAGGGAGCTGTACCCGTTCCTCGGGCTTGAGAGACTCGATCTTCCCTGGTGCTGGGAGCGATTCGGTCTGGATGGGAGGAGTGACGAGCCAGCCCGATGGTATCTCTCTTGTCTCCACGGGAACCTCTTCACCCGGCGGAGTACGAGAGGAGATGACAATAAGGATAATTGCGGCACAGGACAGCAGCAGAAGCAGTATTCCTAAGAAGAGGGCGATGCGCTTCCACGTGCGGCGACTCGTCGTGTTCCTCATCTTCGCTGCGGCGAGGATATGCGAACGCGCAACCCGTGGCAGGCGCCAACTTGGGGTCTCATTCTGCCAGTCCAGCCTGGCGCAGGAATTCGGCGTCGTTGTACGGGACGAATTCATGCCCAACGATCTGATAGGGTTCGTGTCCTTTTCCCGCGATGAGGATGACGTCACTTGGACCGGCAAGTACAATCGCTCGCTTGATCGCCCGCTGCCGGTCTACGATGCGCTCATGTACGCTGCCCGCTGGAATTCCCGCGGCGATGGCGTCGATGATCTCCCGAGGATCCTCGCCCTTAGGATTATCCGTTGTGACGATGGTGATATCGGCTAGGCTTCCGCTGATCCTTCCCATAATTGGGCGCTTGTCGCGATCGCTCTCCCCACCGCAGCCGAAGACACAGATGACCCGCTCGTAGTACGGACGCAGCGATGTAAGCATCTTTTCCAGCGAGTCCGGGCTGTGCGCGAAGTCGACGACAATCCTCGCGCCGCTCGCAGATCTCATAAACTGATAGCGTCCGGGGACACTGCGCGCGGTAGCAAGCCTGCTTGCAATTACAGGAAGAGGTATCCCCGCCTCCGCGCTTGCAGCCGTCGCGGCAAGCGCGTTGTACACGTTGTGCTCCCCGGGTAGAGCGATACTCACCGAAAAGCGTTCCTTCCCATGCGCGATAGTAAATCGCGTGGATTCCAGTGAATGCTCGATATCTGTCGCCCTGTAAGTCGCCTTGTTGGCAATGGCGTAGGTGGTCACCATACCGCGTGCAGCAGCGATGACCTGCTCGGCCACGGGGTCATCGGCGTTGATGATCGCTCGCGCTTCCGGCTTCAGGTTCCGGAACAGGAGGAGTTTCGCGCGCAGGTAGCCGCCACGGTCGGAATGGAAGTCGTAGTGGTCGTGAGTGAGGTTGGTGAATACAGCCGTATCGAAGTCTATGTTATCCACGCGGTGCAACGCCAGGCCAGCGGAGGAGGCCTCAAGGATGAGGTTTTTCTTCCCCGCGGCACGCGCATCCGAGGCAATCCGCTGCACGATCGGGCTCTCCGGGGTGGTGACCGCATGCAGTCCTCTCGCCTCGTTACTGACCGTGCCGACGATGACGCTCTCATCATCTCCAAGCAGATGAGCGATCAGGTGGCAGACCGTGGTCTTTCCGTTTGTTCCAGTCACCCCAACGGTGAACAAGTCGCGCGACGGGTGAGAGAAGAACGCCGCCGACAGCGTAGCGAGCGCACTCCTGGCATCATGCACACGGAGCAACGGGACGCTGCTGCAAGGAGCATCCTCGCAAGCGACCACGGCGGCCGCGCCGCGAGCAACAGCATCGGCAATGAAGCGCTGCCCATCAGCGACGAATCCCTTGATAGCGACAAATAAATACCCTTCCTGCACCTCGCGCGAGTCCCGGGTGATACCAGAGATGCCAACGTGCTCCCACCCTGGTTCAGGCTTCAGTCCGACCGCTATGGCAAGGAAGGTAAGGGATTTGGAGATTGAGCGATTTTGCGATTTTGCGATTTTGCGCCGGCCAAGATCCTGATCTTTACCTGACTCGATCACTGCGTTATCGCTCATCACGTCTTTCTCCCGACCGCTAAATCACTGAATCTCTCAATCTCCGGATTCTCCGGTATACGGTAGAGGTAGATAGGATACCCGGTCTTGGCAGTGCCGACCTTATCTGGCGTCCACCCCCACATCGGATGGTAGTAGGAGACGATGCGCGCCCCGGGGCGAAGCTCCCGCAGCAGTTTATCTTGCAGCTTAAAGTTCGCATCAGGAGATAGGAAGAGGACAACGACATCGGCGTCATGCAGGTCGGCCTTGTACATATCCTTCCATAGGATGCGCACGCGACTGTGCACTCCGGCGAGGCACGCCCATGTTCGCGCCCACAACACACGCGCCGGGTCAATCTCGATCCCTATCCCTTGTGCACCGAGCGCACGTGCAGCAGTGATCACAATTCGCCCGTCACCACAACCCAGATCGACGACGGTCTCTCCTCTCTTCACTTGGGCAAGAGACAGGATCCGGCGCACGCTCACCCGGTCGGTCGGCTGCCACAGCGCATCGAGGGTAAGGTTCCAGCCTACCCAGATGGCACTCAGCGCACCTAAGATCGCAACGCCGATGAGCATCTACTAGAACGAGAAGCTGATACCGCCCTCGTAGATCGGCCCGTAGGTGATCACCGCTGAGAATCGCACAACGTAGTGGATGTCGAAAAACAGGCTCGCCGGCTCAGAAATGGCGATGTGCGTTCCAGCTAGCGCGTCGAGTGTCCATCCCAACCGGTTCTGCACGCCAGACGGGGTTAGGACGACTCCTCCTCCCAACCCGATGAACAGCGCGAACGGGGGGAGCGGATAGTAGCCGCACAGTGTCGCATTCATCGTCATCAGGCCAGAGATGCCGGAATTAACGGCGACCGACAGTTGTGCCCGCAGGCCAAGGAAGTCGATTAACGGCGTCTCGGTAATCGTCCCAACCATGATCATCCCCGTCGGGTCGATACCTGCGCCAATGCCAATCGACGTCGCACTTGCCCACACCGGCACGATCAAAAGCACAATGATTGCAACAACAAGTGTTCGCTTCTTCATCTTCACTCCTTTTCTTGACTCTACCACCGCCGAAAAGAAAATCAGCAGCATAGGTCCGAAAAAGAGGGGTCAGATGTCAAGCGTGGTAATCTTGTCGCTGTTCTCCCAGATAAAGTCACGCCGAAGGGCAACATTGGTTCCCATCAGGGTGGAGAATATCTCATCCGCCTCCAGTGCATCCCTGATGTCGACCTTCTTCAGGATACGCTGTTCCGGGTTCATCGTCGTGCTCCACAGCTCGCGCGGGTTCATTTCACCGAGTCCCTTGAATCGCTTCATGGAGAAACGCCCGTCGTGCTGGGCGCGATACTCGTCCAGCTCATCGTCCGTGTAAAGGTAGATGAGCTTCTTGCCTTCCTTAATCTGATAGAGCGGCGGCTTGGCGATGTACAGGTAGCCGTGCTCGATGAGCGCCCGCAGGTAGCGGAAGAAGAAGGTCATTATCAGCGTGCAGATGTGGGCACCGTCGACATCGGCATCGGCCATGATGATCAGTTTGTGATAGCGTAGCCGTTCAATCGTGAACTCATCGCGGATACCCGTCCCAACGGCGGTGATCATCGCCTTGATCTCGGCGTTGTCAAGAAGCTTTGCCAGGCCTGCCTTCTCGACATTTAGAACCTTACCTCGCAGTGGGAGGATCGCCTGGAACGAACGATCGCGCCCCTGCTTGGCGCTCCCTCCGGCCGAGTCACCCTCAACGATATACAACTCGCTCTTCGCTGGGTCGGAACTCGAGCAGTCGGCGAGCTTCCCCGGGAGTGCTGACGACAACAGCGCTCCCTTGCGACGGACCATCTTGCGCGCCTTGGCCGCTGCCATCCGCGCCCGGCCGGCGTTGACCGATTTCTCGATGATCGTACGTGCGACCTTGGGCTTCTTCTGGAAGTAGAGGCCAAGCTGTTCCTGAAGGATCCCCGCCACGAGGCCAGCGACCTCTGGATTCCCCAGCTTCGTCTTTGTCTGCCCCTCGAACTCCGGATTGGGGATCTTGATGCTGATGATCGCCACCAGGCCCTCGCGCACATCGTTTCCCCGCAGGTTGGGATCGTCCTTGCGCAGAATCTTCTTCTCGCGTCCGTAATCATTGAGAAACTTCGTCAGAGCGGACTTGAAGCCGGTAAGGTGCGTCCCGCCATCGACGGTGTTGATGTTATTGGCGAAGGCAAATATCGACTCATCGTAACTTCTGGTGAACTGCATCGCGATCTCCACGGCAGTTCCCGCCTCTTCGCCGCTGATGTAGATCGGCTTGGGATATAGAGGATCCTTGCCCGAGGCAAGCTCCTCAACAAAGGAGACAATTCCCCCCTTCGCTTGGTAACGGCGGGAGACACCCGCCTCCTCGTTCTCGAGAAGGATGAGCAGGCCGCCATTAAGATATGAAAGCTCCTTCAACCGATGTGACAGCTTGGAGAAGTTGTAATGGATTTCGCCAAAGATCTCCGTATCGGGAAGGAAGGTAATCGTTGTGCCTGTCTCGTTCGTCTCGCCGACTACTTCAAGATCGGTCACCTTCGCCCCACGCGAGAATTCCTGGCGATAGATCTTTCCGTTCCTTCGCACTTCCACGGTCGTGTGCTCGGCAAGGGAATTCACCACTGATACGCCAACGCCGTGCAATCCGCCGCTGACGTGATAGCTCTTGTTGTCGAACTTGCCCCCGGCATGGAGGGTGGTCATCACGAGTTCAACCGCGTTTATTCCCGCTTCCTTGTGGATTCCAACCGGCATTCCGCGCCCGTTGTCCCAGACCGTAACCCGATTGTCGGCGTGCACCGTCACCCGGATCTCGCTGCAGTAGCCACCGAGCGCCTCATCGATCGAGTTATCGATAATCTCCTCGATCAGGTGCATCAACCCGGACTGGCCACTGCTGCCGATGTACATTCCCGGACGAAGGCGTACCGCTTCCAGATCCTCTAGTACCTTGATTTGATCAGCTTCGTAGACCATAACACCACCCGGCGTAATTATACTCAAACCCGCTTAGAATAGCAATAACCGGCCCTTGCACCGCGACGCATGTGAGCCCTTCAACCTGAGATTTAATATCTGTAAATTAGAAAAGTATTAGTGTTAAATACTATCGATACAAGGAATATAGCAGCAACGGCGCTGGATCCATTGAAGCAGAACACGAGATGCTGACGGACATGAGCGAGGGGCGTATCACCGCCCCTCGCTTGGAACACCCCTATTGATAAGGCTTTATGACCTTGATGACATCAGGGAAGTCGATTCCTAACCGCTCCAGCGTTGCGAGCGTGGGAACGCCGTCGTTTGTCCAACCGCGCCGCTGGTACGCCGCGTCGCACAGCTTATCGTACTGCTCCTCACGGAACGCGCGCAGGACCTTCACCTTCTCCGCTGTACTCATCCCAGTCGGATCTACTTCCACCTTCTCCTGCAACTGCTTATCGTATCGCTCGGCGCGGGACTCGTACTCCTCCTCGGTCACCGGGCCAACGGAACGATAAGGAATCCGGTCGTGCTCGCGGCGGCCATAACCCAGGCGCAGGTTGAACACTCGCTGGAAGTTATAAACCCGCTCGGACTGGATGATGAGATCATCAGGAGTAACCTCAATTCCGGTAACACCGGAGAAGAGATCACAGTAGTTCTGCACGTGCTCCGGCACCTTGGCACTGTCGATCCCGTTGTAACGAGTGCCATTGTCCGCCGGTTCGATGTCGTTCCACGGAAGCTTGCACAACCCCATCAGACCAAACCAGGTGCGCCACATCGGGAAGTAGTGGAGCGCTTCCGCCTTATCCTCGAACGTCGGGATCTGGTTATTCACCATGTCCATGAAGATCAACCACGCCTCGTCGTGCTGCGGTCCTTTCAACGCCAGGCCGTAGCCGCCCTGCATAGCCAGTGACTCCTTGGTCACATACTCGGAGTACTCCATTCCCTTGCACTCCATTCCGATATCGTTTAAGAAATCCGGATCAGCGCCGTACTCCTTTACGAAATACTCCTTCATCCGTCTGATCCCCTGACCGGCGATCGCCCCGAACCCCTCTCCGCGACCGATCTGGTGCAGCACTTCGAGCGCATCGTTAGCCTTTCCAAAGTGCAAGTCGAGGCCGCCGGTCTTCTCCTTGTCCAGAATTCCGGCCTCGTAGCACTCCATGACAAACGCCATCCCCGTTGTGTAGGAGATGGTATCGAGCCCGTAGGTATCGCAGTAGAAGTTCATCTCCAGGACAAACTCGGGGTCGAAAATTCCCATGTTCGCCGAGCCACCGGCCGTCTCGTATTCCGGGCCGTCCACAACGACATGCTGCCCCTTGTACGGTCCCGTGTGCAGCTCAAAGCCATCGACGGCGTGCGAGCAGGACATGGTGCAACCCATCCAGCAGCCGTCCGGCGTCCCTTGCGTAAACTTTTCGCGCCACACAGTGGATGAGATCTTGCCCGTATCGGGGTGAGATCCAAACCTATAGTTTGTCACCGGTAGCAGGTCGAACTCGTCCATGATCTCCACCAGATGCGCCGTCCCGACATGGCGCATGTCGCACTGCGAGGAATCGAGAGTGAGGATCTCCTTGTTGATCCGCTCCCCCGCTCGCTTCAACTTCTCCATATCCGCCGGGCCGTTGGCATCAGGCTTAACGCCGGTGTGCTTCACCACCAGCGCGGCGATCCCCTTGTCGCGAAAGACCGTGCCGATCCCCCCGCGACCGGCCTGCTTCACACGCGGGACCCTACGCTTCATATCGAAGAAACTGAAATTCAGGCAACCGATGTACGCATGCTCCGCCCCGACGCCGGCCGAGACAGTAGAGATGGCCAGAAGATCGCGCGGAGAGTCGGATTCGGCAAACTGATGCAGCAACTTATGTGCGAGGACGTGCGTGTTCAAGTCGGTCTCGGTCGACTCGAGGATCTCCACCGTTCTCGCATCCCCATCGATGAACACGATGACATCGCGATCGCTCTTACCCTGAATCTCGAGCGAGTCCCAGCCGGAGAACTTAAGGTACGGGCCGAAGTATCCCCCGACGTTGGAGTCGATCACGCTTCCCGTAGTGGGAGAAAGGCTAACGACGAGCGACTTCCCCGCACCAGGATAGGTAGTGATCCCGCCGATCGGCCCCGCCCCGATCACGATCTCGTTCTCCGGATCGTTCCACTTTGTATCCTTCGTGACCGCGTTCCACAGGCGCCACAGGCCAAACCCACGCCCGCCGATGAACTTCTCCTTCATCATTTGGGTCACTGGCCGCGCCTCGATCTTCCCCGTACCGACGTTCACGTAGAGCGTTTGATTCGCGTAGCCATGCTTCAACTGCACCGACTCGTACGACATCTGAGAAATGACCCTGTACCCCTCATGTTCTGCCATCGATCCCTCCTCAATGGACACTTACTAAGCTTGATTGGTTACTACAACGCGTGAGTTTAGGAAACGGACTACGAATTCGCAACTGCCCTTCCTTTGGGTTCATACCTTTGAAAGCGCCGTCAAAAGCAGGCGGTGTGTAGTTGGTGAAAGTCCGACCTGCCTGTGCCGGCACGGCAGACAGGTACAGGGAAGGATGAGCGATCCACTCTGAACCCTCGGGGGGGGTGTAGTAAACAGGATCGACTACTACACCCCCCGAGGGGCAATATCGGGCGTACCGTTAAAGAGCGAGGTACATTCAGACCCTGCGCGGTCTGAGACCCCGTGCGCGCATCGAAGCACACTTAAACACCGATTTTCGCGTCCGCTTTGAGGCAACAGTTTGAACTGATAGACACCTTAGTTGAGCGATTCCCTTACTAGAACAGGAGTGCCTCCTGGCGTATAATGCAGTATACAAGCACAATACAGAGCATTTAGGGCTCTGCGTTGTGTATCACCCAATGGGTGAAACGAATCCACACCAGGAGGTGTAGTCATTATGTCCCATCCGCGAAGAAAGAACAAGATCGATCGTATCGAACCCACCTCTGAAAACTTGACCGGCAGAGCCGGCCTGACCCCGTGGGTGCGCTACCTGGAACGGATCAACATCTACCAGTTGCTGGACCGCTACCCCAATGAAGTAAGACTTCACGGGGCAGGCTTCGGCTCGATCCGGAAATCATCTAAAGGGATCAAGGTGGCAGAAGCGTTCAAGCAGTTGTTGTGCTTCTTCCTCGATGGCACGGATCCGCACCTGACCTACTTTGACCACCTGGCTGCCGACAGCGGGTACGCGTCCACCATCGAGACGGACCCTGGGGATATGGTGTCATCGCACCAGATGAAACGGTTCCTCAACGGGTTCTCCTTCTGCAGGAACTTCCTGTTTCGCCGGCTGTTGCAAGATCTGTTTGTGTGGCGGCTGCAGGCACAGAACCCCCCGGTCGTGTTGTTGGATCTGGATACGATGGTGATGGACAACGACGATGCGCGGTGCAGAGAAGGGGTAGACCCCACCTACAAAAAGCGTAAAGGGTTCCAACCCTTACAGCTGAAGTGGGGACCGTACGTGGTGGATGCGGTATTCCGACGAGGCAAGAAACACTCTAACCATGGCCAGACGGTCATACGTACGATGACTCACATCGTAGACAGAATCAGGAAAGAGTACGCTCCCAATGTGCCGATCGTGCTTACTGTAGACGCTGGTTTCTTCGACCAAGAGAACTTCCGTGCGTTTGAAAAGTTAGGTAGCGGTTACGTATGTGGAGGCAAGGTATACAACGATATCGAACAACGAGCCCAGCAGATTCCTGAACAGGACTGGCAGCCCTTGGACAAGGAAGACGGCCGTTGCTACCTTTGTGCCTCCTTTGGTGACCAACGGGGGACGTGGGACAAGCCAAGGAGGGTAGTGTTCACCCGGCTGATCAGGAAGGATTACCACGGGGTGTTGTCCTTTGCCCAAGACCGGAAAGTGTACTACACCAACCTGGGGGAGGGTGATCCGTTGGATCAGTTGCTCAAGGCGGTCGGGAAGGCCAGTTGGCTAACGCCTCCCGGGGTGGCGGACCTGGCCCATGGCCGGGGCAAGGATGAACTACGTCACCGTGCGCTGAAGGAGTTCGGTACAGAGAAGCTTCCGTTCAAGAGGTTTGAACCGAACACTGCCTTCTACTACACGATGGTCGTTGCATTCAACCTGCTGGAGGCGTTCAAGCGGGACGTCACCGAGGAGAGCATCTGTCCTGACGTGTATCCCGCCACCTTCCGCCGGATGTTTCTGGACATTGCGGGAAAGATCATAGTGACTGGTGGTCGTACGCTCCTTAAGGTGGCGCGTGCGGTGTGGGAGCGGTTGAACCTCCAGAAGATCTGGGACCAAGCCAATTCGCCTCCGGTGGCTGCTCTGGTCTGATTTAAGCACGAAATCGATGCCAACACAGTTTTCCGCAACTGTCTACAGGGAGGGTGTGCCTTGACGGCCCTCCACGAGCTGGTCTGTTGCCCGTCAACCGGATTCTCTAGGCGTTATGGGTCGCATCTTAGCGGGCGGTAGCTTGTCCACCACATTATGCTCACCAAATTGATCACCAGCACATGGTCTGATGAAGAATCGCTCAGATTAGGTAATAAGCATTGAGTGATTGATTCATCGGAAGATCGGATCACTCAGGCGCAACAGATACCAGATGTCTTGCCGCAAGACCTCAGATTTCTTTGCGCCCCAACAGGTCGTAGATATCCTTACGATGTCCTACCAGGATGATGAATACCTCCTGTTTTTCCTCAACAAGCTGGTAGATAAGTCGGTACTCGCCCTCTGTTGTCCCGATGCGTTTGCTTCGCACTCCAGAATATTCATGTAGTGGCTTACCTGAGTATGGTCTTTCTTGTAGCACCTCAGCCGATTGTTTGATCCTGCGGATTACGTCCGTATTCCGGATTTTCTGCAGCTGTTTTCTCACACGCGGGTCGTACTTGAGTCTCCACATGAATTGCCTCACAGTTGGTGGGCTAGACTAGGTCTTTGAAAGTCTCCTCATGGGAAAAGGTCTTGCCTTCGCTGTAATTCTTGGTTGATTCTTGCAGCAGGTCATCAAGCGTTATCTTGCGAAGAATTAGCCGCTCGCCATCCAAAGCCATTGCCACGGGATCACCAGGCTGAAGCCCCAGCTTTTCTCTTAAGCGTTTTGGGATAACGATCTGACCCTTGGTGGACATCTTGGTCGTCGATATCATGGCTGTCCTCCTTCTTGCTTACTAGTAAGATTATCTTACCTCGCGTAAAGGAGAAAGTCAACTCTCAAACCTGCGTGAAGAGGCCGGTACATAACGGCGCAGCAAGACATCCTTGCGTTGCAGATCTCTATGGTATCTAGCAGCACCTCAAGACCAGGACGCTGTATCTTTAAAAGGTCTTTCTAAGCAAATTACCAAACCAGCGAATTGACTTGATTAGCTCTTCGGCAAGAGAACTCGTTCTCTCGTAGCTCAAGGAGACAATGTAGCTATCCGGAAGCGCGTAGTGGAGAAGGTACGCTACGTCTATCCGCAAATCCTTCCAGTGGACTGATACGCCCACACTGCTCCAATCCCGGTTGGTCCCTGCACGGAGAACAATAGGATCAAAGCCCGTATACTCGCAACCCATCCGCACGCAACGAATATCACCACGGGTAATCAGGTTCTCGGTGAAGTCAATGCAGTAAGTGAGTTTGTCAAATCGCCAGGCCAGACCTACGGCCATATTTGATATCCAGGGTTCACTGTGGCCGTCGCTGAATCGAGTGCCTGTGTTCAGCATATTTCGCCACACGATTCCATAACTGCGAGGACCTTCGTGAAAGAGAACCGATGGACTGAGTGCAAGTCCGAAACCCTTTATAGGAGAAGCAAGGCCATAACCTTTAATTTGTAGGCCGAGGGAGAAGCTGCCGGTCAGTTGACGTCCCCATCCCAAGAGAAGCCCGGTGCTTGTGTAACGAAAGTTACCAATCGGATTCCCGTAGAGGTCACGTTCCTCCAAGGTATCCGAGTCGAGGATCAAGAGGTAGCCTCCCCAGCCTCGTTCGGCAGCTCCTAATACCCCATAGGAGTAAGCGCCGAACGGTCGGGTGAAGAGGGAAGAGTATTTCGTCTCTGATAGTTGCGGAAGCCCTGCGGGGTTGTAGAATACGGCACTCTCATCGTCGGCCAGGGCAATGAAAGCTCCGCCTAATCCAAGACTTCGCGCTGACACTCCAAACTCGAATATCGAGGCGGTGCTGATGTAACTATCAGCAGCCAAAGAAGGTAGTACCATACAAAGGCTCAAGATGAGCCCGATTCCTACCCACGCCCCCCGCATTACAGTTGCCTCCTTTTATCTCTGAATTACCATCTTCTGAGCTTTGGAATACGTTATGGTCCCATCTGCATGCTCGATCTCCACAAGGTAGATGTACAACCCGGTTCCGAGCAGCCTTCCTTGATCGTCTTCTGGAATCCATCGTCCGGCTGCTGGATACCGATCGGCCGTTGCGTCAAGGGGGATGCTCACCAGCAATGCTCCCTCAATATCGAAGATCTTGAGGGTAGCGCCCACAATGTCATCCGGAAGATCGAGCCAGAAGACGCAGCCTTCGGATGGGACGGGGTTAGGACCGTAGGTGATAGATTCAGAAACGGGACCAGAAGCACCGCCTTTTGACAAGTCGGGGAAGCGCTTTTCGTCAATTACCCCGTCACCGTCCTGATCTATTCTCAGCACCGGATTAGTAAAGTGTTCAGATAGGTAAACCGTGGCCCTTGTGTTTTTTTGGGTTGCAATACATTCGAAAATTGCTATTCGTACACTATTAGCTGGAGCCTTTAGAGGTTGTGCAATCGCCAGAGAAAAGAACCCTGCTTCATACGCTTCAATGTCGATAGAGTAAGCAGTGCCAGGCGGGAGCGAGAAAGTTAGCGGTTCATCTCCTACTACCGTTGCTCCT
>CAJVYM010000007.1 GCA_913009415.1 uncultured bacterium
GAGGAGAGTACGTGAAAGGAAGTAGGATAGAGTAGGATGGGGAGAAATAATGAATAAGTCAAAGCAAGAAATAAAAACATTTATTTTTTGTGCTTTTTTTGTTTTTTTTTTTTTTAATGATACGGCGACCACCGAGATCTACACTCTTTCCCTACACGACGCTCTTCCGATCTTTTGAATCTTTCTAGGTACTTAACTCGATCAAATTCATCGTGTGTAAATGGTGATTTATCAATGAGTCGGTCAATGGTCGATCTTAAGCGCCAACATTCTTCAGCCTGTCCCCGGTACGCGAATGTAGGATAATCCAACAAACGTCCGTTTACTAAGCTAAAAAAGGCATCCCACTGATCAAGGCGAAACTCAAGGATTCCGTGACCTAGGTAATGTTCTTTGATTGGCATCCGCACTTTCATAGCATCGACCGATCCTAGTGTTTAAGCTAACTTACTGCTGTGGGGCGCGCGGCAGTTTTGCGCGTCCCTACCAGCAGATCATTATGTGATTTTGTCTTAATTTAAACGATGTTCTAAAATGTCCTTAATCTTTTTCCCAATATCAGAAATTCGCACAGTTAATTCAGATCCCTCAACTATATATGGTTCACTCGCTCTCTTCCAGTCATCCTGATCTCTAACCATTACATCTGGTGATACTAATTCAAACAGTTCTGAAGTGGCAATATTACCAGCTTCATCCAAGGTCAGGTAATCGTCACGATCTTCAATCCGATATTTCCACCCATTCTCATTTTTCCATCCTGACTCAACAAACCATTTCAGGTCTTCCAGTATTACTTGATCAACAATATAAGAGGCCCTTAAAAATTCGTCATAGCTCATTCTTTCTGATAAAAAAGCTGAGAATAAAAGAGCGATTATTTGTGATTTCTCATAGTCTTCACACTTATCAATTATGTATAGGAGTTTTTCACCAACTTTCGTCCTAAATTTACCGGAATTGTCAATTCTGTCTATCATTTTATGACGTTTTGTTGCCGATATATTTTTAAGTTCGGAAATAAAATAGATTATCTTTTTTAGAAATAGAATTTCCTTGATTCCCATACTGGCCTTTCCAAGACCAATAACAGTGCCAATAATGGGAATATCTTTTGCAATACCATCCTCAATAAGGCTGTCCGCAAAAACTTCAGCTAATCCGATCGTGGCATTTTGCAAGTCACTATCTTTTAAGGTCTGGCTAAAAGAATGTGATAATTTATTTAGTTCTGACATTTCACTACTTCACATAACTCATTATTCTACCCAAAATCTCCCTCTTGCCGGGAAATCAAGCCCCCGACGTTACGCATTCTATAACTCCATCTCTGTACTGTCAAGAGGAGAACTGAAGAAACGGTTTGATCGGAATCAGCCCAGCGATTAATGCAACATTCTCCAAGTACAGCTCAGTCGCTTCCTTCCAGTTTGCGAGTGCGTCGGAAGGGGAGTCGCCTGCGCTTGCTACCCCAAGCTCTGAACACTTGGCAACGTATCCTTCCGGCTCTTTCCAGATTGTTGCTGTCAGCTTGTATGTAAGCATTCCTGTCACAACCCTGGGAAGCATCCACCATCGCTTCCTGTCTTCAGGCTAGCACCGCAGACAGGGATTGTCAAGCGGAAAGGACAATCACGCCTTTCCCAGATCTTTTCGCACATGCGGGATCAACCCTCCGTCTTCGAGGATTGCGAGGACTTCCTTCGAAAGTGCTGGAAAGTGATACTCATTACCCTCGTGAATCACCATACCATTCTCGAAGTCGATCGAGAGGGTATCGCTCTTTTTCATCGCGTCGATGTCTTCTGAAAGCTCGATCACGGGAAGGCCGTTGTTGACCGCGTTGCGAAAGAAGATGTGCGAGAAGGATTTGGCGATTTTGTCCCTCTCCGGCCCAAGAGATCGGGCGATGTGCTATCGAGGGGAGGTTTGTGCTACTATCGTTGTCAGGCAGAGAAGTAGCCGCTGGTCAAGGAGGTCGTTGGTAGTGAAGCTGTTACCAGAGGAGCGAGTTTGGCTGGACGATTTCATCGAGGCCATCCGCCATGGCTTCCCTGGACTGATCAAGCAGGTGACAGTCTTCGGTTCAAAAGCACGTGAAGATGCCACTCCCGATTCCGACCTGGATGTGCTCGTTATCATCATAGGGAAAGAAGATCTCAAATCCCGTATCCGTTTGCTTGGATATGAGTTAGCGCTGGGGAAGGATGTGGTGCCTTCTATCGCAGTTTACACCGTCCAAGAGATTGAACAACGCAGAGAGCACCGCTCACCCTTCCTAGAGGCGGTGGAGCGGGAGGGTGTGGTGATCTCGTGAGGGAAGTCCAGATTAGAGCCGAATGGCGACGAGCTGTGAAGGCCCAGGGAGCAGCGGATCTCTTGCTCGAAGAAGGTTTTTACGAAGATGCCGTCTCGCGAGCCTATTATGCCGTCCTTCATGCGGCCAAGGCCGCGTTGCTTGCGCGAGATATAGTAACAGAGAGCCATACTGCTGTGAGGCGTCTCTTCGGAAAAGAGCTGGTGCAACAGGGTCTTCTCGAGAAGGAGTGGGCGATGATCTTCGCACATGAGCAGGATGAAAGAGCTTCCGCTGATTACGATGTAGAGTTGACCTTTTCCCAAGATGTTGCAGGACAGCGCGTAGAGGAGTCAAGACGTTTTCTGAAACGAATCTGCTCCTTTCTGCAGAGAGAAGGGCTCGATGACATGGTTCCGGTTTGAGCTTCTCGGCCCGCATAGCCTTGAGTGCGAAATCTTACAATGCAACACTCATCCCCTCCCCAACGCCTTCCGCACGTGCGGAATCAGACCACCGTCTTGGAGGATGGCGAGGACTTCTTTGGGTAGTGCGGGAAACTGATACTCATTACCTTCGTGGATAACGACGCTTATCTCAAACTGGGCCTTAGCTCTTCTCGGCAGCTTTCTCCAGCGGTCTAGTAATCTCAAAATTGACTGTAGAGAGATCAGCAACGGTGAGATGTGCGGAAGCATCTAGAATCTCGATACCAATGATGTTTCCATCGATGTCATAATCAAGAATGAATCCATCCTTGATCTCGTCGCTCTCATGATACCCGCCCTCTTGGAGCTTGATGTAGAGGGCGTCTGCTTCTTCATCATATCTAACTCTCATCGGCTTCCCTCCCAATACTTGTCAATCTTTGAAGTCCAATACGCTGTTATCACCTTCGTCGTTCCTTCTGCTTCAATATACACCACGCGCAGTAGGAATTCTTGATTCGCACGATTCGTGATCCCCTGCACAATCTGCTTGTTTCCCTTCCCCTTTATAACTTGTTGCGGCTTCCTGATCAATTCCTCAACGGTCTCTCTTGCGATCTCCCGTTCTTCCAGAGTACCTTCTGCATGCTTACTATACTGAACTTTCATGCGAACCGCCTAGATTTCTAGTACTACGACAGAATACTCACGCCTTCCCTAATGCCTTCCTCACATGCGGGATCAGGCCGCCGTCTTCTAGGATGGCGAGAACTTCCTTGGGTAGTGCGGGAAAGTGATATTCCTTACCTTCGTGGATGACGATGCCGTTCTCAAAGTCGATTTTGACGCTGTCGTCCTTCTTCATTTCATCGATCCCTTCTCTTAACTCGATCACGGGAAGGCCGTTGTTGATCGCGTTTCTAAAGAAGATGCGTGAGAAGGATTTGGCGATCACCGCTGCCACTCCGGCTGCCTTAAGACAAGTTGCCGCTTGCTCGCGCGATGAGCCGCAGCCGAAGTTCGCCCCGGCGACAATCACGTCCCCTGTCTTCACTCCCTTAGCAAAGCTCGGATCGAGATCCTCCATGGCGTGCTCGGCCATCTCCGCCGGCTCCATCGGTTGGTAGGTGTACTTGCCAGGGAAGATGACGTCGGTGTTGACGTCGTCCCCGTACTTCCAGACCCACCCTTCGATCATTTCGCACCTCCTTCAAACACTTCACGCGGATCGGTGATGACGCCGGTCAGTACCGATGCGGCCACCGTCGCCGGCGAGGCGAGGTAGATCTCCGCTTCGCGCGATCCCATCCTTCCCTTGAAGTTGCGGTTGGCCGTGGACAGGCAGACCTCACCCGGTGCTAACACTCCCTGATGCGCACCGAGGCAGGGGCCGCAACCGGGATTGAGGACCATCGCTCCGGCGCGGACGAATGTATCGACTAATCCCTCGGATAGGGCATCGAGCAATACCTCCTGCGATGCCGGGAGCACGAGCATGCGCACACCCTTGGCGATCTTCTTCGCATCGATGATGCGCGCCGCCAGGCGCAGGTCCTCCAGCCGTCCGTTGGTGCACGTGCCGAGGAGAACCTGGTCGATCTTGGTCCCCGCGACATCCTCCACCGGGGAGACGTTGTCCACCGTGTGCGGTTTTGCCACCTGCGGGCCAAGTTGCGAAGCGTCGAACTTCAGCACCTGTTCGTACTGAGCATCGGGATCGGGATAGACGGGATAGTACTCGCGCACGGCGCGGCCTTCGAGGAAGCGGAACGTCTTGTCATCGGGAGCGATGTACCCGTTCTTTGCCCCACACTCGATCGCCATGTTGGACAGGATCATGCGTGAGGCCTGGCTCATCTCGCTGATCGCCTCGCCGGAGAATTCGATGGACTTGTACAACGCTCCGTCGGCGCCGATATCACCGATGATCTTCAATATGAGGTCCTTCGAGGTGACCGGTTCACGCAGCTTTCCATGCACGACGATCTTGATGCTCTCCGGCGTCTTCAGCCAGATCTTGGATGTCGCGTACAGCACGGCCATCTCCGAGCGGCCGATCCCTGCGGAGAAGGCACCGAACGCGCCGTAGGTGGTGGTGTGGGAGTCCGAACCGAGGATGAGGGCGCCAGGGAGGGCGTACCCCTTCTCCGGCAGGACCTGATGGCAGATCCCAACACCAGCATCGTAGAAGTGTTCTATCCCCTGATTAGCGACAAACTCGCGGATCTCCTTGTGTCCCAGCGCGTACTTCTCCGTGGATGCTGGGACCGTGTGGTCGAGGACGATCACGAACCGCCCCGGGTCCTTCACCCGCTCTACACCGATCTTGGCGAAGATCTTGCTGATCGCCGCGGTATTGTCGTGCGACATACAAAAGTCGGGCGTGATCTCCACAATCTGGCCCACCTCGACGTAGTCGAGACCAGCCTTTTGCGCGAGGATCTTCTGCGCGAACGTCATTTTCATACCGATCACCCCCTTGGGGAATTTGTTCCCGCAATCGTATCGAAGTTCATGAAATCGGCCAGATGGACGACCACTGCCTCGGGCGTGCGCTTGTACGGGTCGCCCTCCTTGGAGTGGGTTGCGATGACGTGTTGCACCTCTGGAGGGATGCCGTTAGCATCGGCAAGGGCGACACCGGAGAAGGGGTGGCGCACAAGCTTACCCTCCGCGCTCTTGCGGAATTCTCCGTTCGATTCTTCCATCTCCAACAGCTTTCCCACATCGTGCAGTAGCGCACCGGCAAGGATGATGTCGCGATTCAAGAAAAGCTTGCCCTGATAGATCTCTTCAAAGGTTTCGTAGACGTGCAGGCAGATCTTGGTAACGCTCCTCACGTGCTGAGCGAAGTTGATATCCACCACCTTGGCCAGGGTGAACGGCATCCGCTCGATGTCGAATGCTTTCCAGCCACCGCGCACTATGGCGTCCTCCCACGTTTTGGTCACGCCCTCGCGCAGCTTTTTGTCCTCGATCAGATTGATCTCCGGCAGAACCCGCAACAACTCTTCTCTCATTGCCATCCTTCCACCCTCCTTACTACATCGATAACCGTTCCGTCACGCCACTCGATGAGCGCGATCACTTCATCGCCGAACACCGGCTTTCGCGGTGGGCGGGTGAGACGATCGGCCTCGGTTTTCATTTCTGCAAGCTCGCGCACCGGAAGCCCGGCGGCGACGAACCGCTCCTTCAGATCCTCTCTCCTTGGGTTTATCGCGATCCCACGCTCGGTGACGATCACATCGATCACCTCGCCCGGGGTGGTCACGGTGGTCACGCTATCTACGATAACTGGGAGCCGCCCGCGCAGGGTGGGGACGGTGATCAGCGTCAGTTTTGCGCCCGCGGCGACCTCTTGGTGTCCACCGATTCCGTGCAGGAGCTGGCCATCGGAGTGGGTGTTCACATTTACATTGAAGTCGAGGTCGACCTCCGTCGCCCCGAGGAAGGCGGCGTCGAGCATGTATGTAGAGCAGCCGCGCGAATCGTAGTTGGCGTAGTGACCGGGGTCCATGAGTACATGGTTCTGATCATGCCGCATCGATTCGATTGCCGCCAGGTCGAATGCCTGCCCATTCAAGATGACACGCAACAACCCTTTGTGCAGGATGTCGACCAGGTACTTCGTTACCCCTCCAATGGCGAAGCTGCCGACGATTTCAGCACGGGCCATCTCCTCGCCAACGTACTTCGTCGCGGCGAGCGATATCCCGCCAGCCCCGCCCTGAAAGCTGAACCCGTCCACAATGCATCCCGATGCCTTAACCGCTGCCGCCGCCAGGCGCGCGATCTTCAGCCGCGTCGGCGAGCGGGTGATCTGCAGCGTTCCCGAGGCGATGCTGTTCGGATCACCGATCTCATCGACAACAACAACGTAATCGGTCCATCCCTGCTGGATCTCGAACGGATAGGCCGGGTAAGGAGCGAGGTCGTTGGTCACCACCACCGTCTTCTCGGCGTACTGGGCGTCGATCGCGCTGTAGCTGATCGGACCACACGGGGTCTTTCCGTAGATACCGTTAGCATTTCCATACGGATCGGCCTGCGCGGCGGCGATGAACGCCACGTCGATATGCACGTCTCCCGCCTCGACCGCCCGCCAGCGGCCCCCATGTGAGCGAAGGATTCCCGGCTGCGCGAGCTTTCCCCCTTGTGAGACGAACGCTCCAATCGGCCCGTTCATCGAACCCTCGATCCGCGTCACCACACCGCTCTTGATGTGGTCGATCACCGGCTCGTGCACCGGGAAGAGCGCGGTGGGGAACAACCTAAGGTCATTGATCCCCATGCGCGCGCAGGCGTCGACGACCATGTTCACCAGGTAATCGCCGTTTCGAAAGGCGTGATGGAAGGAGACCGTCATCCCACTCTTGAGACCGGTCGCCTCGATCGCCTCTTCGATGGAATGTAGGACCTTGTTCTCATTTGGCCCGATGAATTTCTGCGGACGGGCTGCCTTGCGCCCGGTGGGAGTCGTTGCGAACGCCCCTTCGAACGGTCGTAAGACGCGACCAGCGATCTTCTCCGGTATCTCTCTGCCGAGTGAGTTTTTCATCGCCATCCCCCTTTCATCAGGTCGGCAAGGGCGATGGTTCGCACGGCCCGTTCGAAGACCGGTTTATCGATCATCTTCCCTCCGATAGCGACGGCACCGATCCCTTCCTTCTCCGCCTTTTGCGCGATAGAGATGATCTTCCTTGCCATATCGATCTCCTCATCAGTCGGGCGAAAGACACTGTGTATCGGCTCGACCTGGCGCGGATTAATCGCTCCCTTTCCGACAAAGCCAAGGTCGCGAATGTGCTCAGTCTCAGCGATCAGACCCGCCTCATCGTCGACATCGGCATAGACCGTATCAGAAGCCTGGATTCCGGCAGAGGCACAGGCGGCAACGATCCTTGAACGTGCGTAGAGGAGCGCATCCTGCGTGCGGCGCGCTCCGACGTCTCGCGTGTAGTCCTCCGCGCCAAAGGCGATGATCACCACACGTTCGCTCGCTGAAGCGACCTGTTCGGCGTGCAGCACGCCCTTTCCTGTCTCGATGATCGGCATGATGAACGTGGAGCCGGGATCGATCCCCAAATCCTTCTCCAAGCGGGTCAGTTCGTCGGCCAGCTCTACAACATCCGCGGCCGATTCAGCCTTGGGTAGGCAGATTCCGTGCGGTGCAGGGAGCATCACCTCCGCCAAATCGTCTCTCCCGTAAGTTGCAAGCGGGTTTATCCGCACCCACACCTCGGGGAAGTCGACGGCAGCCAGTAGGTGCTTTACCAAGATGCGGGCAGCGAACTTCTCCGCTAGCAGGACAGAGTCCTCCAAATCAAGAAGCACACAGTCCGCTCCGTGAAGCTCCATCCCCACCAACAGGCGCGGGTTGTTCCCCGGCGCGTACAGGCGCGTCCTGCGCAGGCGGTCACGAGCGTTCCCCGGTCGCATTGCGCCCGTCTTCCAGGGGACGACATCTGATAACACACTCCGCACCGCCGCCTCGACGCGCGCCCGGATGACGTAGTCGAGCGCGCCGCGCTCTTCGACATCGACGCTCACTTTCGGGGAGCCAAGTGCCGCAAGGGTCTCTTCGACAACAGCGTGCAACCCCTCGATGAACAGAGCCTCGTTTCCCGTTTCTATCTTGACTGCAGTCTTACTCGACCGCGTCACTTGGACGATGCAATCTCCTTTGCTCGCTGAACCGACGACGAATTGCTCACTCACTGCGACCCCCTATTATGACATAAGCAGCGCCATTACCGCCTTCTGCGCGTGCATACGGTTCTCCGCTTGATCGAAGATCGCGCTTCCTTTACTGCGCGATGCGGCGTAGGTGATCTCCTCATTATAGTGGGCGGGCAGGCAGTGCATCACCAGCGCTTCCGGATCGGCAAGCTTGAGGAGGTCTTCATCAACGGTGAACCCGGCGAAGGCATGCTTCTTCTGTTCAGCCTGTGCCTCCTGCCCCATGCTCGCCCACACATCGGTGTACAGTACGTCCGCCCCCGTCGCTGCTTCCTTGGGATCGTGCATGATCTCCACGCTCCCGCCGATCGCGCGTGCTGCCTGCACGACCTCATCGTTCGGCTCGTAGCCTTGAGGACAGGCGATGCGGAAGTTCATCCCCACCTTGGCGCAGCCGTTGATCAGGGAATGTGCAACGTTGTTCCCGTCACCGATAAAGGTGAGTGTCAGCCCGGCAAGTTCGCGCTTCTTCTCCATGATCGTCAGCAGGTCACCGAGGATCTGGCACGGGTGGTAGCGATCGCACAGGGCATTGATCACCGGCACGTCCGCGTACTTGGCCAGATCGAGGATCGCCTGATGTTCGAACACGCGCGCCATGATCCCATCCACGTAGCCCGAGAGGACGCTGGCGATATCCTCGGTCGTCTCGCGCTTGCCAAGCTTGATGTCATCCGGCCCGAGGTAGATCGCCTGCCCGCCCAGTTGGTACATCCCGTTCTCGAACGAGACGCGCGTTCGTAATGATGGCTTCTGAAAGATCATCGCCAGGGTCTTTCCTGCGAGGACATCGTGCTTCACCCCGGCGCGGTGTTCGAGCTTCAGATTGCGCGCCGTCTCCAGGATCTCGTAGATATCCTCGGTGGTAAGATAGGAAAGGGCGATAAGGTCCTTTACATTCATCTGTTGTTGCCTCCTGTATCGCTTGATTTGGTTAACAGTAATACGGGATAGGAAGGATGCTTCAGACGAACACTTCGCATGATGACCATCTTCCCCTCCTCAAGCAGTAAGGCGAATGATAGCCGATCGGTGATTGACAGCCAAGAGCAAAGAACGCGGATTCTGGGTTGTCTAAGGTTTGATGCGAATGGAGTAGATCCCCAGGCGGTTGGCGCCTAGGATATCGGTAAACAGGCGGTCGCCAATCATCACCGCCTGCTTTGGCGGGATGCCTATCTGGGCGAGGATTCCCAGGAATCCCTTCTTACGCGGCTTGCTCGCGCGGCAGCGAAGCGGATATTTCGCCGCCAAGTCTACGATCACCGGATCATTAGTCCCGATCCGACGGTTGGTGAGGATGCCAACGTGAAACCTCATCTTTGTGAGCTTATCGAGAAGTGCGGTAATCTCAGGAGCAAGCTGAGCCGGTCTCCTGCCACCAAGCGTATTATCAAGATCGAACAGGATGGCCCGCTTTCCGAGGCTATACAGCCTTTCGTAGTCGACATCGATGATCGATCTTGCTTCCTCACGTGCCCGTAGCAGGTTCATCGTCCTCCCCGCGAGAGAATTCGCCGATTTGTGCCCGTTGTCGCAGGCGCTCCATCACCTCTTCAAACTCATCCTCCATTCCCGGGGCGACGTAGATCTTGAAGAACATCTTTCCATCGCGCAGGCGCCAGTCCCGGCGCACGTTCGCCAGACCGTCGTAGGCGCTGAGGATCGCGTCGATGAAGTGGATCTCGTGCTCAGTCGTGTTCACCCAGTAGACACTTGCCTCGCGCATCACTGTTCAACCTCGTTCCTCTGCTGCGAGAAATAAATGGTTGCCTTGCGCAGTGCGATCTCCGGGTCGATACCGCCCTGCCACGCTTGTGCTATCGCTGCCAGGATCACCCCGCCGGCGTGTGCCTCATCGTTCGGGTAATCCGCCCGTTTGATCTCACCTGGCGATGAAGACAGGTGATCGACGAGCTTCCTCGCCGCAAGAAGCGCGGGAAGCTGCGCTTTGGCGTGCCCTTCCTGCTTCTTCACCTCGTCCCACGTGCGACGGATGGAATCGATGTCGCTTGGGGCATCGGCAAAGACGTGTGGATGCCGCCGAATCAGCTTGCGCACAAGGCCATCAATCACATCTTCGATCGTAAACTGATCGTTTTCGGAGGCTATTTGAGAGTGCAACAACACCTGCAGCAACAGGTCTCCGAGCTCGTCCGCCAGCGCATCTGGAGCGCCACGATCGATCGCCTCGATCACCTCGTGCGCCTCTTCCAGGACGTACGGGCGCAGACTGACATGTGTCTGCGCCCGATCCCATGGGCATCCATCCGGTGCGCGCAGCCTGGCAATCAGCGCGGCAAGATCTGAAAAGGTATTACGATCCGTCACTTGACCCTTGCGTCGGATGGACCGTATTGCTCTTGGTTTGGCTCGCCTGCGGCTGCGCCGTGCTGCTTCCAGTCTGCGGCTGCACCGTCTCGCTTGGCGTCTGGGTCGACGGCGTTACCCCCAGCTTTACGAGCATGGCCGTGACCTCGGATGCCTTATAACCGGGAGCATCGGAGGTGAGTTTCTGCAGCTTTGCCTTTGCGTCCTTCTCGTCTCCCTGCGCCATGTACAGCGTTCCCAGTTGGAAGAGTGCATCCAGGCCGGCGTCGCTCAGCGGCTTGTTCTGCCCAACCTGTGCCTGATCTACATCGACGATCTTGTTGTACAGATCGATCTTATCCGCAGCAACCGAGGCGTGCTGCAGGCCGCGCTTCAGGTAGTCGATCGCCGTACTATACTGGGTCCGCCATTTGTACGCCTCGGCGATTCCTCGATAGGCTTCGAGCGAGTCAGGTTTGGCATTGAGGACGGCGGCATACTGTTTGATCGCCGCGCTCCACTTGTATTCACTCGCGTAGACTGCGGCAAGCTTCAATTTCAGGTCCATATCATCGGGGACGAGTGAGACAAGCTTATTGCCAATCTCTTCCTTCTTCCCGTTATCAAACGTTCTGGAGAAGGCCAGGCGGTAATTGCTGATAGCTCCCTGCTTGTCTCCCTGCTTCATGAGCGTCTCGGCCAGGCCAGAGTAGGCTTCGGCCTTGTACGGTGAGCGCAGGATGACGTGCTGGAAGTTCTGCTTTGCGTTCTCCAGGTCGCCACCAGCAAGGTAGGCATTCCCTAGCTTGATGTACACATCGAGCGAACCTCCATTCGAAATCGCCTTTGTGTACTGATCGACAGCCTCTTTCTCGTACTGCGCGATCTTATTATTCAGATCCTTGAGGGTTGCATCCTCATCCGATGTACGATTCGTTTTTGCGCTGAGCGCGTCGCGTTTTGAGGCGGCCGCATTCAATCGCTCATAGGCAACGTCCCCGAGACCGATGATCAGCTTGATGTTCTTCGGATCGGTCTGTGCGATCTGGTCGAGCGTCTTCTGCGCACCATCGACGTCTTTCAACGCCAGGTAGGCCGAGGCAAGCTTGGTCAGGATGCTCACGTCCCCGGGCCGTAGCTTGAGGGCAGCCTGGTACTGCTGCACAGCGCGCTTGTAGTCGCCACTCTTCACCGCCATGTCCCCCGAGCCGATGTAGGCGGGAACATAGGTCTTATCCTTACTGATCGCCTCCTGGAAGCGCGTATCCGCCCCCAGAGTGTCCCCGCGTTCGGCAAGGAGTTTGCCGTAGAGGTAGATCACTGTCGTATTGTCCGGAGCAAGGGTAAGAACGCGCTGCAGGAACTTTTCATCGGTATTGGTGTTTTCCAGAGCCTTCAGGTAAGCACTCAGAGCATTCTTCTTGTCAGTGTCGATTTCTTTTGCCAATGTCGCAATCTGCTGCTTATCAGCAGCGGTCTGATCGGTCTTGTCATCGAGCGTTTTCTTTTGCTGCTGAGCGGCGGTCATCTTCGCTTCGTAGATGCGACCGATGTAGTAGGGAAGATACGAATCATCCGATGAGCCCGAATCGAGGATGCGCTGGAACTCCGCCAACCCCTTATCCTTGTCTTGTTGCTCGATCATGTAGGCGTTAACAAGCGGCATCTCAACGGTGATCTGCGCCTGATCGTGGATCTTCTTGTACCAATCGTTGAACTTCTTGTCGCCGATCTCCTTTACGTAGTCATCGTGCACCTTGGTCTTTACTTCGGCAAGGGTCGGGGTGTGCGCCGGTTTGTGTCCAGTAACCTTGATGATGTGATAGCCGTACTGGGTCTTCACTGGCTTGCTCACCTCACCGACCTTCATCGAGAAGGCTGCGTCTTCAAATGCCTTGACCATCCGTCCGCGACCGAACCAGCCAAGGTCGCCACCCTTGTCCTTGGTGCCGGTATCGATCGAGTACTTCTTGGCCAGTGTGGCAAAGTCGGCGCCTTTGTTCAGTTCGTCGAGAACCTTGTTCGCCGTAGCAAGGTCTTTAACGAGGATGTGTGAAGCGCGTACCTGCTCCGGCTCGGTGTACTTTGAGACGTTCTTTTCAAAATAGGCGGCCAGTTGATCGTCACTGGGTTCAATGTTCCCAACGACCGCATTGCGCAATGTCTTATCGCGCAACTGCATTTCGACGCTATCTCGCATCTCTTTCTTAAACTGCTCAAGGGTTTTGTTCTGCCCGTGCAGGTAAGTCACAAGCTGTGCTTCCGTGATCTTGTAGTTGCTCAGTAAGTCGTTGTACTGTTTGTCCGCCTGAGCATCCACATCCTTCGACGCAATGCGGATCTTCATCTGTTTAGCTTGTTGGGCATAGAGAGCCTCTCGGATCAACTGCTGCATCGCTTGGCCCTTGATCGATAGCTGGAGGTAGGCACCATTAGCACCGCTAAACAGGGAACTCGGGTCCTGCCCCATTTGCTGATAGTACTGGCGGTACTGGTTAGAGAGGTTCGTCGATGCAGTGTCCAGTTGGCTGTGTAGGATCTTTGTCCCGTTCACTATTGCTGCGACGCTCGCTTGGTCACCAGTGCGGGATGAGTTCTTGAACATCCCCGCCTGATTGAGACCGATCAGCCCAACACCACCGATGATGAAGGCTACAACAATAGCCCAAATAATCGTCTTCTTATGCCGCTCGAAAAAGTTATACATCTTCAGTCACTCACTCCTTTGGGCAGAAACTCAAGTTCTGCAGAATGGTACATAGATCGCTTCGCCCGGGCAAGGGAGGAAAACGATCCTACACAAACTCTCCACATTGGCTTCCCGGCACCGGGGATAACAGGCACGCAGCATGAACTTAGCTGCCGTCCTCTCTTCTCCCAGAGCCTGCAAGGCAGCAAACTCTGGCCTAAAGTGGAGATTGACCTCGCCTGAGTGCAAGATACCTACGCGCAAGCGCGATCGTCTTCATTCCCTGGGTGGCCACACGCTGGCTGATCGCCTGCATCTCCACTTTATTCCCCGCGCGGATGTCGTTGGCGATTGCCTCCTGCACCCGGGTCGGATCCCGATGAGCTCTAAATCTCCTCTCCACCATCGCCTCCGACGCTATTTCGCGCTCTCGGTGAACTGTGTCTTTCGAATCACGTTGACCCTGATCTCTCCTGGATAGCTGAGCTCTCCCTCGATCGCGCGCGCGATGTCATAGGCCAGCTTTGATGCTACCTCATCGCTTGCTCGCTCTGGCTGCACCATCACTCGTACCTCGCGTCCCGCCTGCAACGCGTATGCCTCCTGCACAGCGGGGAAGGATCGACACAGCTCCTCTAATTCGTGCAAGCGCTGGATGTACCGCTCAAACGTCTCCTGCCGCGCTCCGGGACGCGCAGCGGAGAGGGTGTCCGCGGCCTGAATGAGAACATCGAGAACACCTTTTGGCTCAATGTCCTCGTGATGGGAGGCTATCGCGTGCACAACTTCGGGCCCTTCGCCATATCGACGCGCCAGGTCCGCGCCGATCAGGGCATGCGGGCCATCTACCTCGTGGTCGACAGCCTTGCCTATATCATGCAGCAGACCAGCGCGTTTCGCCTTCTGCGCGTTGATCCCCAACTCATCTGCTAGCATCTTAGCGATGGAACTCACCTCGAACGAGTGTGCAAGCTGATTTTGGCCATAACTCGTGCGATACTTGAGACGGCCGAGGAGCGCAGCAAGTTCAGGATGAATGTCGATACCCAAATCAAACGCCGCCTTTTTCCCTTCCTCTTTGATCTTCTCTGCAAGACGCGCCTTCGCTCGCTGCACCTTCTCCTCGATCTGCGCCGGATGAATACGTCCGTCCTCGATTAACCGGACGAGGGCCATGCGTGCTACCTCGCGCCGCAGGGGATGGAAACAGGAGAGGACGACCATCTCCGGCGTATCATCGACGAGAAGCTCGACGCCAGTGAGGGCCTCGAAGGTCTTGATGTTTCGTCCCTCACGCCCGATGATCCGCCCCTTGAACTCCTCCGATGGGATAGGGACAGAGCTCGTCGTATGCTCTTCCACGTACTCTGCCGCATATCGCTGCACCGCTGTGGCGAGGATCTTCGCCGCGCGCTGCTGTGCCTCTTCGCGCGCTCTTCGCTCGGACTCTTCTATCTTGCGGGAGAAGAACCGTTGAGATTCGCTCTCCACCACGCGCAACAGGTGTTCGCGCGCATCACTTTGGCTCCAGCCGGAAACCCGTTCCAACTGAGCCCGCGCCGCGTCCAAGAGCTCGGATCCTTCGGCCTTCAGGCGTTCTACCTCTTCCTCATCCTTGCGCAGTGAGTCCTCTATCTGCTCCAGGTAGTTTGACTTCTTCCCCAGCCGATCCTCGCGCCGGAGAATGCGTTCCTCCATGCGAGAGAACTCCTCCTCGCGGCGCTTGCTGCGTTCTTCGAGTTCACCCCGTAGTTTCTGAATCTCGCGCTGTCCATCGAGAAGCGTAGTTGCCTTCAGCTGTTCAGCCTCTTCATGCGCCTGGCGCAGGTACTCCTCTTCCTGACGTCGCCGCGGCACGCTCCCGATAAGATATCCGGCTACAACTCCAGCAATGACACACAATCCCAGCCCGATATAGCCTATTAAACCCATTATTTTCCGTCCTTTGTACGCCTGTCACTCCCAAAGTAACTACTCATTATACCCGTTTTTCTCCTCCGATATGCAAAACAGCGGGGAGGAAGATAAGGCTGAACAGAAGCGTGAACCCGATACCGAGCAATGCTGACACACCAAGGAGACGCAGTCCCGGAGTGCGCGCAATCAGTAAACTAGCAAAGACAAGCATCGTCGTAAGCGAAGTAACAATGATCGCCATTGTCGTCATCCGTCCCGCTCGTTCAACAGCTCCATCGGGCAAGATCGACCGCTCCTCGAGGTAACGATGGATGATGTGAATCCCGTCATCCACGCCTATACCAATCAACAACGGCGATATCGTAATGTTGATGAAGTTGAAGTCCACATGCAACAGACGCATCCCACCGAGCATCCACACATACCCGAGGATAAGCGGAGAAGCAGCGATCAGTGCACGTACCCACCCACCCATGCTACGCCACAGCATGATCATGATCATTACTATTGCAAATGCTGTCGATACCAGGAAATCACGCCGCATGTAATCCTCAAGTTTCCCCGCCACAAGCGGCATACCGAAGAATCTATCGGCAAACGAAGCGGCATAGGTGTTGAACTTCTGCATATTCCCTTCTTGATAGATTGTCCTGACCATGCGTGCCTGAATGATATAGCTGCCATCGGGAGCAAGGAAACGCGCTCTGATTCCCTCAGGAAGAGACATGACAATGTCGCGCAATAGCGTCTGTGCAGGAGGAAGATCCTTCACATCAGTGAGGCTCTGGTTCAGGCCAACTAGCTCCTCCTTAAGAGCGGAGATCTCCTTCTGCGCCACGGGAACATCTATCGCATTGAGCCTGTTCTGCACCGTTTTCAATTGCGCCTGGATCGCATCAGCGCTGAGGGCAAGCTGCGGCTCACCGTTCATCGCAGAGATGTACTGCAGAAAGCCAAACTGAGCCAGCAAAGTCCTTATCTGCGTTTGCGCGGATGCTCTCTCGCTCAAGCTACGGTCGATGATGCCTAATTGATCGATGTATGAGGCTATGTTCAAGTTATCGAGCACTTTCTTCTGTTGCGCTAGATTTACAGGAAGCAGACTCAACGCAGAGTCTATTCCCTTTACGAGGTCGCTCTTCTTCAGATGGCTGACGATGTTCGTAAGATCTTTTTCGTCCTTGGCAAAAAACGTGTAGTAGTCGCCAATGCGAGTGCTCTTCTCCCCAAATGCTCTCAGTACATTCTGCAGCACCTGCTGGCTTTTCACACGTGGGACCAAATCGTTGCTGGAGAAGACAAAGTGAGTCTGTGCAGCCTGGAAAGCAATGAAGAATGTCAAGATAAGGACGATGACGAATATCGCCCGCGCCTTTCCGGTGACAAACTGGAAGAAACGGGTCAGATGAGGTGCGTAGTTGATCACGCTCTCTCGATGGTGAAAGCGAAACAAGAAGTGAAAGAGCGTGACCAACGACGGAAGAAGGAAGAGCGTAGTAACAAAGGAGAGGAGAACGCCCATGCCGGTAATCACGCCCATATCAAACAGGGCTCGCGAGCGCGCAAGAAGAAGGCCGAGGAAGACGATAGCTGTTGTCAGGGCACCAATAAGCGACGCCTCTCCCTTCTTCCACACAGTCAGGTAGAGGGCACGGTTAAACGAGGTCCCCTTGCTCCGTTCTTCCGCATATCGAGATATTAGATGTATGCTGTAGTCGATCCCTATTCCAAGCACAAGTGCTGGGAGGAATGTAGTCACCAGATTGAATCCACCCACGGCGAACTTCGCCCAGGCCATGGTGAGAACGACGCTCATCAGGAGAGGTATGAGGGCGACAATGCTGTAAAAGATGGAGCCGAAGCCTAAGAAGAGTATTACTAATACCCCGATCGAGGAGATGATTGTGCTGCGCAGCATGTCGGAATTGATCACCAAGTGCGTCTCCGTGTTGAACGCGTACGTCCCGGTCACACCAACGGTCACTCCAAGTTTCTGCAGGTCGACCTGAGACAACGCCGCCTGCAATCTCGTCATCACGTGCGCACAGTACGTCACGCCGCGGTCGGAGGGATAGCGAGGGAGCACGTTGATGAGAAGCTTCGTGTGGTCACTGGAGAAGAACGGCTCTGGTTTGCGCACAATCTGCTCTGCCGACGGAGCGAATACCTTCTTGATTTCCCGTACGTCTGCAGTTACCTTGGAAAGGCCGCCCAGATTGTCGATGGTTGCGATAATTCCCGTGTTCAGGGACGTGAGCCCAGCAAGCTGAGCCTTGACTGCGGCGATCCCGTTCTGGTCGGATAGGGTAGTTGTGGCCTCTCCACTGTACAGGGCCTTCGTAAACGCATCATTCACCTTGCGGTAAGCGGTGACAATGTCGGTGGTTAATAGGGGGGCAGTGCGTTCTGATCCGGAGATCGTCTTCTCAGCGGACTCAACACTCGCCTCGATTTGGGCAAGCTCATCCTTGTTCAGGCGATAGAGCACGAGGTACTGATCTGGAATCTCCGGGGCAAGTTCGCGTGTGTAAGTAACCTCAGTAAACTCCGGATCCTTGTCAAGCTGCGTCTTAATCTGTTGCGCAACAGAGAGAAGCCTGTCCGCACGCTCTTTCTCGCTCATGGCGCTCGGAGAATCTAATGAGACGAGAAGGGCCAAGTAGTCGCTCTGCAACAGCGACTCCTCCGTGTGTCGATAGTTATCAATCAATGGATCGTTCTGTGGAAGCAGATCCAGGAATGACCCATGGATGGGGATGTTGCGCACGTAGTAACCAGCAGCCCCCGTGATCAAGACAGACGCTATCACCACCCACCAGGCATATCGTCTGCTGATGCGAAAGATGCGGTAAAAGGCCCGCTTTTTGGTCGGTCTCATCCTCACCATACGCGACCGCCTAGCTGGCCTCCTCGCTAGGGCTGGTCACCTCGATGTCGTACCCGACCAGCTTTGCGGTCAGGCGGACATTCTGCCCTCCCTTTCCTATCGCTAGGGAGAGTTCGTCATCTGGAACTATCACCTTGGCATGGTGGGTCTTCTCATTGAGGTCAACGGAGATAACGGAAGCCGGCTCAAGGCCATTCTTAAGAAGCTGCTCCACAGAATCGCTCCAGCGAACGAGATCAATCTTTTCTCCCGAGAGTTCGCGAGTTACGACCCGCACACGTGCGCCTCCGGCTCCGACACAGGTCCCAACGGCATCGACGTTCGGGTCAAGAGACTCAACCGCCACCTTGCTGCGACGCCCGGGCTCACGAGCTATCCTGCGCACCACAAGCGTGCCTTCTTCGATCTCAGGAACCTCCAACCGCAGAAGCTGATGAACAAACTCGGGATGGGCGCGAGACAGGAGGACGCGCGGGTCACCCTGCGTCCGCTCGACGCTGACGAGATACGTCCGCAGCCGATCGCCCGCATGATAGCGCTCTCCGGGGATGCGCTCCGAGTTGGGCAAGATGGCCTCTGCCTCTCCTAGGTTAACCCACACGTCCTTGCCTTCGAAGCGATGAATCGAGCCACTGATGATCTCACCGACTCGGTTGATGTATAGGTTATACACGATATCACGCCTCGTGCGCGTTATTGCCTGACGAATCGCTTCCTCTGCCTTCTTCGTGGCGATGCGACCAAATTTAGCCAACTCAATTCGCTCACCATTGATGAAGATATCCCCTGAATGCTGGTCGATTTCCACATCGACCTCACTATCAGGATCGGTGTGGTGCTCCTCGCGGTAGGCCGCCGCCAGGCCCTGTCGGATGGCATCGTACAGGTCCTCGCGCGGGACTCCCTTCTCTTTTGCCATCTCTTCCAAGGCTTCTATGAACGCAATATTCATCTCATCCCGAATAAGGCTTCGGTTCACTCTCCTTCCTAAAGAAGAACAGCACCCACCGGCAGGCAAGCGGCCGCCCCGCTCTCCAGTGCGCTTCCATTCTTCACATGATCCTCGTATTATACGCTACAGCAACATCGGCAAACAATAGGGGCATAATGAGCCATACAGAATCAACGGTAGCAGAATCCGAAAGCGGGCAACGACTCGATCGCTACCTAGCCGGAAACATGCGTGATATTTCCAGGAGCACGCTCCAGCGGCTGATCCGCAAAGGGCACGTAACAGTGGGAGAAAGAGTGATCACCCAGCCTTCGTACCGTATTCGATCGAATCAGAGGGTATCATGCCTGCTGCCAGAGGAGGAGGGCCTCGTTCCCAAGGCCATCGATCTCGATATTCTGTACGAGGACGACTTTATCGTTGTTATCAACAAGCAGCCCGGACTCATCGTTCACCCTGGCGCGGGGCAGAATGCCCCCACTCTGGTGGAGGGGCTCCTTGTCAATCGCGATCTGCCCATCGACGACGACCCGACACGTCCGGGGATCGTTCATCGCCTGGATAAGGATACAAGTGGTACGATCGTCGTTGCCAAGACTGCAGAAGCGATGCACTCGCTGAAGGAACAGTTCGCCGCGCGCACGGTCCACAAGCTGTACATCGCTAAAGTGGAAGGGAGCGTGAACGAGGAAGAAGGGATGATCGACGCCCCCATCGGACGCGATCCGGCCAACCCTCGCCGAATGGCGATTAATCCCCAGGGACGAAGCGCTCAAACGGAATTTCGCGTTCTGAAGAGGAGCACTGATTCCAGTCTCCTCATGGTGCACCTGCGCACGGGACGTACGCATCAGATACGCATCCACATGCGCTACATCAATCACTCGATCATCGGTGATATGCTCTACGGGCACGCTGGTACGCGATTGATGTTGCACGCTTGGCGTCTGGAGTTCACACACCCTCAGACCGGAGAATACATGTCATTCTCAGCTCCAGTGCCGCCTGAATTTGCTATTCCGCAGGAGATATCGCTCGATGACATGGCAAACGACCTTCACTTTTGATGAGAGATTCTCATTGCTCCAATTAGGTAGTCTACTCCTGCAAGGTAAGTTGTGCCAACAGCGACGTAAAACAGGACAGTGCCATAGCCTACGTTGGCGAGCATTAGGCTCATCGCGAGGAACGTGAGTACGGAAGCCGCCTTTCCCAGTATGCGCGATCCCTGCACCTTCCTCGCCAGGAAATGAAGGAAGAGCGCACCAATGCCCAGCGCCACCTGCGGGACGAAAAACAGCACGAGCCATAACAGGGGAATCGTTCCCATCGTCCACAGTGAGACGACAAGCGATGCATAGAGGGCCTTATCTACCGCCGGATCAAGGACCTTGCCCAGCGCGCTCACCTCGTGCCTGCTGCGCGCCATCATGCCATCGAGTACGTCACCGGCACTGGCAGCGAGGAACAGCGCCAGGGCTACCTCGCGCCTCCCAGCGGTGAGGAAGATAACAATCGGGACAATCAAGGTCGCACGGGCAATGGTTATCTTGTTGGCAAGTGACATATCACCCTAATCATAATCGCGCTCCCTCCCCGGATACAAGCCCCTTGAAGGCCATTCGTCACTCTCGGTATAATGCCACACCTGATGTGCAAAAGGAGTGATGGGATGAAGAAGCGAGTCATCATCATGGGGGCGGCAGGGCGCGATTTTCACAACTTTAACGTCTATTTTCGCGACAACGATGAGTACGACGTAGTGGCGTTCACGGCGACGCAGATCCCGGATATCGAGGGGCGAATGTATCCCGCAGAGCTGGCCGGGAAACTCTACCCAAACGGCATCCCGATCGAGTCGGAATCCGACCTGGAGAAACTGATCGCAGAAAAGAATGTCGATCTCGTCGTCTTCGCCTACAGCGACGTCACCAATCAATACGTCATGGAGCGTTCCGCGCTCGTCAACGCAGCCGGCGCCAATTTTATGCTGATGGGAACCAAGTCGACCATGGTCGAACCGAAGAAACCACTGATCTCGATCACTGCTGCCCGCACGGGCTCGGGGAAGAGCCAAACGACCAGGCGCGTGAGCGAGATCCTCAAGGCGCGTGGCAAGAAACTAGCCGTCATCCGCCATCCGATGCCCTATGGCAATCTCGTGAAGCAGGAGTGGCAGCGCTACGCGACGTACGCCGACCTCGATAAGTATGAATGCACGATCGAGGAGCGTGAAGAGTACGAGCCGCACATCGATAACGGAACGATTGTCTACGCCGGTGTGGATTACGAGAAGATCCTGCGTAAGGCCGAGGAAGAGGCGGACATCGTCATCTGGGACGGGGGAAACAACGACTTTTCCTTCTACAAGCCCGATCTTTCTATCGTCGTTGTGGACCCGCACCGCGCCGGGCACGAGCTCCTCTACTACCCAAGTATCGTCAACTTGCGCACAGCGGACATCGTGGTGATCAACAAGGTGGATACCGCATCTTTCGATGACATCCAGTTCGTGCGCCACAACGTGACCGGCGTCAATCCGAGAGCGCGCATCATCGAGGCCGCGTCGCCAATTACGGTCGATGATCCCTCCGTCATCCGCGGCCATAGGGTACTCGTCATCGAGGACGGACCGACGCTCACGCACGGTGGGATGAAGTACGGTGCCGGCACCATCGCCGCCAAGCGGTTCAACGCAAGCGAAATCATCGATCCGCGGCCCTACACCGTCGCCTCGATCACCGATACCTACAACAAGTACCCCAAGATTGGGCATCTCCTACCGGCGATGGGATACGGCGACCAGCAGATCAAGGACCTGCAGGAGACGATTGATCGCGTCGACTGTGACGCTGTAGTCATCGGTACGCCGATCGATCTCTCGCGCTTGATCTCATTTAAGGTGCCTGTAACTCGCGTGCGCTACGAGCTGCAGGAGATCGGACTACCCACCTTGGATTCACTGTTGAAGGACTTCTAAATAGAACAATCAAGTGAATACTGGCCCCGCACTTACATCAGAGTGCGGGGTCACTTTGCTTGCAGTGTGAACAGAAGCGCGAGGGCCAATCCCATGACAACGCCCGTGGTAAGCCCGAACAGCACATCGTGAAACCCGGCTCCCACCAGCGTTCCAACTACTAACCCCATCGAGAGGAGAAAGATAAAGTGCCTCGCCCTCCCTCTAAGCAGCCTACGCCACATCGGGATCCCCACCACTTACGTTGACCACGCGCAAGAAAGCACGAACGACCTGTGGGTCAAATTGAGAGCCTGCATTCTTTTTTAGCTCAGCAATCGCTGTTTCCTTGGAAAGGGCCTTTCGATACGGCCTGTCGGAGACCATCGCATCGTACGCGTCGACGACAGCGATGATCCGCGCCTCGATCGGAATGTCATCACCGGCAAGGCCGCGCGGATATCCACTCCCGTCGTAGCGCTCGTGATGAGCACGCACTACCTTCGCTGCATCGCGTAGGAATTCCTTGCCCTCGAGCATCCGCGCACCGTACTCGGGATGCCTGCGCATCTCCACCCATTCCTCATCTGTTAGAGGCCCTGGCTTATTAAGAATCTCATCCGGAACCTTGACCTTACCGACATCGTGCAGGTACGCGGCATACGAGAGGGTGATCAACTGATCGCCGTTCAGATTGACCTTCTCGCCTGTTGCAATCGCCAACCGCTCCAGGCGATGACAATGCCCTTCCGTTTCCTCGTCCTTCTCCTCAACCGAGCGTGCAAGCTCCAGGATCTCTTGGATCTCATCGCGCATTAGGTGGAAGCTCGGGGGAGAGGAGATCAGGAGAAGTTCAACGTCCTGTTCCACCTGGAAATGGGCCCGTTGTGAGAGACCGTGATGATAGATATAATCGCCGACGTGCAGGAGAACATCATCATCCGTAATACGCAGCACACCACTGAGAACGTAGATGAATTCAAAGCCTTCCCAGTCACTCGCCGCATCGAGGTAAAAATATTTCCCGGCAGGTATGTGCTGCCGGGTAACATCGAACGCTCCTTGCTGAACGAGTAGGTCCAGCGTGGTCGCCTTCTTCCCTATATGCTCTCGCCGGTCAGATTTCCGAACGATCGTTAAGCCCGCGGCCACGCCGGACCCCTTTTCTCAGAGACTTCTCTCAACCACCACCGACGTGGATCGGGCTGCTGTCCGTGGTCAATCGCGGCCCACCGCCGACATGTATCGGGCTGGATGAAGTGAGCCTCGGTCCTCCACCGACGTGAATCGGATTGGCCGACACTGTTACTGCCGCAATGGCGACAAATAAAGACACCACCATCACGATCAAGAGTAACGTTTTCGCAAGTCGCTTCATTTTCGTGCCTCCTTGCTCTTGAGATTTCAATTTTATTATGCCTAGCAAGAGTATGTCTTAGACATCGGTGGCGCAAACCCGCAATCCATTCGTTATTCAATATCATTACGTAGTCCATTTTCATAACAGGCTCTAGCATATCTCCCCTGACGTCGCAACGCAAACGATAGATTCCCCCAAGAGCGCCTTTAGAGATTCCTCATCCCACGCACGGCAAGTGCCCCTAGGCCCGCAAGCGCGGCCGCAATCCCGCACGCAACGATGATCGTCGGCGCGGTGATTAGGGTGAGGATCGCGCCGGTGGCAGCAAGGGAGATCGGCTGCAGACCGTCGGTGATCGCCGACTGCGCCGCGAAGACGCGCCCTTGCAGCGCGTTTGGCACGCGCGTCTGGAAGATGACCGCCTCAATGATGTTGACGATCGCCACGGCAAAGCCGACCAATCCCAGCGAGACGACTGAAAGGCTCATCCCCCGCGACAGCCCGAATACTGAGAGCATCGCTCCAAGGAGGGTTAACCCGCCGATGATCAGCAGACCGTGGCGCCGCAAACGCTTCATCCGGGCGGTGAGCAGACCGCCGATGACTATCCCCACGGATAGAGCGGAGCCGAACAGGCCAAACCCGCGTGCACCTGCATGGAGAACATCCTTGGCCATTATCGGAAAGAGGATGCTTGTCGGGGCGAGGATGAAGTTTATGAGAGCAAAGAGGAGGAGCATGAAGAACAGGACCTTACGCTCGTAGAGGAACCTGAAACCGATGGCGACATCGGAGAAGACCGAACTCAAGCCTTTCCCCGCACGCATTCGCGGTGAGGGGAAGGAGGATGCAAGAAGAGAGAGCGCGGCGATCAAGAACGTGAACGCATCGACCCACATCGTCGGACCGCTCCCGATCATCCCAACAAGTATTCCCCCGACCGCTGGTCCGGCGATCCCGGCGGCACCTGCAGAAATCTGATAGAGGGAATTCGCCTTCGTCAACTGTTCCCCTGGCACCAGGTTGGGGATCGAAGATTGAAGCGACGGACGATGGAAGAGAGTCGCCGTGGAGGCAAGAGCGGTGAAGAGGTAGATCTCCCACACCTGCAATCTACCGATCAACAGTAGAGTGGCCGCGGTACCTATGATGATACCGTTCACCAAGTCCATCGCCAGCATCAGCTTGCGGCGGTCGAGCCGATCGATGAATACCCCTGCGATCGGTCCAAGAAAGAGGGTTGGAAGGGCCGAAGCAATGGCCACACCAGCAAGTGCGGCCGCTGATCCGGTCTTCTCAAGCACCCACCACAGAAGCGCGATGTAGGTCAACCGGCTGCCAAACATCGAGAGGCTCTGCCCTGCCCAGACAAGGACGAAGTTACGATTCCGCCATAAAGGTGTGTTATTGTTCATCGGCGTTACATTAAAGTATATCGACTCCTGTTCTCCAATCAAACCTTTGGAGGGAGCCCAGAAACAATCGCCGCTTTTATCGGCCCTCGAAGCCAATGGCTGCAGTCCAGGTAAGAAGGTTCGTCTCCTCGTTGTGCAAGGCAAAGTGGAGGGTTACAATCGTGACTGTGTGACCTATAAATGCTGCTAATTTTGAGGAGGAAGAAGGATATGGCAGAGAAACACATGATGACGATTGACGGGAATACGGCGGCAGCACACGTTGCTTACGCGTTCAGCGACGTTGCCGCTATTTACCCGATCACCCCAAGTTCGCCGATGGGCGAGGTCGCCGATACCTGGGCGGCGCACGGGCGTAAGAACATCTTCGGCCAGGAACTGCAGGTAACGGAGATGCAGGCGGAATCGGGTGCAGCAGGGGCGGTGCACGGAGCCCTTGTCGCCGGCGCGTTGACAACAACATTCACCGCGTCGCAGGGGCTGCTCCTAATGATCCCCAACATGTACAAGATCGCCGGGGAGCTCCTGCCGGGAGTGTTCCACGTCTCGGCGCGCGCTGTGGCGGGGCACGCCCTGTCCATCTTCGGCGACCACTCCGATGTTATGGCCACGCGCCAGACGGGATTTGCCCTCCTCGCCTCGGCCTCGGTGCAGGAAGTGATGGACCTGGCCCTCGTCGCCCACCTGTCGGCGCTGCGCTCCAAGGTCCCATTCGTCCATTTCTTCGACGGCTTCCGCACCTCTCACGAGATCCAAAAGGTCGACGTGCTCGACTACGACGAAATGGCCAAGCTCGCCCCGTGGGAGGAGATCGAGGCGTTTCGCAAGCGAGCGATGAATCCGGAGCATCCACACTTGCGCGGTTCGGCCCAGAACCCGGACATTTACTTCCAGGGCCGTGAGGCAGCAAATAAGTACTACATCGCTACACCGGGAATCGTCGCCGAGATGATGAAACAGGTGAGCGAGCTCACCGGTCGATCGTATCATCTGTTCGACTATGCCGGTGCGCCGGATGCCGATCGTGTTGTTATCCTGATGGGCTCATCGTGCGACGTCGCCGAGGAAACGGTCAATTACCTGGCCTCGCAAGGAGAGAAGGTGGGCGTGTTGAAGGTTCGCCTCTACCGCCCGTGGTCGGCAGAGCACTTCCTGCAGGCCCTCCCGAAGAGCGTACAGCGGATCTGTGTCCTCGATCGCACCAAGGAATCGGGAAGCGATGGCGAGCCGCTGTACAAGGACGTATCCACCACGCTAAAAGAACGAGGGGACGATCGCCTTGTCGTCGGTGGCCGCTACGGCCTGGGATCGAAGGACTTCACCCCGGTGATGGTCAGAACCGTATTTGATAACCTGAAGGAAGATTCTCCCAAGAACCACTTCACTGTGGGAATCATCGACGACGTCACGGGGACCTCACTTCCCATGAAACCGGAGATCGACGTGGCGCAAGAAGGGACGATACAGTGCAAGTTCTGGGGATTGGGTGCCGACGGGACCGTCGGGGCGAACAAGAGCGCGATCAAGATCGTGGGGAACAACACGGATCTCTACGCACAAGCCTACTTTGCCTACGACGCCAAGAAGTCGGGCGGGATCACCATGTCCCACCTACGTTTCGGAAAGGAGCCCATCCAGTCGCCGTATCTCGTGAAGAACGCCGACTACATCGCTTGCCACAACCCGGCTTTCGTGCACAAGTACGATCTGCTGGCGGGGATCAAAGACAACGGTACGTTCGTCCTCAACTGTCCGTGGACCGGCGATGAACTCGATAAGAACCTGCCGGCATCGCTGAAGCGCACGATCGCCGAGAAGCACCTCAAGTTCTACACGATCGATGCGGTCAAACTGGCCAGCGAAGTCGGCCTCGGCGGGCGGATCAACATGATCATGCAGACCGTCTTCTTCAAGCTGGCCGGTGTTCTGCCGGTCGACGAAGCGATCACCCACCTCAAGGAGGCGATCGTCAAAGCCTATGGCAAGAAGGGAGAGAAGGTAGTGCAGATGAACAACGCCGGCGTCGATGCCGCGCTGGACAACCTCGTTGAGGTCAACGTACCAGCGGCGTGGGCATCGGCCTCCGGATCGGACGGAGAAGATCAGAAGCACATCCCCGAATGGGTGATCAAGGTAATGCGCCCAATGGAACTGCAAGAGGGAGATGAACTCCCGGTGAGCGCATTCGCCGTGGAGCTCGATGGCAAGTACGACTGGACCGGTCCGGACGGGACGTTTCCCACCGCCACGAGCCAGTATGAGAAGCGCGGAGTAGCAATTAGCGTCCCCGCGTGGAACCCGGATAACTGCATCCAGTGCAATTTCTGCTCCTTCGTCTGCCCACACGCGGCTATCCGGCCGGTGCTGGCAACGGAAGAGGAGCTGACAAGTGCGCCGTCAGGCTTTGCCACCATCCCCGCCAAGGGAAAGGGCCTGGAGGGATTCAACTTCCGGGTTCAGGTGAGCACGCTCGACTGCACCGGTTGCGGTAACTGCGCCAATGTCTGTCCAGGGATGAAGGGAGAGAAGGCTCTCACGCTGAAACCGCTCGCCTCCCAAACCGAGGTGCAGGTCAAGAACCACCAGTTCTCATCACAACTTCCGGTACACGACGACGTCATCGGCCCGGAGACAGTGAAGGGAAGCCAGTTCCGCCAGCCGCTGTTCGAGTTCTCGGGGGCTTGCCCCGGCTGCGGCGAGACGCCATACGTCAAGCTGGCCACGCAACTGTTCGGCGACCGGATGTTGATCGCCAACGCCACCGGATGCTCCTCGATCTACGGGGGCTCCGCCCCGGCTGCGCCGTACTGCGTAAACAAAAACGGTCACGGGCCAGCGTGGGGAAACTCACTGTTTGAAGACAACGCCGAGTACGGGTTCGGAATGAACCTCGCCTTCACTGCCCGCCGCGCTCACCTCTCGCGCCTTGTCTCAGACGCGATCGCTAGCGACGTCTCAGCGGAGGTCAAGGCCGCATTGAACGAGTGGCTGGCAAGCAAGGATCTCGCAGAGGGGTCGCGCGTCGCCGGTACCAGGCTCGTCTCCCTGCTAGAAAGCGCTGCGGGAAGCAACGATACGCTCAAACAGATCCTGTCGATGAAGGACCTTCTAACCAAGAAGTCGATCTGGATCTTCGGTGGGGATGGCTGGGCGTACGACATCGGCTACGGCGGCCTCGACCACGTTATGGCGATGAACAAGGACGTGAACGTCCTGGTCATGGACACCGAGGTATACTCCAACACTGGCGGGCAGTCGTCCAAGGCGACACCGACCGGATCGGTGGCCAAGTTTGCCGCCTCCGGCAAGAAGACGAAGAAGAAGGACCTCGGGCGGATGTTCATGAGCTACGGCTACGTCTACGTCGCCTCCGTGGCGATGGGGGCGAACATGAACCAGTGTCTGAAGGCATTCCTGGAGGCCGAGGCCTATCCCGGTCCAAGCATCATCATCTCCTACGCCCCGTGCATCAACCAGGGCCTGAAGAAAGGGATGGGAAAATCGCAGGAGGAAGAGAAGCTGGCGGTGCAAGTCGGCTACTGGCCACTCTACCGCTACAACCCGCTCCTGAAGGCACAGAGGAAGAACCCGTTCATCCTCGACTCCAAGGAACCGACAGGCGACTTCCACGAATTCCTGATGGGCGAGGTACGCTACTCAAGCCTTGTAAAGACGTTTCCGGGCGAGGCAGAACGGCTGCACGCACGCCTCGAAGCTGAGTATAAGGAGCGTTATCAGGAGTATAAGAGACTCGCAGAGATGTAATCTACACTATTTTGTAGCCTCAGAGAGTGATAACGGGCCCAACCTAAGAAAGGTCGGGCCCGTTTCTTTGTTCGATGATTATTGCAGGCGTGGATCGAGGCTGTCGCGCAGTCCATCGCCAAACAAGTTAAACCCGATTACTGTGAGGAGAATCGCTAGGCCGGGGAAGGTGGCCATCCACCAGTACTGTTGGATGTAGTTCCTGCCGATGGTGATCATCGCCCCCCACTCCGGCTGCGGCGGCTGCGCACCGAGGCCGATGAAGCTCAGCGCCGCTGCGGTGAGGATCGCATTTCCGATGTCCATCGTCCCTTGAACGATGATCGGGGAGAGAGAATTTGGCAGGACATGGCGCAGAATAATGCGAAAGTCATTTGCCCCTACCGCCCTTGCCGCCTCAACGTAGGTATTGGTCTTTATCGCTAGCACTTGACCCCGAATGAGACGCGTGTACCACGGCCACCAGGTGATCAGCATCGCCTCCATTGCATGGATCAATCCCGGCCCTAGCGCTGCAGCGAGGGCCATCGCTAACACCAACGATGGGAAGGCGAGGAACATGTCGGTGATCCGCATGATCACCTCGTCCACCCACCCGCCGCGGTAGGCCGCGATTGCACCGATGGGAAGACCGATTACCACCGCGCCAAGAATGGTCAAGAGACCGACCATGAGGTCGATGCGCGATCCGTAGATGACACGGCTCAGAATGTCCCGTCCCATGTCATCCGTTCCGAAGGGATGTGCCCCCGAGGGGGGAGCGGTCACCGCACTGAAGTTGATCTGGGAGGGGTTGTACGGGGCGATATAAGAGGCAAAGATGGCGATCACGACCACACTCAGCACCACAGCAATACCGAAGACCACGAGCGGAGAACGGAAGAGCTCGCGCAGGATCAGACGTCGCCGCGAGCTTCGTTTTCCTCCCCCAACGCTATTATCCATTTTGGCCATATTCATTTCCTAGCTGTAGCGAATCCGTGTGTCGATTAACGCATAGAACACGTCAACGAGGAGGTTCGCCGTAACATAGGCGATCGCCACGATCAGCGCCACCCCCATTATCGCCGGGAAATCGAGCGAGGTAATTGTTCCTACGGCGTAGCGACCCATTCCCGGCCAGGAGAAGATCGTCTCCGTGAGAAAGGCACCACCAAGGAGCATACCAAAAGTGAGGCCAATCACTGTCACAGTCGGGATGAGTGCGTTCTTCAGCGCATGCTTGTAGATGACAGCCGACTCAATGAGACCCTTTGCACGCGCAGTACGCACGTATTCTTGCTCCATCACATCGAGCATGCTCGATCGCACCATTCGCGTTACGACCGCCAAGGAAGCGTAAGAGAGCGTGATCGCCGGGAGAATGATATGCGCCAAGCTACTCCCCAACACGGGCCAGTTCCCGGTGAACAGGGAATCGAAGATGTACAGCCCCGTGATCGTATGGAGCGGATGAGAAGCCAAGATCTGCGCTCCAACGCGCCCGTTCATCGGGAGCCATCCCAGCCGATAGGATATGACCATCTGCAGCAGCAGCCCCAACCAAAAGATGGGCACCGATACCCCTGTAAGGGAGAAGATACGCGAGATATGATCAAGCCACTGGTTCCGCTTCACCGCCGAGATGATCCCCAATGGAATCCCCATGAACACGGTGATTGCCAAAGCAAGGAGAGTAAGCTCAAACGTCGCTGGGAAATACTCGCGCAAGTCTTCCGCAACCGGGCGATGCGTGGTGAGGGACTTGCCGAAGTCGCCGTGGAACAGGTCCTTCAGGTAAATCACGTACTGCACGTAGATCGGTCTGTCGAGACCGAGTTCATGGCGATAGGCGACAATCTGATCCTTGTGTGCATGCGGCCCAAGGGAGAGGGCAACTGGATCGCCGGGAATGAGATGCGAGACGGTGAACGTGATGAGAGTCATCCCGATAAGCACCGGGATGACAAGAAGAATCCTCCGCATGATGTAGATCTGTAGGCCCATGGTTTTTTAGAAGCCAAGGGAGGCAACGCGCCCCCCCTTGGCAAGAAATACTTGAGTGTTAACCTTCTTTGTAGAGGTTATAGAAATTAGGCATTCGTTCGAGCATCGGGTTGTACGTCTCAGCAAAGCCCTTCACCCAATCGCGCATGGCGAGGAAGCGCTCATTCTGATAGACGAAGATCCAAGGAGCATCGCTCACGATCAGCGCCTGTGCCTGCATGTAAAACTCAACGCGTTTCTGGTGGTCCGTCGCGACCTGTGCGGCGGCAAGAGCTTTGTCCAGAACCGGGTTCGAATAATACGTAGCGTTCCCAGGCGTTCCCCAGTTTTGCGTAGCGAACATCGAGAACACGTAGTCATCAGGGTCGGCGTAATCCGGGACCCAACCCCAGGCGAAGACCTCTGGTGCATCTTTCCAACCGTTCGTCACCTGCTGGTAGAAGGCGGCATGCGTGTACCCCTGAATCTTCAGGGTTACTCCAAGCTCCTGGAGAGCAGCCTGCAAGGCAAGACCGAGCCGGCGGTTGATGTCGCTTCCAGTGTAGTAAGCGAACGTAAGCGTGAACCCACCATCCGGATATCCGGCGGCCGCCATCAGCGCCTTCGCCTTCTTGAGGTCGGTCGGATACATGAACAGGTTATCATCATGTCCCCATAGACCCTTCGGCACAGGGCCCTGGAGGAGCATTGCGTTCCCCCTTAGTACACCCTGCAGCACTCCCGCGTAGTCGAAGGCATAGGAGAAGGCCCGACGGATCAACGGGTTATCGGTGTACTTCTTCTGGCAGTTGAAACCGATGTAGGTGATCGCCAAGCTGGGACCCTTGAAGATCGTCACTCCGGGCTTTCCCCGCATCGCTGGGATCTGATCGACATCGATCCCGCCCGCGATGTCTATGTCCCCACGTTGAAGCATCATCTTCTGGTCGGAGACTTCGGTCACCGGCTTTATGATAACGGTCGAGACGTGCTTTCCACCCCAACCTTGCCAGTAGTCGGCGAATTTCTTTAAGACAACCTGTACGTTCGGTACCCACTGCGTCATGACATAAGGCCCAGAACCGGCGTCGTTCTTCTGCAGCCACGCCTGCCCGAGGTCACCATTTGTCTCGTGTGACATTACGAGGGTCGAGTTCATGATCGATCCACCCACGTAGGCGATCGTGTACAGGAACGGCGCGTATGCGTGCGTCAGGGTGATCTGCACGGTGTAGGCGTCGATCACTTTCACGCTGTTGAGGTCAAGATCCTGCGTGTAGATCCAGGACGGCCCCTTGTTGATCTTGAGCATTCGGTCGAAGCTGAACTTCACATCCTTGGCTGTGACTTCCGTACCATCGTGGAACTTGACCCCTTTGCGGAGGTAGAACGTGTACGTCTTACCATCCGTGGAGATGTCCCATTTTGTCGCCAATCCTGGTATCAAGTCAGTACTCGCGCCGTTGTAGCGCACGAGCCGATCGTAAACATTCTGCACCACCCGTGCGGCTTCGACATCGTAGCCGATGGACGGATCCACTGTATCCACGCCACCGTAGGCAGCCCAGATCAATGTGTCTGGGTTTGGAACGGTTTTTGCTAAACCCACAACACCGACAATCAGGGCTAACAGTGCGATCAAACTAACACCAACAACTAGCTTCTTCATTCTATTGTCCCTCCTTATTGGACGATCTCTTACAACTTAAACCTCCGCAGAACTATCACCTCCTCATATTGAACTGCAGAACTACCATACCGCTTTGGCCCCGGCTTGTCAACCCCCTCATCGCACAATAATGGCGGTAGCTTGATACAAGCAACAAGATGTGATAACAAGAACCCAACTATATCATCGTGCCCCCACTAGATAAGCTGAATATAATGCAGGAAGGCCTGATCTTTGGTAGTATCATTTGAGGTTTAGCACTAGCTGCTAAGTGTTATTGCTTTGCTGGAAATCGTTGCCCTTATTCGTGCATGATAGCAAAATATCGGAAGTTAGGAGGGCTAAGAGATGTCAACAAATAGTAATTGCCAAGTTCTGCGAGCAATCCGCGATCGCCGGAGTACGCGTGATTTCCTCGATACGCCTGTGGAGACGGCAGCCATTTCGCGAATTGTCGACGCCGGGCGCTTGGCGGCATCGGGGGCGAATAGACAGCCGTGGCACTTCGTTGTGGTCGATGATCCAGCAATCAAACACAATCTTCGCTCAATCTGTGAGGCTGCTGAGGAGAGATACTACGAGAACGCCAATGAAAAACTGCGCGGGTGGTTTGCCGCCCACTCGATCAGCCCAAGCAAGCCGTTTCTGGAGCGCGCACCAGTGCTGATCGCAGTCTTCTTCGATCCGCGCGCTCCCTATGCTATCCCCTCGGTATGGATCGCCATCACGCACATGCTACTGCAGGCTACGCAAGAAGGGCTGTACTCCTTGCCGTACACTCCCTCGGGTGCTCAGTTGGGCCCTGAACTGGAGGTTCCAGCAAAGTATAGCGTGGCAGCGCTCCTTCCGATCGGACACGCAGAGCGACCTGTGGGACAACCGCGTCATTCCCTATCTCAGGTTGCCTCATACAACAAATACGGGGTGCCGTTCGGAGACGAATGATGATAGAATCGCCTCATGAACGCGCACGGCACTTCTCGCGCAGTCCCTCTTCGTTCTTGATAACGATGCGGTAGCGGCTCTTATCGAGTATGCCCTCACGGGCAAAGCGATTGAGTGCGAGGGTCGTGTTCTCCCGCGCCGAGCCGATCATGTCCGCCAGATCCTTGTGAGTGAGCTGAAAGCCTATCAGGATACCATCCTTCGTTTTCACACCGTACTCATCCGATAGCTTGAGGAGCTGCCGCGATAGGCGGGCTTGGATATCCTTGAACGCGAAGTCTTCCAGCGTCTCCTCAAGGACACGCGCCCTACCCGCAAAGTGCTTGAGCATCAATTGTAGATAGGATGGATCAGCGTTCACCGCATCGACAAAGTCTCTCTTGCTCACCCGGCGCACAAAAGAATCCTCGATTGCAGAGGCCAGATATCTACGGTGTTTCTCTCCGACAAGGCACATCTCACCGAAGATCTGATCGGGATCGAGGATAGCGATGGTGAGTGTCTTGCCGCTCTCATCGAGAAACGATAGCTTGATCCTTCCTTCTTCCACAAGGTAGACGGCGTTGCTGGGAGTCCCGGGGTGGAATATCGTCTCCCCCCGTTCCACATCGATCGATTCGCCCATTCCCGTTAACAGGCCCTTAATACTCGTCTTCTCACGAACCGATTGCATCATGTGACCCCCTTAAGTTACAACGTGTCAAGGGTAGCTCAGTTGCAAAAGTGCTGCGAGGAAAAGACACGCTTCAAGAGGTAAAGTTCCCGGTAAGAAAAGGTAACATGCGTCACCTTTAGGAAAGGAATACGGGAGAAAAGGGATAGCGTGATACATGTCAAAGTGTGTGCTGGTCTGAAACTCCCTAAAAAGGAGGTGATCCAGCCGCAGGTTCTCCTACGGCTACCTTGTTACGACTTCACCCCTCTTGCGGAGGTTACCCTCGGCGCCCTTTGATAGGACGACTTCAAGTACCCCCCACTCGGTTGGTGTGACGGGCGGTGTGTACAATCCCCGAGTACATATTCACCGCGGTATGGCTGACCCGCGATTACTAGCGATTCCGGCTTCATGAGGTCGAGTTGCAGACCTCAATCCGAACTAAGGAAGGTTTTTATGGATTGGCTCCACCTTACGGTATTGCGACCCTTTGTACCTCCCATTGTAGCATGTGTGTCGCCCTGGGCATAAGGGACATGATGACTTGACGTCATCCCCTCCTTCCTCCGGCTATTCACCAGCAGTCTCGTTAGAGTCCCCGGCATTACCCGCTGGCAACTAACGACAAGGGTTGCGCTCGTTTCGGGACTTAACCCTACGTCCCACGACACGAGCTGACGACAGCCATGCATCACCTGTGCTAGCTCCCCTACCCGAAGGTAGAGGTCGTCGCCCTTTCAGGTTCCTACCACTAGTATGTCAAGCCCAGGTGAGGTTCTTCGCTTATCATCGAATTAAACCACGTGCTCCACCGCTTGTGCAGGGACCCGTCAATTCTCTTGAGTTTTAGCCTTGCGGCCGTACTCCCCAGGCGGTTCACTTAACGCGTTAGCTCCGGCACCGATCTATATGTGTGACCGACACCAAGTGAACATCGTTTAGGGCGTGGACTACGGGGGTATCTAATCCCCTTTGCTCCCCACGCTTTCGCGCTTCAGCGTCGGTAGCAGGCCAGAGGGTTGCCTTCGCCATCGGGGTACCTCACAGTATCTACGCATTCCACCGCTACTCTGTGAGTTCCACCCTCCTCTCCTGCACCCAAGCCGAGCAGTTTCACCTGACGTTCCTCAGTTGAGCTGAGGGCTTTCACAGGTGACTTGCCCAACCGCCTAGACGCCCTTTACGCCCAGTAATTCCGGATAACGCTTGCATCCTTCGTCTTACCGCGGCTGCTGGCACGAAGTTAGCCGATGCTTATTCCTGGAGTACCGTCATCGGACGGGCATTTCCTCCCGACCTTATTCTTCCCCCAGAAAAGGAGTTTACAACCCGAAAGCCGTCATCCCCCACGCGGTGTCGCTCCGTCAGACTTTCGTCCATTGCGAAAGATTCCCCACTGCTGCCTCCCGTAGGAGTCTGGGCCGTATCTCAGTCCCAATGTGGCTGATCGTCCTCTCAGACCAGCTACCCATCATTGCCTTGGTAGGCTTTTACCCTACCAACAAGCTAATAGGCCGCAGTCCCCTCCCCTTGCGACGGCAGGACCGTCTTTGGAACAAACCCCATCGGGTTTGAACAATATCGGGTATTAGCCTCCCTTTCGGTAGGTTATCCCCGTCAAGAGGGCAGGTTGACCACGTGTTACTCACCAGTTCGCCGCTCCGTCACCAGTCGTCATAACCCGAAGGAAAATCTGTCTGGCTCGATCGCTCGACTTGCATGTGTTAGGCGCACCGCTAGCGTTCATCCTGAGCTGGGATCAAACTCTCTTAGTTTTAGCTTTTGATCCTTACTGTTAACTCAAAATTGACAAGGTTCCTCATTTACGAGGAACTCATTACCACGCTATCCACTTTTCAATGACCAGTCACTACAAACGGAAGTATACCAAGCCTTGCAGCGCGTGTCAAGCAAATTCGAAAAGCGAATCGATGACCGCTCTGCATGCCGTTTCCTTCCGTTGTTGCTGCTTAATCGTGTAAGTATACTCTGCGAGGTAAGGAGGGTGCAAGTGACCGACAAACGGATCGCTGTTCTCGCGGGGGGAGACTCACCAGAACGGGAAGTGTCACTCATCTCAGGTAAGACCGTGGAATCAGCTTTACAACAACTTGGATGCGATTCTGTGCTCGTCGCCATCGATAACGCGAACGACATCGTTCCCGCCCTGACAGAGGGTGACACCGTATTCAACGTCCTCCACGGAGGGGCGGGAGAGGACGGGACGATCGCGTTGTTACTCGATGTATTAGGAATATCCTATCCAGGATCGCGTCCACAGGCGTGTGCACGGGCGATGGACAAGGAGCGGACAAAGGACATCCTCACGCGCAACAACATTCCAGTCCCACCTGGCCGGGTGTGCAGCGATCACCAGGAGATCCCTTCGTTCTGCGCCGACACACTTGAGGCTCTCGACCTTCCCCTCGTCATCAAACCGATCAGCCAGGGCTCAAGCATCGGCGTGCACATCGTAGAAAGCGAGACGGAGCTTCTCGCGCGTGCCGAGGATGTAGCAGCGCAATTCGGCCCGTTCATCATCGAAAGATACATCCCTGGGCGCGAGCTGACAGCAGCGATCCTCGATACTGGAAAGGGCGAACAGGCCCTGCCGCTCGTGGAGATCGTGCCCAGGGAAGGGTTCTTCAACTACTCGGCCAAGTACGATGAGGGGATGACGGAGTTCATCGTGCCCGCCCAGCTCGACGGGCAGGTTGCCGCGCGGGTCAAGGAGATTAGCCTCGCGGCACACCGCGCGCTCGGGTGCTCCGGTTACTCGCGCGTGGACATTCGCCTGGCAGATGACGGGGCGCCGTACGTCTTGGAAGTGAACACCAACCCGGGGATGACACCGATGAGCGACCTTCCCCGTGCCGCGGCAGCAGCGGGGATTGATTTCCCGAGTCTCGTACAGATGATGCTCGAAACAGTGAAATAAGGAGGCAGACATGAAGATAACATGGATCGGACACTCGTGTTTTCTGATCGAGGGAAAAGATGTAAAGGTGATAACGGACCCCTACGACGAACACATCCCGTACAGGGCACCCAGCTTCCCGGCCGACGTGGTCACGGTGAGCCACGAGCATTCCGACCATAATGCTGTTGATCGTGTTCCCGGCTCTCCAGAAGTCGTGCGTGGCCCGGGAGAGCACACGGCACACGGCGTCAAGTTCACGGGAATCGCAACATTTCATGACGAAGAGCGGGGGAAGAAGCGTGGAGAGAACACGATCTTTACCTTCGCTATTGACGGAATAGTGTTCGCTCACTTTGGCGACCTGGGGCACATGCTAAACGCGGAACAACTGGCCCGGCTAGCTGACGTAGAGGCAGTCATGATCCCCGTTGGCGGATACTTCACGATCGATGCGGCGCAGGCAGCGGGCATCGTGGCGCAACTTCCGCACGTAAAGGTGATCCTCCCCATGCACTACAAGACCGACGTGTTGGGTGCGGACTTCCCGATCGATTCGGTGGACAAGTTCACGAGTCAGATGCAGAATATCGTGGAAATTGGCAGCGCGGAGGTCTCCATCACTGCAGGCGACCTTCCCGTACACCCGGAGGTGTGGATCTTACACTATGCTTGATGTATCGGAACGAACCAAAGAACTGAAAGGATCGCCCATTCGACGCCTTGTCCCGTTGGCTGTCGCCGCTAAGAAACGAGGGATAGAGGTCTATCATTTAAACATCGGCCAGCCGGACATCCCCACGCCGCGCTCGTTTATGGAGGGGGTCAGAAACGCGAAGATTGATGTCCTTTCTTACGCCCCGGCGCGCGGGATCCCGGTGACAATCGATGCTCTCATTGGCTTCTACTCCGACATGGAGATCGCCCTGACGGAGGATGAACTGCGCGTCACCATCGGTGGGAGCGAGGCGTTCGCTTTCTCGTTGCAGGCAACGTGCAACCCCGGTGACGAGGTGCTCATTCCAGAGCCGTTCTACCCTAACTACTACGGACACGCGCTCATGAACGGAATCAAGGTCGTCCCGATCACGACAAAGATCGAGGATGGCTTCCACCTCCCTCCGATCGAAGAGATTGACGTGCTCGTAACTCCGCGCACGAAGGCGATCCTCTTCTCCACTCCATCCAATCCGACCGGCGTTGCCTACACACGCGACGAGATGCAGTCCATTGCCGATCTGGCGATCAAGCATGATCTGTACGTGATCTCCGACGAACCGTACCGTGAGCTGATGTACGAAGGAGAGGCGGTCAGCATCCTCGAGTTCCCGGAGCTGCACGACAATGCCATCCTCGTCGACTCGATCTCCAAGCGCCTCTCGGCATGCGGAGCGCGTATCGGAACCCTCGTTACGCGCAATCGCGAGTTGATGAAATCGATCGACAAACTGTGCATGATCCGTTTGTCGGCGCCGACGTTCGAGCAGCTCGGCTTGGTCGCGTTCCTCAATGATCCCAACTACAAGGAAGACATCGCCGCGATGAGGACCAAGTTCCATTCCCGCCGCGACACCCTGTACGAGGCACTGCAGACGATACCCGGCGGGATCAGCCGCACACCGGAGGGGGCATTCTACGTGTTCGTCAAGTTCCCGCAACTCGATGACTCCGAGGAGTTCGTCAAGTTCATGATGAACGATTTCAACCTCGATGGTGAGACGACAATGGTCGCACCTGGAGCAGGCTTCTACGCCACACCAGGAAGAGGAAACGACGAAGTACGCATCGCCTACGTACTGGAGGAGCCAAAGCTCATACGCGCTGTAGAGGTCCTCAAAGCAGGGATCGAGGCGTACGTGGAGCAGCGTCAGCGTGTCACGGCAGCCGCTGGATGAGGGAAAGACTCGACAAGGTTATCAAGCAACGGGGCTTGATCCGCAGCAGATCTCGTGCACAGCGGATGATTGCCGCTGGCAGAATTCGTGTAGCTGGGAAGATCCTCCTGCGACCAGGGCATCCAATCGATCCCGAGGCGCAGATCGAGATTGTCTCTCGCGAACCATTCGTCAGCCGTGGCGGGGAGAAACTCGCCGCGGCCTTGCACACCTTCGACATCGACCCGGCAGGCAAGTGCTGCCTCGACATCGGAAGCTCCACCGGCGGGTTCACTGATTGCCTGCTGCAACACGGAGCAGAGCTGGTGCACAGCGTCGACGTGGGGCACGATCAGCTAGACGTCCGCCTGCGCAATCACCCGCGGGTCGTCGTACACGAGGGGATCAACGCCCGCTATCTCGTGCCGCAGGACATCGGAGAACACGTCGATCTCGTGACGATCGACGTATCGTTCATCTCGCTGAAACTTGTGCTTCCACCACTTGTCGACATCCTCACTCCGGGGGGCGAGATCATCGCCCTCGTCAAACCGCAGTTCGAGGTGGGTAAAGATCGACTGCCCGGCGACGGCGTGGTAAAGAACACAGATGATCGCGATGCCGTGCTCGCGGAGATCCGCGCGTTCATCGAAGCGGAAACACCGTGGAAGGTCATTGCGGACATGATCTCTCCCATCCAAGGTGAGAAGGGGAACGTCGAGTTTCTAATCCACCTGCGCTAGAGCGCTATCACTTGGAGTGTTCAACGCCCTCTACGCCTGGCGCAACGCAGAGAGAATGATCTCACGAGCAAGGAGTGCCCGGTCTTCGGGCCTTTCCAAGAATGGTCCAGCGTCCTCTGCAATCCTTCCAAAATCCAATCCAGCAATCTTATCAGCGATAACCTCGCGCCAGTTTCCCGCCCGCACCTGTGGACCGTTCCACCCTGTCTGAGTCAGAGCATTTTGCAGCAAACGAATATTCGGATCCGCACCATCGGGGCGGGAGAGGTACCAGAGCAAGTCGTAGATGTCTCGCCCCTTCGTGTAGGGCCGTGCGAGCAAGGCATGCAATTTTCCCGCCATCAGCGAGGGGATGTCGTAATGGAGAAGGGCAAGAAGAAAGTGGCGATTGATCAATGTCGTCTTCGTAGTTGCACCAGCAGGCGGGCGGGTGTCTATCTCGATCTTCACAGACAACTTCTCCGTTCGATGTGGTGACAGTCCGGCTTCATACAGCAGCCCGGGCAGCCTGACGAATGCGGAGTGAATGGGATCTCCTTCGTGTGGATGCATCGTCACGTCGAATCCAGCATTGGTCAAATCTGACTCCACCCGATTGAGAAGGCGACCAAAGCTGTAACCTTTTGCATGCTCCAAGGAGAAATCGAGATCCTCAGAATATCGATGCAACCCGTACAAAAACCGCAGCGCCGTTCCACCAACGAAAGCAATTCGCTCAAACGCTCGTACCAATTGCAGGGAGTAGAGAACGTGTGCTTGCAGGTATTCGCGCAAAACGTTCCTCTGTTGCCCCGGTGGGGCTTTGCCAGCAAGTTGCAGGGCGCGATCCTTCATGAAAGATCGTACTCCTTCAGAAAAACGCTTCGATACTGCAAGAGACGTTCTGCCCCAGTGATGAGTTTCTTCACGCCGCTTCGACGCGCAAATGCCAACAACCGTTTCTCATCGAGACGATCCAGGTTCTGAAAACGCATTTCTTGAATCTCCTCGGCAGTCGCCACACCCGATCGAAAGTAGAAAAGATCTAGAATCGCCTTCTCCGGCAGAGCGATGACGCACTCTTGCCCTTGCAAGCTCTCCGACGCAAATCCCCAGAATAGGCCTCGTCGAATGTGACGATAACGAAACGTTCCCAATACATTTTCCAGCACACATGGACGCGCTGTCGTCACGGAAGTCACGACAGCGACTGCTTCTGGAATGAGATCGTACCAAGCGAGCGCACTCTCCATGCTCATGTACGACGGATACATCAGGCGATTTGCGACATGTTCAAGGGGAAGATCGACCCTTCTGTACGGAGGCGCGAGCGCATACTTTCCACGAGCCAATTTAATGAGGCGTCCCGCTTTGACCCATCGACTCAGTTGTGCTTGGAGCGCATCGGGATTGGACTCCCCTGCGTACACCATGGCGGGTTCAATTACCGCGCAATCGTTGAATCGCTCGAGAAACGTGCTCCATTTCATAGCAGAAGAATAACATTATTGTTATCTTTTTGCAACGTCAGCGAGATATAACCGAGACGCCCGAAGCGTGCGTTACAAATCGTGCAAGTCGGGAAGTGCATCGTCGCGTTGCCGTGGCAAATGCTAGCCTGCGATAGCATGATACCACGGCAAACAGATCCTCAACTGGAAGGGCCTCAGTACCTTTTTCCATTATAACGCTCCTCCACCAACATCATCGGAGACTGTCCCGCTATAGCCGAGCAAGAAAACCGTAGCAAGTTACGAGGCATCGAGAAGCAAAGCGTTAAGGGTCTAATCGGAGTTGATCGACATGCTGAAGCTTGATGTACTTCGCAATCCAAACAAGGTGACACTTGAGGTCGTACATCGCGTGCCTGATTCGCCTGAAAGAGCCCATTTATCCCATACTAGCAGCTTTATTCGCCTTCGGCAAATCTCCACTTTCCTCCCCCCAGCAAGCTGGGGGGTATCCACCGGAGGGCCTTTATGAAGGGCTATCCCTACCAAACTAGCCTCCTATTCCGTGTGGCCGCTCCACGAGGCGCTCCGAATCCTCCACCATCGCCCGAGTGCCTGTGCGGTGATCGCTGGGCAGCTCTTGGCGGGCCTTACGCACTACATCCGCCAGGTGTTCCCCTAGAGTCACGTCGTCTCGAGTCCAGCATTCCCAAATAACGTGGACGGTCCACCCGCGTTCCTCAAGCGCTACGGCGGCGCGTTTGTCTCTCTTGACGACCCCTTCTCTCTTCGTGCGCCAGTATTCCGCGTGGGTCTTCGGCTCCACCCTGCCCCATCTGCAATTGTGAGAGTGCCAGAAGCACCCATGCACGAAGACCACTTGTCTACTTCCTGACAAGACAATATCCGGGCACCCCGGAAGGTCCCGCTTGTGCAAGCGGAAGCGAACCCCCGCTGCATGCAGATATCGCCTGACTCTGAGCTCTGGCATTGTGTCGGAGCTCCGAATGTGTGACATACAACGTCGCCGTGCGGCAGGCGAAAGATTATCCATGTAGGTACCAGCCCTTATGGGCGATCAGAGATCGCCGAACACCGCTTCCCCCATGCCACGTGAGTACTCGGGGTTCACTTCGTTCGACGGGGTATACGTCAGTCCGATCTGCGGGTATTCGCGATGACATCTGTACAGCGCAATAGCAGAGAGTTTCGGCCCAACAGATGTCATAACGATGTTGAACCTCGATAGATAGGGTTTCACTCTCCTTACAAGCGTCGCGAAGCCATGGTCAGACGAGAAAGCGTCAATGTCGAAAAGCTCCACACTAGGCGCTCCGTTGAACTGCTTCCTGTGCAGAGCCGGATTCCTCTCAAGGTTTTCCATTCTTGGCCCAACTTGAGTGCCAAGCAACGTAATGGCTGGTTCATACTCACTCCTTAGCTGCTCCACTCTCTGCGTATCATAACCAGTGATGACAACAAGAGCAGTTGGCCTTCCTGGCTGCGCAATCCCGGAGAGCTTTAGCACTAGCCGTGGTGTACCAGGATCTCGCGTAAGCCACTTATCGTTATAAGCACCGGGCTTGAAGTAAACGTACTTAATCTTTGCTGAAAGTGACTCGAGCATCCAGAGACTCGTCCAGATTGCCTCCCTAGGCATGGTAGAGATATTCAGTAGCACATCCTTTCCTTCCACGTTCAGTTGGTCAAATGCTGACATCATGTTGCGCCAAGCTGAGATCGGATCATGATATGATAGGCGAATGGGTCTGTACTCTACTCCAGCCCGTTCACAAGCCACTCTCATCGTCTCGCGGCTTGCAGACGTCATTCTTTCTGTTGCATCGTAATAGAACGCGAGAAATGATTCCGCTCCGTGACTGCCAAGTAACTGCTGAGATCCAAGGACAAACCGTTCCTCCCATCCGACAACCGAGACGATTGCTCTAGCGGGACTTTCCTACCTGACTTTCGCCATTAGGCCAATTTGACCCGCTGGTAATCGCGCAAGTGTAGATAGCACGCCTTTTTTTCAAGAAATAACGTATGGGTAGCAAATCATTGGTATATTGTCCTTGACAATACCAACTAAATGGTGTATTGTATGGCTAATAGTATCCGTACAGGAGGCCCCTGCTATGGGAACACTGAAGAAGAAACAACCACCCGGTTGCCCCAAACCGGTCTACTACCACCGCGAGGTCTTTCGGGAGAAGATCAACCCCGAGGATCGCAGCAAAGGGAAAGGGCGCGGATCAGGACCATC
>CAJVYM010000008.1 GCA_913009415.1 uncultured bacterium
GCTGCTCGTTACGTCGTAGAGGAACAGCTGCTGCTTGTCCTGATCACGCTTCCTCCCATTTCGCTTCGCAAACAGATGATCCTCGATCTTCGCCTGGTTCTCTCTTAACCAATCGAGGTTGTTGTACAGATCGTCTTCATTGAACTTAGCCAGGTTCAGCACATCACACGCGGCATGTGACCCCGCTAATCGCACCGCCGACAACCGTGACCCCTGATCGATCACCCGTGCGATTACCTGCCACAGCGCTAACTTACCAGCACGGCTAGATCCAAGTGCAGCGACGATCCCCAATCGCTTAGCAACAGAGAACACCGCCCACACTGCTCCCACTGACAACCCCTGTTCCAGGCGAAGATCTTCCTTCAGATTGACCAACGCCGCGAGATGGTGCTTGTGACTCAGCGCCAAGCGAATGGCCTCGATCTCCTCCGGTGTGCAGGAGGAGAGATTAGCGATCGTGCGATGCTTGACTTTACCTTCCTCGCGGTAGGACTCGCGCAACAGGTGACGCGTGTAACTCTTACCGCTCGACGTGTGGACAGTTGAAGTATCAACGTACATAGTGACTACATTATACAACCATGCTAGCCTCATGTCAAGGGTTAGCCATCGCATATTAGTGGCTATAATCTAGCAGAAAACATGAGAAAACCCTGTCCAGAAACCACTTCTTCAGTTTGACAAGGGGGAACATCCGTTCCAGCTCAGGGTTGTTCTTTCGCTTACCCGCTGAGGAGAGAAGCTGTCAGATCTCAGCCTACAGCATCGATCTGGCAGCTTCTCCTCCCCACGTATGACTGATCACGCTTCTCGTTCCTGCAGCATTTATTGCTCCTCCGTACGTCACGTCTCCAAGAATCGGCATCACATCACCAACGATTGGGACGCTTGCCCGCAAGTGCTTAGGGGATTCTGTGTAGCATCTGTTTAGATGACTTGACAAGCTTTTAGCAAGGATGGTTAGGAGATGCGGGCATATGTCTATCGGGTATCTATTGTTGTAGTGATCACCGGCCTTGCACTCATCGGACGGGGAATCGGAATGGGAAATACCACGCTTCTTTGGACGGGAGTTTCGCTCGCGGGAGCGAATATCCTCCTCCTACTGTTTTTCTACTGCCGCAGTACCTCTAATAGCACGCATGCTAAGACAACATCGACCAATACTGTACACTGAGTATTGAGTTTCCCTGGCACAGAGTGTTCGACCACTCTTGCAAAAATCGGACAAGCTGCTTGACAGAGTCCGCGCAAATCACTATTATCCTTGTGAGGGTATCGTAAACGGCTATGTAGAAAGGAGTAATCCTGAACGCTACTGATAGCAATGTGATCGAGCTTCGTGGAATAGTGAAACGATTTCCGGGCGTTGTGGCGAGTAACGGAGTTAATCTAACCGTCCACAAAGGCGAGATCCATTGCTTGCTCGGAGAAAATGGTGCTGGCAAGACAACGCTGATGCGCATTCTATACGGGCTCTACCAACCCGACGAGGGAGAGATCCTCCTTAACGGTAAACCCATTCGTATCTCCTCTCCACGCGCCGCGCTCTCCTACCATATCGGCATGGTTCACCAGCATTTCCGACTCGTTCCCACTTTGAGCGTAGCCGAGAACATGGTGCTGGGGCTAGACGAGGGGACGGGGCCGTTTCTCAACTACAGACAGACGTATAAGAAGATCTCCCAGATAGCTGAGAAGTATGGGCTGATCGTCGATCCACGGGCGAGGGTGTGGCAGTTGACGGTTGGCCAGCAACAGCGGGTGGAGATCCTGAAGGCGCTCTATCGCGCGGCGGATGTTCTGATCATGGATGAGCCAACGAGCGTCCTCACCCCACAGGAGGTGGGCCAGCTCTTCTCTACGCTGAGAACCCTCGTTGATGACGGTCTGACAATCATCTTTATTACCCACAAGCTGGATGAAGTGATGGAGATAAGCGATCGGGTGACTGTCCTGCGCAAAGGGAAGGCCATCGCCACTGTAAATACGCCTGAGACGAACAAGGCTCAATTGGCAGAGTTGATGGTCGGACGCGAGGTTGTCTTCCGCATGGAGAAGAATGAAGTCAAGCGTGGTGAAAGAATGCTTGTAGTCGATAACCTGCATGCGTTGAACGATCGAGGCCTCCCTGCGCTGCGCGGCACTTCGTTTGATCTGTACGAGGGCGAGATCCTGGGTGTGGCCGGGGTGTCGGGGAACGGTCAGCGGGAGTTGGTCGAGGTCCTAACCGGCCTACGGCACGCGACGAGAGGGCGAGTTACCCTTGAAGGGAAGGAAATGACCAATCGTTCTGCGCGGGAGATCGTCGACATGGGTGTTGCCCATGTCCCCATGGAACGAAAGACGATGGGTACGGTCCCCAACATGACCATTCGCGAGAACCTGATACTTAAGAGCTATCGGCAGCGTCCGTTCTCACATGGGATGTTCCTCGACAACAAAGCAGCCGAGGAGAATGCCCGCCGACTGATGAATGAATACCAGATAATGGCGCCGAGCATCGACACGACAGTGAAGGTTCTCTCCGGTGGAAACATCCAGCGCGTGGTCCTAGCGCGTGAGTTCTCGGGAGATCCGCGCCTGATCATCGCCGCCCACCCAACGTACGGCCTGGACGTTGGTGCAACGGAACAGGTGCGAGAGATATTGCTTGCTCAGCGAGATCGCGGAGCGGGAGTTCTCCTCATCTCAGAAGACCTGGAGGAAGTGATGACCATGTCAGACAGGATTATGGTCATATTCAGTGGAGAGGTGATGGGGATTGTCGATGCCGAAGGGGCAAAGATCGAGGAGATCGGACTGATGATGGCCGGGGAACGGAAACAAGGGGTGGAGAGTGCAAGCACCGAAGTGGCTTAACATCGAACGGAGGCCGATTCCATCCGGCAGGACGATCTTTGCCGTATCTATCCTTGCCATTGTCGCCGCGCTTATCGTCATGGGAATATTCTTTGCTACTTACGGAGTATCGCCGATCCGCGCCTATGGTTCGATTATCGGCGGAGCGCTCGGCAACTGGAGCGGGTTCAGCGAGACGTTGCGCCGCATGATTCCACTCCTTCTGTGCGGGGTGGGATTAACGATCGCGTTCCGTGCTCTGTTTTGGAACATCGGTGCTGACGGGCAGCTCCTGTTGGGCGCGGTTGCCGCCACCGGTATCGCCTTGTTTTCCGGGTTACCTGGCCCGCTTCTTCTCCCAGCCATGTTCTTCGGCGGGTTCGCCGCTGGGGCGCTGTGGGGGGTGATCCCGGCGGTGCTCAAGGTCAAGCTGGGGATTAACGACGTCATCACCACGCTGATGATGAACTACATCGCCTTGTATGTCGTGCTATGGCTGATTCACGGCCCGTGGCGGGGCCCGAGCATGCGAGGGTATGCGTACACCGACATGTTCCCGCTATCGGCGCGCATCCCGACCATCGGGCAGAGTCACGTACATTGGCCGACACTGGTACTGGGAATCGTGCTTGCGATCATTGCCTACATCTTTGTGAATCGGACGCGCAGCGGGTTCGAGACCAGGGTGGTGGGGGAAAACCCGCACGCCGCTCGATTCGCCGGAATAAGCACGCTGAAGACGGTGGTGATTGCGATGCTCATCTCCGGAGGATTGGCCGGAATTGCTGGAGTGGGAGAGGTGGCAGGAGTGCACTATCAGCTTCTGGACCCGACGCAAATATCAATGGGATACGGATTCACGGCGATCATTGTTGCGTGGCTAGCGCGCAAGAACCCGCTTGCAGTAATTGTTACGTCATTTTTCTTCGGGGTGCTGATGGCCGGTGGAGATGTAATCAAGGTTAACCTCGGGTTGCCATACGAGTTAATTAACGTATTCAATGGGGTGATTATGTTCTTCCTCATCGGAAGTGAGGTGTTCATGAATTACAAGATCTCGATACGGAGGCACTGATGGGCTGGGAATCGTGGGTTATCTCCACGCTTGCACGAGCACTGGCGTATGGAACTCCGTTGCTCCTCGGTACACTCGGGGAGATCTATGCCGAGCGGTCGGGGGTGCTCAACCTGGGGATCGAAGGAATGATGATCGTGGGCGCATACGCGGCGTTTGTGGTCACTTACAAAACCGGCCAACCGTGGCTCGGAGTGCTTGTCGCTGCCGTGGTTGGTGGCGTATTCTCGCTAATCCATGCGTTTGCCAGCATCACATTGAAGGCAAATCAGGTAGTATCCGGTCTTGCCCTTACCATGCTTGGACTTGGATTGGCCGGGGTGCTTGGTCGCCCGTGGGTTGGCTTGCCGCTGTTCACTCCGTTTAATAGGATCACCGTCCCCATATTGTCAGCGATTCCGATCATCGGTCCAGGATTGTTCACCCGGCAATGTATACTCGCGTATATTGCCATGTTGTTGGTTCCGATCATGTGGTACATCCTGTTTCATACCCGTATTGGTATAACGATTCGTGCGGTGGGCGACGACCCGGCCACCGCTGACTCCGTCGGGATCAACGTGGCCCGTGTTCGCTACCTGTGCGTGATTGTAGGGGGGATATTCGCCGGGATCGCCGGTGCGTATCTGTCGATTTTTTATCGGCCAGCGTGGACCGCGGGGATGACCGGAGGAATAGGATGGATCGTCATTGCCCTCACTATTTTTGCGTTTTGGAATCCGGTGTACGGGCTGGTTGGCTCGTACTTCTTTGCGGCGCTCTACTTCCTGGCGTATCGAATGCAAAATTTGATGGCTCCATCGATATTGAAAGCAATGCCGTATGTGTTTGCAATTCTCATCCTCATTTTGGTGTCACGGGGGACGTTGCAGAAGCGCATGGGCGCGCCAAGGGCGTTGACGTTGCCCTACACACGCGGTGAGGAATAACAATAAAGGAGGTGATCGGTGCACTGGTTGAGGTGGATATCCAAAAGAGTAAATAATCAAAGAAGGAGGGGAATATGCAGAGAAGAACCGCGTTAATTGCGGTAATGACCGCAGTACTACTAATGGGGATTGTCGCTGTTGGAATCGCCAAAGAATACGTTCCAGGCACGCCAATCGTGGCGGGATTTATCTATGTGGGCCCAATAGGTGACTACGGGTGGACACATGCTCAGGATGTGGCTCGACAGATCGTGGATAAGGAGTTCCCGTGGTTGAGCACAGTGTATGTGGAGAGCGTCGCTGCAGGGGACACCGTTTCAACGATCGATAAGTTGGTGAATGACAGGCATTGCAATGTCATTTTCACCACCAGCTTTGACTTCATGAACGGCACACTCGCTGCGGCAAAGAAATACCCCGACGTGATCTTCGCGCACTGCTCGGGGTTCAAGCGTGCGCCAAACCTGGCTACGTACATGGCCGATTTCTATCAGGTTTATTACCTGAACGGGCTGATGGCCGGAGCACTTACAAAAACGAACAAGATTGGGTACGTGGGTGCATTTCCGATTCCAGAACTGAAGCGTCACATCAGCGCCTTCGCCATCGGAGTGCGTACGGTTAACCCAAAGGCGGAGGTAGACGTGCGCTGGACAGAGGCGTGGGAGAACCCAGCTGCCGCCAAAGAAGCGACCGAAGCGTTGGTCGCTGCCGGCTGCGACGTATTCGCGTTCACCCAGGACAGCCCGACCGTGGTCCAGGTTGCCGCTGAAAATGGGGCGCTCAGTTTCTCCCACTATTCCCCAATGTACCGGTTTGCTCCTAAGAATGTCATCTCCGGTGAGCTCGTCCATTGGGATAAGATCTACGCAGACTTCCTGCAGAAGATCTACAAGGGAACCTACACCGCGCACAACCTTCAGAACGTCGACTACTGGTGGCTCCTTGGGCAGGGAGCGGTAGAGATGGGTGCCAAGCCCGGAATGCCGATCAACCCTGTCTTCATCGACAAGCTAAAGGCAGTCACAGTGGATGACCCAGTGCTGGGGAAGATAGACGTCTATGACCTGATCCAAACGCGTTTGGATCAGATGGCAAACCCAGGGATCACCTACAACCCGTTCCAGGGGCCGATCTACGATCGCAAGGGCAACCTGGAAGTTCCGAAGGGAATGTGGATGTCCGTCGATTCTCTCACCACCATGCAGTGGGCGGCGGCTGGTATCGTTGGCCCGTGGCCCGGTGAGCCGTAGGCTATAGAAAGTTCAACGGCCCTCAGTTATTGAGGGCCGTTTTTTTGCTGGCTATCTGCGGTTCCACGCCGTCTCAGAGTGAGCAGCTAAAGTAATGAAGTGGAACACGGTGCCTCTCGGGAAGGCGTGAAGCGGTGATATTAAACCGTGCGAAATAGGCTTGACATTGTGATGTCAAGCCTATTTCGCACGGTTTAATAACTGATCTCAAGGATGGTGAACTGTATGCGAAGTGCGGCTGGGCGGGTGCTTAGTTTGGTGTTGGTGGCTGTGGTGTTGATGAGCGCTGTTGGGCTGGCGGCATCGCAGACGTTTGTCAATAAGACGGGGAAGACGGTTACTGGGATCAGGATTACGTTCTCTAAGCGGGTGATGGTTACCAGACATGACTCTGCCTTTCCCGATCAGAGCCCGCGCGGACGTAGCGATCAGTTCACGTTCAGCGGCAGGGATCTTCGCAACTTGGGACGGTTCAGCATCACGTGGATGCCGAGTTCAGCGAAAGTGAAGGATTACGAGTGGATTGAGAAAGCGCAGCCAGCGCAGGCCACACAGGGTACTTCACCCAGCAGCGAACAGGAGTTCACGCTCCCCGATCCGAACACGCCTCCGATCTTGTACGGAAACGACTACCCCGGCCCGGACGAACCGCTGTACCAGCCCAAACCTGATGAACAGATCTGGCTGACCGATGCAGATGGACACGAGGACATCTACGACAACGACTCGATCAAGATCAACTATGCACCAGGGTTTGACAAATCGCAGATTACAAAGATCAATGTGTACCGCAACGGAATGGTCATGCGCTTTCTTCCTGATACGTTCGATGTGTTGACCAACGCGCAGATGCAGACGTTCGATGGCAACCCGCTGGAGCATTCACCGGCGAGCAGCCACACCGACCACGCGATTATGGGTTACGAGTATGAATTCAAGATCCTCAGTGCTGGCCATGCGTGGATCATGAAGAAGACCGTCAAGAGCGGGTTCAGGTGGTGGCCGAAAGAAGTGTGGGCTGAGATCAACAGCAATTGGCCAGACTTTCTAGTGAAGCTGTCTTACTGTGACATGGTGGCGTTCTTCAAGGTGCTGAAACACGACGGATTTACTGGTGTCTGTCTAGATATGAGGTACTACATGGATACGCCTTACGATAACAGAGTCTATGTTCTCCCAACGCGTGATCCTTCCGTAATGATGTGGAACAATCGCACTGCTAGTGATGAGGAGTTGAAAACGGCGCTGAAAGCGATCAATGAAGCTGGAGTAGAGGCGCAAGTTAGATCCATGATCTACATTAGTCACGAGTATCAGAGCGGGAACAGGATCATCACGGAAAACCATATAAAGCCCAGCAATCCAGCGCTCTTCTTTCAGAATCACGGGGACATGATGCTCGCGCTGGCAAGAATACTTGAAGAGTACAATGTGAAGGTATTTACGGTATATGAGGACCCAGAACAGCTTGAGGAATATGCTTATCTATTGCAGAAGAAATATGACAGAATAACTCGGGTGTTTAGTGGGGAGCTGGGTTTAGACGAAGCTAATAATAATATGCTGAACAACCTATTTGGTGAAGAACCTCCTGATCCGGAGCGGTTTGGGGAAATCGCGGGCAAGTTTTGGGGTTGGATCGACGCGTACGGAAGACCGATGATCAGAGAGTATAGTTGTTGGGCGATTCCAATGGACACAAGCAAAGACCAAAGAGCATCTGTAATGACCGGCAAATTCGTCAAGTTCTGGAAGTATGCAACGGATTACTACCGCAGGGTCTTCTCGCGGAACGAAGAGATGTTTGGCGAGCAAGGGGTGTATGATGCAGATGGAGTGTGCCTTGGAGGGAACAAGTACTGGAACATGCAAGAAAAGAAGGTATTAGACAACCAGGAGGCTGCAGATGTTTGGTACGGTTACCTGAAGGGAGATCAGGAACTGGGGATCGACAGGATCAACATTTGGTCGCTTCCTCTCGGGGATTTTTGGTATGGCTATGATGTAGGTGATTTTATGATTTGCTTTGACTCTCCAATGTATCGCGTTATCACAAGCATTATTGCGCCGTAGGAGTAACAAGGTTGGTTAACCCGACGATCGAAGGATGCCCGGTGCCGCTCGCAGGAGCGGCACCGGGTTATTTCGTTGAGTTCGGGGGCAATTTCCTCTACGCGTGCTGCTGCGCGGTGTAGGCGAGGAGGCCTCCTGTTTTGATCATGTCGATCTCGCGCTTGGAGAGGTCGTGCTTCACCGAAAAGTGCGTTCCCTTAGTCTTGTTCTGCACGACCAAGTCTCCTTCGAGGTTGCTGACGTCGATCTCCAGCTCGTCTCCCTGATCGATGATGTCGGTATTGCACAGGAAGGGGATGATCCCCACGTTTATCAGGTTGGCGCGGTGGATGCGGGCATAGCTCTTGGCAAATACCGCTTTGATCCCCAACTGCCACGGTCCCAGTGCCGCGTGCTCGCGCGATGAGCCCTGGCCGTAGTTGTCTCCCCCCACGATGAATCCTCCGTTCTTCTCTGCAGCGCGAGTAGCGAAGGTCTTATCCTCGTAGAAAAAGGTGAATTTGGAGATCTCTGGCAGGTTGCTGCGCAGGTGCTGCGTCAGCGGGCCGGCGGGCATGATCGCGTCGGTGGAGATCCCGTCCCCCACCTTGAGGAGCACCTCACCTGCGAGCGTCGGTGCAAGCGGTGTCTGCGGCTTGAGCGGTACGATGTTCGGCGCACGGACGATCTCCATCGATTCCCCTACGGGATCGAGGATGAGGTAGTCGTCGATATCGAGGTGATCGACGCTCACTTCGACCGGCGGCAGCTTCCGCGGATCGGCGATCACTCCAGCCAGGGCCGATGCTGCTGCGACCTGCGGGCTGCACAGGGCGATCTTGCCGAATTTATTTCCACCGCGTCCCTTCCAGTTACGGTTGACCGTGCGCAGAGACAGGTGGCCGTTTCCCGGGACGAAGCCGATCCCGATGCACGCATTGCACCCCGGCTCGATCATGCGCACCCCGGCCTTGGTGAACGCGAGGAAGCTGCCGTCCTCCATCAACATCTCCCACGCCTGCCGCGATCCGGGGGAGACGATGACGTCGATGTCGGTGGAGATGTGCTTTCCTTTGAGCATCTGCGCGACGATCCTCAGGTCGTGATAGGAGCCGTTGGTGCACGATCCGATGTACACCTGGTTGAGCTTCGTCCCTGCGACCTCGTCGATGTCGAACACGTTGTCCGGCATCCCCGGCATCGCTACCAGCGGCTTGACCGATGACAGATCGATCTCCAGTGTGGAGTCGTAGACCGCATCACCGTCCGGTGTCAGCTCTGACCAGTCACCCTCCCTCTTCTGCATCTTGAGGAAGGATGCGGTGATGTCGTCCGAAGGGAAGATCGACGATGTGGCGCCCGTCTCGGTGCACATGTTGGTGATCGTCGCTCGCTCTGGCACCGAAAGGGTCTTCACCCCCGGGCCAGTGAATTCGATGAAGTGACCAACCCCACCCTTTACCGAGATGCGCCGCAGGATCTCCAGCGCGACGTCCTTTGCCCCCACGCCGTGGGTGAGCTTGCCGGTGAGGATGACGTTCAACATCTTGGGGACGATGACGTAGAATAGTCCCCCGCCCGCAGCAACGGCGACGTCCATCCCTCCAGCGCCGATCCCGAGCATCCCCAGGCCGCCGGCGGTCGGAGTGTGGGAATCCGACCCGAGGAGGGTCTTTCCGGGAACGCCAAAGCGTTCGTAGTGAAGCTGATGGCAGACGCCGTTCCCGTTCTTGGAGAACTTCGCCCCGTAGTGGGAGGCAATCGTCTGCAGGAAGATGTGGTCGTCGGTCGACTCGCCCTTGAAGCCAAGGGACGTGTGATCGCAGTAAGAGACGACCTTCTCTGCTTGTACTTTCTTAAGGCCGAGCGACTCGAATTCGAGCCAGGCCATCGTTCCGGTAGAGTCCTGCGTGAGACAATGGTCGATACGGATCCCGACCTCCGTCCCCCGCTCCAGGGTTCCTTCTTGCACGTGGTGCGACAGGATCTTCTCTGTCATCGTCTTGCTCACGCTGACCACCTCATGGGGCATATTCTCATTATACAAGAATATGTTCTTGTTTTATGAGGCAGGATACCGGGGCAAGGGATAGTTGTCAAGGGATTGGGTGCCTTTGCGTTGCGATTTTGAGAATAGCTCGTTACTAGAACTGCGAGTAGACGGTAGTCTCTGTACAAAGAGAAAGAGAAATAGGCGTGAACCTGCCGCAAGGCTCTTATAGAGATACAAGGCTATTTTACTATAAGGTAAGAGGAGTGGTAATGAGCGATCTGTGATGTGGCAGAATTCTCTGGATTGATTCTGTAAGCTGATATCTGAAAGCTGATATTATCTTAGCGGGATTGAACGGGTGTTAATGAGCGAGCGAGAACAACATGGAACGCGGAGCTCGGAACGCGGAACGCGGGAGAAGCGAGCAAGAGAAAGCTATTCTAGCATTTGCTGTTAAGAGCTCGTTATCCGCTCTAAACAGCAAGGAGCGATTATGCTCTACTCGATCAAGTATGAAGTTACGCTCTTAGTGCCTTTTGTGCTATTCATAGCGAATTTTCTCTGACGCCCGCTCCGTTCAAACTGGGAGTAGAGGATACCACCCCGTCCAAACGATAAAGAACTGGTTCGGGGTTACCCAACTGAACAGTTAGATCCCGCTTAGCACGGCGCCTTCCTGCTCGGTTTCGGTGATACCCGCCTCCGTTGCGTTTACGATCGCGTTGAATTCGTTTATCGCGTAGGTCCACGGGGGCACTTTGCCATCGGAGGTCGGCCCAAAGAGCGTGTTTGTATCGCACATGATCCATGCGCCGATCTGCTGAAGCATTCGGTTGCGGACGCAGTACGCAATGAACCGTTTCCACCGTTTAGCAAATTCCTTTGGGTCCAGAATATGCATGTCCACGTAGTAACCACGATCTGTAAGCAGCAGCATCTCCCGCAAGATCTCCTGCTTCAACGCAACGGTGTGAATCAGGTCCCCATCTTCGGCTAACCTCCGCATTCCAACCGCGGCAAGCTGGGAGAAAGTGATCATCCCCAAGCGCTCGACAGATGTGATCACGCCCTGCTCCAGACGTGATCGTGACCAGTTTTTCACGTTACATTGTTCCTTACCAATTGTCATAAACGTGCGCTGTCTTCCAGTTGTCATAAAATCGTAGGTGATATTAACAGGTAGAATGATCGCGTTGCGCGCCATCTTGACTAGCCGGACTAAACCAGCCTTCGCCTCGTCGAACCTCCCATCCGTCTCCAGTCCACCCTCCGGAGCGATGTACAGGGGATCGCCGTCGTTTAGCACCGCGGCAAAGCGACCCAGGTCTTCGATCGTCTCCTGCATGTGTTGCCTGCGCAATTTGTGCCTGATCGTCGGCGTGAACACGGAGAAGTCCCATTCTCGATCGAGCGCCTCATGGTTACGAAAGCGCAGGATGCGTGATATTGGAGTGTCCGCCGTGGCCCCGGGTATGATTTCCTCGATCGGTCGTGAGAAGACCTCCCCGATAGGCATATCGCCGATTATTTCCAGTGCTGTGCGCAGGTGCGCCTTCAGTTTACGAGAGTGCAGATACCCAATTGGATAGGCGCGGATCGCCTTGAGGATCGCGCTTAAATTGGCCGGATAAACCAAGCGGCGCAGCCATTGCGGCCCGTGAAGGATATAATCGGAGATGTAACCAGGGAGAAACATGCGTTCCGCAGCGACAAATGCGATCCGCCTCGCCGCTTTGCCACCGGCTTTGTACATTGTTGGGCCGAGGAGGATAATGTCAAAATCGGTCTTATGGTTAACCACAATAAGCGTCCCCTTAGAATTGGTGAAATTACCTAGCTCGGTTACCGTAAGATCGAACAGGATGTGCTGAGCAATGGGAAACGTCGAAACTAAGAATCTGCGTATCATCCGTCCCCACCACGGCGGATGGGGAGCAGTTACAAGCTTTGTGCCAAGCGCCATCCCGACCAGGAGAAACGTCAACAATTCATGGCTCATCGGTGTTTGTCCTTCCTATAGTTTGTGTCGATCGTCCTCACTCCTCTAAAATACACAAATCGCTAGCAAAAGGAAAGGCATGGAAGATAATACTACAAAGAAAGTGTTGTTCGGAACTAGCTCGTGGGGGTTGGGACACGCCACTCGAGATCTGAATCTGATCCGCGGTCTCCTCTCACGCGGGTGCAACGTTACTGTTGTCTCTACTGGAGGTGCGCTTCGCGTTCTCAAGGGAGAGCTTGGCGACTCCTGCCGCTACCTCGACTGGCCGGATATCCCCAGCTCAGTGGCGAGATCAAGCTTCCTGTTCTACATGAAGACGACAGCCAACGTTTCACGGATCATGTGGACCTGGCACCGCGAGAAGCGCCGCGTTGCAGAGCTATTGCAACGGGAAAGGTTCGATCTCATTGTCACCGATCACCGCAACGGCCTTGTCCGTAGCGACGTTCGCTCGTGCTTCATCACCCACAGCCCCCGCTATATCGCCCCGTGGCGCGATCCGTTCATGGAGGGAATAATGGAATGGTTCTTGGCACGCTGGTTTGCCCCGGTGTACAGGATCCTCATTCCCGACGATGAAGAGGGCGGAATGAGCGGAGACATGAGCCATAAGATCAGGTTCACTCCAAGGGAAAAGCTCACCTATCTTGGTATACTATCAAGCGTGCACCAACGCGACCTGCCTCAGGACATCGACTATTTTATCACTATCTCTGGCCCGGAACCACAACGCACCATGTTTGCCGATAAGGTGTTGTCGCAGGTAGAGGAGCTTACGGGGAAGGTCGTTATCGCTCTTGGAACACCAGGCGGAACGGCGCCAAAGCTGGGAAACGGAATCGAGGTTTATCCTTACCTCAACCGAGATAAACAGGAGGAGATGCTCAATCGCGCTAAGCTCGTCGTCTGCCGCTCGGGGTATACAACGCTGATGGAGCTAGCCGAAATCGGGAGAAAGGCACTCCTGATCCCCACTCCTGGCCAGTCAGAGCAGGAGTACCTGGCAAAGACACTGTGGGAACGTGGGGCATTCTACAGTGTGAAGCAGAACAAACTCAATTTGCCGCGCGATACGAAGATCGCCAACACGTATTTGGGGTACACCCCGCAGCACTTGACGGCGGAGTCTGTGGAGCGGTTTCTCTCAACTGTGCTCTGACATCGGGAAAGCGGGATCACGCTTGATGACTGCGAGCACCATCACGAACATTGATCTTCGCCCGCCCGCCAGGTTAGACAGGGAATATCGACATCGGCTCTTCTTGCTGCGACTTCTCACTTGCCACAATGCTCGTATGCGCCAAGATCAGGGGCCGATCCGCATAGGCGCAGGTTTCCGCCCAGGTCCAACGCGGGAAGTTCGATCGGAATGGGCATACTACCAAGGTCGATGCCCGGCGAGCCAGCAAAGAGGTGAAAGTCCCGGCCTCAGGATTGACGAACAGGGGACGTGCTGAGATGATATCCTCGGCCTCATAAATCGGCGTCCCACCCGAATCGTCAACGAACACGTCGCCAAGGTCACAGCGGTGGACGTACACTTCGGCCACGCCGGGCTTATACTCGCCGACATAAAGGTCCTGCCCACTCGCCCCGCCAATCGCCGTGTTTCCCCAGACGATTGAGTTGTAGAGGTCAAGCGAGATCTGGACGCCATTCCCTCTGTATCCGTAGATGTGAATTCCCCCACCCGGAGAATTACCCTTGCCCTTCAGATTCGACAAGTTCCCAGTTATCGTGGTATTGACGATGGTCGCGTGCACGATGTTGTTCTCTCCCACTTCCGAGGCCGCAAGATTAATCCCTCCGTCGGTCCAGTTGGCCTGGTTCCCGTTCCCGTAGATGAGGGAATTTACGATTAGAATATCAATGGAACTGTTGCCCTTCCAGGCATACGCATCGATTCCTCCACCTCGCCGTTGAGCCTTGTTGTAACGCAGGATGGAGTCCCAAATCTTGACGCTGAGATGAGCATTCTCAAACGTATCAAGCTCGATGCCGCCGCCCATGTCAGAGGCCACGTTGTTTTGCACAATAACGTGTCTCAGGGTGAGTTTCAGGGATGCATTGGCAAACGCCACACGGATACCGCCGCCCTGACCGTTGGACACATTTCCGTTCTGCATAGTCAATCCTGAAACGACTACACTCCCTTTTGTCTGCGAGGCCCAGAGAGTAAGTACGCTGTTCGTATCGGCTCCGTCGAGGATCACGTCTTCCGGATTCGTTCCCTTGGCCCCTTGAAGAGTGAGAGACTGGGTGTCCTCAGGTGCGAAAGTGAAGTTGCCACTGTAGGTTCCAACTTCGAGAGTAACAACGTCATCCTCTCCATTTATGGCTGCCTGTTTCAGTGCAGCATGGAGCTCGAAAGCGGTGGAAATCTGAAAGTTGGCCCCAAACACCGCGCTTGCTGAAATCACCGTAAGCATCGATGCCAGTATCACACAAACAACGCTCCGCATTCATCTACCTCCTCTTTAACGAGCATCCATTCCAACCTTAGGTCAAATTTCGGGCAACCCTTCTCGTCCTAATGATCATGGAGGCTGCCTTTATCCCGCGTCTCCTGCCGCCGTTTTTTCATCATACCAGACAAGGGCCACGCGGGAAAAGCATTGACGGAAGGGCGCTCTCTAACGTATGCTAAGCACGGGTGATGCACAGATGGCAAGACCAGTGAGTAAAGGGCAAGTGGACCGGTTCACATGGGCAATGCTGCTCCTCATCTTTGGCGTATTCCTCCTGATCAATCGCGAGGCGATCAACTGGATCGGTTTCCTGATCGCTGCTGGTTTCCTTGTTGGGGCAGCCTTATTCAAGCAATCACGCGGCCTGGGAACGGACGTACTCGGACTAATCTTCGGCATTGTGCTTGCCGCGCTGGGCGTAGGAAAGCACTACGCGGTCGATATCCCATGGATCGCGATCGCTGCGATCGCTGTTGCCATTATGCTCCTGTTCGAGGTGTTCAGGAAGGGCAAGACGAAGAAGGGTGAAGATTCCGTGATCACTGTGAGCCCTCCAAATAAAGAAGAGTGACGATTTCGCAGCATCGTCGGACAGTGTCTGCCAAACGACAACACCACCTGCTGTGCATGCCACACTACCCGACTCGCCAGGTAGATCATCCCCGTTCTGGCTTGTAGTATATCGCGCAAGTTGGTGTGCTGCGTAAGGGAGAATACCATCACTCGTGCTCACTGATAGCTCCAAAGCAGGGAAAAACAAGAAATGGAGGATATTCGAGCGATTACAAAGACTTAAGCCGGCGAGAGGAGTTGAACCCCCGACCCACGGTTTACGAAACCGTTGCTCTACCACTGAGCTACGCCGGCATTATAATGCGGATTATAGCCGTGCGTTTACAGAGCATCAACCGGAGGGAGAATGGATGGACTGGGAATCGCCGCCGCAATCGGCGAGATGAATGATGTCGTGCAGGGTAGTGTTGTTCGCTCTGTCTATCAGCCGTCGCCGACGCGGTTCGTGTGGCAGTTGTTCTCCCGCGGCACGGTGCGGCTGTTCATCGCCCCGGCGGAGGCGGCGATCCACCTAACAAAGCACGACTTCGCCTACCCGAAACAACCGAGCCCGTTCACGATGCTCCTGCGTAAGCACCTGCGCGGCGGAAGGATCGTCGAGATTTCGCAAGAGGGATGGGAACGGGTGGTACGGATCACTGTGGAGAAGAGATCACTCGAAGGGTTGCGTCGCGTGCAGGTGATCGTTGAACTCGTCGGCGTGCGCGGAAACTTGATCCTCGTTGAGGGCGACAATGTGATCGCCTCGCTCCGCCCCAACCCGCGCGCGATTCCGGGAAAGGCATATGTCTCCCTTCCCCGCCAGGAGAAGATGAATCCACGCGAGATCACTCTGAAGTTCATTGAACAGATCCTGGAAAACGATGATCCCCCCCCCGCGCTGATGCGGGCAATCGATGGGATCGGCAAAGAGACGTCTCGGATCATCTACGAGCGCGCGCAGAGCGACGAGTTTTTATCGCTAGCAGCGGGAGTGAAAAGAGAGCTAGAGATAGTACTCGACTGCGTGGCCAATCCGGTCGGGGTTTACGATGAAGAGACGCGTTTGGCGGCGTTCTTCCCGATCGATAGGGCAGAGGTGTGCGCATCCTACGCCGACGCGCTCGATCGCCGACTGGAAGAGCGCGAGGAGGCGGGCGAGGTCGACGATGGGACACGCGATATCCGCGCCACGGTCGGGCGGGGGATCGCAAAGCGGGAGAAGACGATCGCCAGGTTGCAGAAGTGGCTGGAGAAGGCGAAGTCCGCTGAGCTACTCCAGCACCGCGCTGATCTTCTCATGATTTATCAGCATGAGCTGCCGCGGAAGCTGCACGAGGTCACGCTCAAGGATCCTGCGACGAACGACGACGTGACCATCCCTCTCGACCCGCGCCGCAGCGGCCTTGAGAACGCACAAGTGCTCTACGAGCGAGCAAAGAGGCTCCGCCGCGGGCGCCCACTCGTGGAGCGGAAGCTGAAGCGCTTGCAGGGTGAGGGGCAAGCGCTGCAAGAGGGATTAAGCAAGGTGGAGAACGGCGAGGGGATGCCGGACCGTGCAGCGGCATTGCTTTCATCACTTCCCACAAAGCGCAAGGTGCCTGCGCCGACCGCTTCTCGTATCTACACGGTAGATGGGTACATAGTTCAAGTTGGGAAGAACGCGCGACAGAACGATGCTATCCTGCGTGCAGCGAGGCCCGATGACCTGTGGCTACATGCACGCGGTGTTCCGGGATCGCACGTAGTCATCCGGCGGCACGGTCTGAGTGATATTCCACGTGATGTGATAATCGCGGCGGCTCGGCTCGCTGCTCGTCACTCCAAGGCGAGAAGCGAACAGCGTGTCGAGGTGAGCGTTACCAAAGCTAAGCACGTGCGTAAGCCGAAAGGAGCCCCTCCTGGTTTGGTAATCCTGGCGCAGGAGGATACACTTATCGTCGATCCATCTCTTACGGAGGGAAGATGAACGTTACACAGATTCTAGATATCATACTATCGCTCATCGCTATCTTTACGGCGATTGTGCTGCACGAGGTGGCGCACGGGTATGTCGCCTATCGCCTCGGTGATCCAACAGCGAAGGCGCACGGTCGGCTGACGCTTAATCCGTTGGCGCACGTCGATCTCATCGGGACGATTCTTGTCCCCATCTTCCTTGTAATCGTCCATTCACCGTTTCTGATCGGCTGGGCAAAACCGGTGCCGATCAACCCGGGGTACTTTCGCAATCCATTCAAAGGGATGCTCTATGTAGCGCTGGCTGGGCCGGGGATGAATGTGATCCTGGCGCTTGTCACGGTCATTGTGGGGAGAGTCGCTCTTCTGGGTGTTTCCCCCACTTACATCGCATATGGCACAGGGTTCGGGGCGAACCTCTTGCATGCAATCTTCTTCTTGCTGGGAATGTTTGTTGTGTACAACGTGATTCTAGCGGTGTTCAACATGATCCCCATCCCCCCGCTCGATGGATCACGCATTCTAACTTACTTCCTTCCCCCTGAGGGACGCAGGATAATGCTCGCCATGGAGCGGTATGGGTTTATCATCTTGATCGCGATCATCTACCTGGGCGGGTTGCGATTTCTGTTTGGAGCGATTGGCGGAATCTGGAACAGCCTCCTTGGAAGTCACTGGCTTCTGGCTCTGATGCGGTAGCTCACAAGGAATACCGCTGCGCCAGGTTGCTCAACCGAGTTGTTCAAGCAGGCTTCTATTCGTATAATCACGCCACTACTAAGGAAACCATGGAGTGAATTCTCGTGAACAACACACAATATGAGATCAAGGAACGTTCCGCAACTGATGTGACCGTGCAGGTAACGCTGGACGCGGAGACGGTTAAGAATGCAATCGACGCGGTATACAGGCGCTACAGCAAAGAGACACAGATCCCCGGTTTCCGCAAGGGACGCGTGCCGCGGGCCTACCTTAACTCGCGCTTCGGAGTTAAGCTGTTCACGGAAGAGGCGGAGAAGGACATGGAGGAGGAGCACCTGCAGAAGGCGCTTGCCGATCTTGACCTACACCCGGTAACCACTCCTGAGGTTAAGGATGTGTCATTCGATTCGGATGGTCCGTTCGCGTTCACTGCATCATTCTCCGTCCTCCCCGATGTTGAACTCCCCGAGTACCGAGGGATAGAGCTTAAGGTGAAACCGCTCGAAGGCGTCACCGAAGAAGAGATGAACGGAACGCTCGAAGAGATACAGCGGCGCTTCGCCACCCTCGCCCCCAAGGAATCGGACACGATCGAAGATGGAGACATCGCGCACGTCAAGGAAGGGGAAAAGGAATGGGACATGCGTGTCGATTCCGAGAACCAAGTGACGGGGAAGATGATCGGCCACAAGAAAGGCGAGACCGCCGATCTGGAGATCGCACGCGATGAAGGAGACCCGCTGCATGTGACGCTAGAGGTGGTGGAGATAAACCAGGTCGTCCTCCCCGAGATCAATGATGACTTGGCCAAGGACGCAAGCTTCGACTCGCTCGACGCTTTGAAAGCGGATATCGACGAGAAGATTGCTGCGTCGAAGAGTGAACATCGCATTGAGCGGATCAAGGGCGACCTCCTCGATCACATCGTCTCCCAGCTCGATCTGCCACTGCCAGAAAAGATGGTGGAGGAGATGGCGGCGGAGGATCTTGAGCACTTCAAGAAGAACCTCGAACACCCGGAAGCGCCGATGCCCTTCGAGGAGTACTTAAGTGAGCGGGAGAAGAGCGAGGATGAGCTACTGGCCGAGTTCCGCGAGGGCGTGACGCAGCGTCTGCAGCGAGAGCTCGTTATGGCAAAGCTCATCGAGGCTGAGAGCATCTCGATCTCCGATGAGGAGCTTGAGAAGATCGCCACCGAGGAAGCGCAGGAAAACGGCGAGGACCCGATCCGGTTCATCGCACGCCTAAAGGCGAACGAACAGTGGGACGCGTATCACACCGAGAAGACAAACGCGCGTATCTTCGATCTTCTCTACGAGAACGCCAAACTGATCGAGGAGAGCGAATGAGCCCGCAGATTCCATACGTAATCGATAGCCGTGGGCAGGCGGAGCGGACGTACGACATCTACTCGCGTCTGTTGGAGGATCGCATCGTCTTCCTGCGTGATCCGATCGACGACGAGGTGGCCAACGTAGTCATCGCGCAGATCCTCTTCCTCGCGGCCAAGGACCCGAGCAAGGACATTAAACTGTACATCAACTCCCCCGGTGGATCGATCACCGCCGGGTTCGCCATCTACGACACGATCCAGTACGTGCGCTGTGACGTGAGCACAATCTGCATCGGTCAGGCGGCGAGCATGGCCGCGGTTCTCCTTGCTTCCGGGACGAAGGGGAAACGGCAGGCACTCCCCAACGCGCGCATCCTCATTCATCAGGTATTCGGTGGATCGCAGGGTGTTGCGGTCGACGTCAAGATCCAGACCGAGGAACTCCTGAGGATGCGCGATCAGATCAACCTCATCCTCTCCAGGCACACGGGAAAGACGCCAAAACGCATCACCAAAGACACCGATCGCGACTACTTCATGTCCGCAAGTGAGGCAGTGGAATACGGGCTGATCGATCGAATCATTGCCCCCAGCAAGTAGATTCGCGTGAACAGCATTCGTAACTCCGCCAAGGCAATTATCATCGAAGATAATCGGATTATCCTGACGCGCAACCAAAACGAGTTGGGAGTCTTCTTCCTTCTTCCCGGTGGCGGGCAGCGCCACGGTGAGTCGCTCAGAGAAGCACTGGTGCGTGAATGCATGGAGGAGATTGGCGTGCGCGTGTCAGCAGGCGATCTGCTGCTCGTGCGCGACTACATCTCCGACCATCACGCATTTGCCGCCGAAGATGCTCGCATCTACGATGGCGGTCTTCACCAGGTTGAGTTCATGTTCCGCTGCCAGATAGCTGAGGGGGATGTCCACGTTGGAAAGACGCCGGACGACTGGCAAACCGGCGTGGAGTGGGTGCCAGTGAGCGACTGGATGCCGTGTCCCTTTACCCGGCGGCGATCGTGGAGTCGCTGCAACGCATAGCGCGCGGCGAGAGTCCGGAAGCCTGCTACCTTGGCGACGTCAACTGAGAATTGAGCCGTTGATCGATTGGTAGATTGAGTGACTTAGCTCTCAATCATTCCAAGATCCAAGAACAGCACTCTTACGCAAAGATTGGTTCTTTCAAGAACGTCGCAGACAAGCTGCGACGCTACGAAATACGCTTGCAGTGTTTTGGTGTAGCGTTGGGCCCTGTGCCCGACGTTGCCTCCTTGCAGCAATGACGGGTGACGAGAAAAGCAACGCCATTCTCGCGCAGAGCCGCAGGGAACGCCAATGGAACGTCAAGATACGGGAAACGATAAGAGGCGCATCTTTCCGCGGTCTCAGGGTCTTGAGCGAGCATGCCGAGTGGGCGAGAGAGAACACGTTGCCATTTGGATTCTCCACTACGCACTGCGCCTGCACTGTTCTGCGAAAGGGCTATCGTAGACGGAAGTCGCGCGTTCCTCCAGCCAGGTTGTCTCCACCATAATCAATTGTCACGAGTGCACGGTAGATTCCTGCGGGCAGCGGTGATTTGGAATCGTCCGTTACTGAGAGAATCCGATCTTTGCCCGGGAGAAGCGGGAATTCATCTATCGGTAGTGACCGTACGGTATCACCGTTTTGGCTGATAACGTCGATTGTTCCAGTTGGCCGCAGTTGGACATTGCCGGTGTTTGCAAAAGTAACATTAAATGCCAATGGATCGTTTGCTACCTTGCGTACACTCTTCACTTCACCAGATAACACCTCCGATCCGGGGATCGTCTCGTAGACCTTAACCCCGAAGCGTTCGATGGCAAGAACAGTCGCTCCCTGGCGCTGCTGCGGGCGGGGAGAACCCTGGACGAAGATCATCGCCCAGTACATGCCGGACACGCCACTATTGGGGACAGCGACGCGAAAGTTGACGGGCTGCGTCGCGCCCGGGGCGATCCTGAACGTCTGTGGGGAAGCGGTGATCCAATCGCCGCAGGAGCGGGAGACGGTGCTGAACTCTCCCCCTGCGCCATCGACCGACTCGATGTCAACATGCGAGGAGAACGTCTCATCTATGCGCAGACCGCTGAAGTCCTGCAATGCGTGCACGCGCAGATTTACGGTGACCATTCCATCCGCCTCGGAAGAGATGACAGTGCGAGTGATGGACACCGGTCCATTGGTCGATTCGGTCGGAGGCTCGGTGCCAGCAGAGAGGAGCTTTGCCGCGCCAGCAATTTGACCCCGCGACGACGGGCTTCCGCTAGCGTAGGTGCCGTCGACTGTGATGCTATCGTTTGGAATGATGACGCGGTACTTAATGTCTAGCGCGTCCCCTTTCTTGAACGCACGCGCAAACAGCCAGCGAGCGCTGTTGAGCGTCAGGAAGTCGTTGTCACCGCTCTGTGTCCGCGTCCAGTCGCCCATGTATACCGTCACATCCTGCGGGTCGGACTCGTTGTTTAACACCTGAAACGTGTACATATCGCTTGCGTCAGGTGCCAGGTGCAGATCGAACTCGATCTGTGTGATTTGTAGTGCAAAGGACGGCATACCGACGAGCATGACACCCAGAACAGCAGCCAACAGAATCGATAGTTTTTTCATCCCTTACCTCCACACGCTATTCTCGTTGATTCAGGGAGGAATGCAACTGCGGGTTAGTGTGCGACGACCGTGTACATGAACTGGACGGCGTAATCACCCGCGACATCCGCCGTTGTCGGCGTGTAACGGTAGTCGATCGTGTGCGTTGCGCTCCCCGCAGTCTGTCTCGTGGCGATAACCACCGGCGCACTATCAAGGTTTGTGCATACGCGAAAGCCGGACGAGTCGATCTGCCAGGACATGTTTGCCAACAGATCTCCAGTGTACCTGGGCGGAATGGTAATTGCGGAGACGCCAAGCTGCATATCCCAGCCTGATGGCGAATTACTGATGACAAATACGCCGTTTCCCTGGCTCTCCAGGCTGGAGAACCCGTGATCAATATCGTAGAGAGACCCGTCGATCGTCCCCAGATTGATAGAATCGTGTACGGACAGCACCATCCAAGTATCGGCCTTAAAACTCACCACTACGTCCTGGTCGACATTGTAGAGGATTCCCCACCACCAGGACACATTCACGCGGTACTGGAGCGTCACCTGATACTCTCCCGGTCGATCACCGCTATTCGGCAGGTAGCGGTAGTCGATCGGGGCAGTGTAGTTCACTGTGCCTCCCCTTCCGGAAGAGACCGTCATCCATTGGTTCACTGCTGGAAACGTGGCATAGGTATGTTGATCGCCCCCACACCAAGAGAACTTCGTCAGGTCGACGAGCGGTGAGGCCGACTCGACTCTCACCTCCAAGGCCCACTGGAAGTTCCACCCGTTGCGTACCACAGTAATTTCATTACTGAGGGAAGAGAGCGCCTGGAACGATCCGCCACCCTGGGGTGTCGCTCCCTGGTAGATCGAGGAGTTGATCACCCCCAGATCGATGTTTGGGTGGACCGTAAGGCACGTCTCATCCCCCCACAAGCTGTTGCAGCTCGTGCCGGCAAGGACAGGTTGTGTAACGACAAGGACCAGGAAGAGCGATAATAAGAACCTCTTTATATTAGGCCTCCTTCACATTATTAAAAGGGGAAATGCCTTCTTCCGACATTCCCCCTTGGTTTCCAAACTAGTTGGTTGTGACTGTATAGGTGACCGTCACCGCATAGTCGCCTGCGGCATCGGTCTCGTTTACTAGATACTGATATTGGATGTCGCTGATATGATCGATCGCTGCAGCACTGGTAGTCTTCAAGGTCTGGGTCGTGTTCAGGCTGGTCCAACTTAGATCTCCGCCCTCGATCTGGAAGCGAGCCAGGTCACCTAGCATGCCGGTGGGGACGACGGCACTGACGGTCAGGGTATAGCCATCGGGAGCGTTGGTGATCACATAGGCATTATGGTTAGCGCCGTCAGTGACAGGATCCCAAACATCGGTGTCCGGATCATAGTAACTTCCACCGACATCCGTCCCCAGATTAACGCTCAAATCAGCAACAGGTATGTATAGGATGATCCAATTTACTACACTCCAACTTGCGTCTACATCGTTTATTGTTGCTGTCGCTGAGGGTGGCGTGTTAACTACAGTCTCAGCCAGTGTAACTACTCCTACTCCAATAACCAACGCTCCAACCAACATTAATACAAAAAGCCTCTTCATGTTAAGCACCTCCTAATGGTCTTGTTTCATGAGCATCTTGCAGCTCTGCCACCATTAGGTACACCACGGCAGCCTGACAATCTTCCCGCAGTTTCAACGTCCATTGCGGTTCAACTCGATAAACCCTAAGAACCCAACGAACTCTATAAACTCGAAAGACTCATGGCTTTGCGCCCCGGGATCGCTCCCGGTTTGCCCTTTCGATCATACCTGTATAGGCCGTAGCTTTGCGCCCCGCCCTTTCAAGCGGTTTGCCCTTTAATGCTTGTGAGAGGCAACAAATTTCGTTCTCTAGTTTACCCAACCTTCAGTTCGCCTACCACCTCCCTTCTCATTACTAACCACTGCTAACAACTATATTATACATGCAATATGCGGCGATGTCAAGCTGCGGGGGGGGATATCTGGGGGGGTGTGAACCGAGAATGTAGGCCGCTGAGGGGCTGGTGGTTGTTTTCCAGCCCCCCAAGCATGGTTTGGACTTTATTTGGCAGCTACGGTGTACGTGACCGTTGCGGTATAATTACCTGGATTCATCGAACGAAGGTTGCTCAGGCTGTAGCCAACGCCTATCTTGGCATTTCCCTTGCCTTTCTTCGCGGAAAGGGAGACACCCAGGTGATCGCTGCCCCCTCCTTTCACGGAGAAGGAAAGCGTCCAAGCGGTGTTGCTGAACACATGAAGAGTGTTCGCATTGTCCTTGCTCACGGAGTCTACACCAGCAGCGATTGTACCGAAGTCGAACGCACTGGCATCTATCGTCAGTTCAACGAACTTTTGGATCGTCCAGTTAACCTTGTTAGCCGCATTGGCTGACGGTTGTCCTGCAAGACCGATCAGCCCTACGATGCCCACTGTCAAGCCCAACACCAACAGACCTACAAGAAGCTTGTTAATCCTCATCGAAAGCACCTCCTAATGGTTTTGTCTGAGCACATCTAGTGGCTCGGCCACCATCAGGCCGCGGCAGCCCGGCTGCCTTTTCAAGTCCCTTTGTTCTTTGAGTTCTGGGTTCTTTGGGTTCAACCCAATGAACCCAAGCAACTCTATGAACCCGAAAGGTCCGTGGCTTTGCGTCCCGGGATCGCTCCCGGTTTGCCCTTCACACTGCTCAAATATGAGCTTTGCCTAGAAGGTCCGTAGCTTTGCGTCCCGTTCTTTCAAACGGTTTGCCTTTTGTAGATGCCTCGTTGAGGATCTTGTTGTTGCAGCGGCCAATCCGCTGCAATCTTTCTATCTTTCTCTTGCCAGAGAAGTAGTGCACACGCACTCTTCTTGGCGTTTCGGGCATTCCTTTTTCTCGGTTCACTTGTCAATGATCTGCGCCTATAGTATGCCTAAAAGGCACACTTCTTAGACAGAAACGGATGGAAACACCTATACAGTGTATCGAACGGAACTTACGCAGCTATTTGGAGTGTGTAAAGAGCGTGATGTAAACCTTGCAAACCGAGAAGATCGTGCTTCGGGAACCGATTGCTCAGCCCCCGAAGCACTTGTTAAATCCTTACTTGGTAGTGACAGTATAGGTGACCGTAGCGGTATAGCTGCCAGGATTCATCGTACGCAGGTTGTTCAGGCTGTAGCCGACACCTACCTTGGCATTCCCCTTGCCTTTCTTGGCGGAAAGGGAGATACCCAAGTGGTCGCTACCGGCTCCTTTCACGGAGAAGGAAAGCGTCCAAGCGGTGTTGCTGAATACTGAAAGAGTGTTTGCGTTGTCCTTGCTCACGGAGTCAATACCAGCGGCGATCTTGCCAAAGTCGAACGCGCTGTCGTGGATGGTCAATTCAACGAAGCTCTGAACGGTCCACGAGACCTTGTTGGTTGCGACTTTGGATGAAGCCGATCCAGCAAATCCAGCCAATCCCAACGTCGTCACTGCCAAACCCAACACCAACAGACCTACCATAAACTTGTTAATCCTCATTGAAAGCACCTCCCAATGGTTGTTTGAGTGCATCTAGCGACTCGGCCACCATTAGACTGCTTGCGGCAACCCGGCGGCCTTTTCAAGTTCCTTTGTTCTTTGAGTTCTAGGTTCTTTAAGTTCAACCCAATGAACTCTATGAACTTAAAAGGTCCGTGGCTTTGCGTCCCGGGATCGCTCCCGGTTTGCCCTTTGCACAATGCTCTTACGAGCGTTGTCTAGAAGGTCCGTAGCTTTGCGTCCCGTTCTTTCAAACGGTTTGCTTTTAGTAGATGCTTCTCGTGAGGATATGTAATGCTTGCAGCGGCCATCCGCTGCAATCTTTAGATCTTCTTTACTCCAGAGGAGGGACAAATGATTTGCTCGGCCTCTCCAGCGGAGTTTTTCTTGCTTCTCGGTTCACTTGTCAATGACCTACACTCATAATATACCTAGAAACGGATGCTCTTAGACATAACACATCCATTAGTACTTGCAGTGCTCTCCTAATGCCAGGTAGAAATGTCCTTGGACTGTGGTAAGATTGCGCCTAGAATGACTTACCAAGGGGGTTCGCATATGCAGAAAACACGCGGCATTCTCGTTGCGATTAGTGTTCTAATCAGTGTTCTGGGTTTGAGCGGCTGTTTCGGCATTAGTTTTATCAATGTCGCTGGGACATGGAGCGGTCTTATCACCTGGACAAGCGGACCGGCTCCGGGAATCAAGACACCCATCACCCTCACTTTAGTTCAACAGAAGAAGGATACGCAGATCAGCGGCGAGATCGGACTGATGGGACCGGGATCGAAGCCGTTCTCCATCCCGATCACCGAAGGGATAGCGGGGAACGGATCGTTCACCATCCACGCTTTCGGAGTGATGGATGTCATCACCCCGCACGCTAATGTGCAGATTGATCTAACAGGAAAGCGTGACGGCAACGTGATAAGTGGCACGGGAACGCAGACTAACGATGGTGTTCCCTACACATTTAGCCGGAGCGCAACTCTGCAAGCCTCGACCGAATAGGCAGAAAAAGTGAGCCTACAAAAAGAGGCGGGCACGGTCCTCGATATCAAGCGTTACGCGATCCACGACGGGCCCGGAATCCGCACCACGGTCTTTCTCAAGGGCTGCCCTCTTGCCTGTGAATGGTGTCACAACCCGGAGAGCCAGCGCGAGCGGCCAGAGATCCTTTACTACCAAGAGCGCTGCACCCTGTGCGGTGCTTGCGTCTTGGCCTGCGAGAACGCGGCGATCAGCATTGCTGGTGGCCATCTGGCCCTCGATCAATCTCTCTGCGTTGGATGCGGCGACTGCGTCACTGCCTGCCCGAATGGGGCGCGTGAGCTCGCCGGACGGCAGATGAGCGTCGAACAGGTCGTCTCGGAGGTAGTGAAGGATACACTCTTCTACGAGGAATCGGGCGGAGGGGTGACCTTCTCCGGCGGCGAACCGCTGCTGCAAGCGGGCTTCGTTCGCGCTGTCGCTGCCCGCTGCGCAGAGTTGGACATTCACACCGCGCTCGACACGAGTGGATTCGCCCCGGAGAGGGAACTGATCAAGGTCGCCGATGTCATTGATCTCTTCCTCTACGATGTCAAGACGGTCGATGATGCGGCACATCTGGCGTACACCGGGGTATCTAATCGCAGCATCCTGTGCAATCTGCAAATTCTCGATGAGATGGGAAAGCGGATCTGGATCAGGTTTCCTCTCGTGCCAGGCGTGAACGACGGCGAGCGCTCGCTGTCTGACATGATCGATCTGATCGGGCCCCTAAAATCGGTGGAAGGGGTCCAGGTTCTGCCGTATCATCGCGCGGGTGCGGGCAAGTATGTCCACCTGGGGCGAGAGCACTTGTTTGCTCGGACGCAGGAGCCATCCGGAGAAGAAGCTGCTACGTATCTTGCCAAGGGTACCGGCCTTCCGGTGCAGATAGGAGGATAGGAAATGAACAAACGTATTGAGCGGTTGCTGCAGGAGAGCCGGGATGCTATCCCGCGGGTGAGCGCTGAGCGGGCTCGCTTGCTGACGGAGTTCTATTCTAGCTCCAAGGCGTTGGGGCATTCTGTTCCCGTGACGCGAGCGCTGGCATTCTCCTATCTGCTAGCAAACAAGTCGATCTTCATCGGTGATGGTGAACTGATCGTCGGTGAGCGCGGCCCCGCACCCAAATCGACGCCGACCTACCCTGAACTGTGCAGCCACTCCGCGGACGATCTGCGTTTGCTCGACACGCGCCTGCGCACGCCGTTTGCCGTGAGTGAGGATGCGTTCACCACGCTGACCGAGGAAGTGATCCCGTTCTGGCGGGGTCGCTCGATGCGTGAGAAGGTGTTCGCCGCGATGACATCGGAGTGGCAGCAGGCGTTCGACGCCGGTGTATTCACCGAGTTTATGGAGCAACGATCCCCCGGGCACGCCGTCCTCGATGACAAGATTTACCACCACGGCCTGCTCGACTTCATCAAACGGATCGAGGACGTACGCGCACGGATCGACTGGAAGAGCGATCCCCGTGCCTACGATGAGGATGAAGAGCTGTACGCGATGAAAATCTCCGCCGAAGCGATGATCAATCTTGCCGAGAGGTACGCCGATCTGGCAAGGGAGATGGCAGAAAGGGAACAGGATCCCCGCAGGCGCGATGAGCTAGCAAGCATAACAGAAGTATGTGAGTGGGTACCCGCGCACGCTCCACGGAGCTTCTGGGAGGCGATCCAGATGTACTGGTTCGTCCATCTGGGGGTGGTGATCGAGCTGAACAGTTGGGACTCGTTCAACCCCGGGCGTCTCGATCAACACTTAAGTCCGTTCTACGAGCGCGAGCTCGCTTCCGGGACGCTCACCCGCGATCAGGCAAAGGAACTCCTCGAGTGTCTGTGGATCAAGTTCTCCAACCAGCCGGCTCCGCCAAAGGTGGGGATCACCGTGGAACAGAGCGCCACGTACAACGACTTCGTCCTCGTCAACACCGGCGGGCTGACCGAGAACGGGGAGGATGCGGTGGACGAGGTCTCCTACCTCATCCTGGATGTGATCGGGGAGATGCGCCTTCCGTTCAGCGGCTCCTGCATCCAACTGAGCAAGAAGAACCCCAATCGCTTCCTCAAGGCAGCGCTGCGCGTGGTGCGCAAGGGGTTTGGTCAGCCCTCGATCTTCAACACCGATGCCATCGTGCAGGAGTTCCTGCGCGCGGGGAAGAGCATCGAGGATGCGCGAAACGGCGGGCCGAGCGGGTGCGTGACGATCAGCGCATTCGGCAGGGAGAGCTGCGTCCTCACCGGATACATGAACTGGCCAAAGATCCTGGAGATCGCGCTGCACAACGGGATTGATCCGCGCAGCGGAGAGATGGTGGGAATCGAGACCGGCGATGTGCGCGAGTTTAAGAGCTTCGATCAGCTGTTCTCCGCCTACCGCAAGCAGCTTGAGTACTTCATCGATCTGAAGATAGCCGGTAACAGCACGATCGAGCGGCTGTACTCACGAGAGATGCCCGCCCCGTTCCTCTCGCTCCTTGTCGATGATTGCATTACGCGTGGGCGTGATTACAACGACGGCGGACCGCGCTACCCGACGACCTACATCCAAGGGGTCGGCTTGGGGACGACGACTGATGCACTGTCGGCGATCAAAGAGCGCGTGTTCGAAAAAGCTGATCTCTTGCTTGCCGACCTGGTACGCGCGCTCGATAACAACTTTGATGGCGCAGAGGGACTGCGTAAGCGCCTTGCCGCATCGCCGGCGTTTGGAAACGACGACGATCGCGCAGATGACATTGCACGGGCAATCTTCGATGCCTACTTCGAAGCGATCGATGGTCGCGCGAACACAAACGGCGGCTCCTACCGGATCAACCTTCTCCCGACGACCGTACACATCTACTTTGGGAGGATGGTCGGGGCGACGGCGAACGGTCGCGCCGCCGGCACGCCACTCTCCGATGGGATCTCACCCAGCCAGGGGGCGGACACGCGCGGTCCGACCGCGGTCGTGCGCTCGATGGGAAAGATCGACCATGTCCGTACCGGCGGCACGCTCCTAAACCAGAAGTTCCTCCCCTCAGTCCTTGCCGATGACAGCGGGATCGACAAGCTGGCGGCCCTCGTGCGCACGTACTTTCGCTACGACGGGCACCACATCCAATTTAACGTTGTCGGCGTCGACACCCTGCACGATGCCAAGCTCCATCCGGAGGCGCACCGCGACCTCATCGTTCGCGTCGCTGGATACAGCGACTACTTCAACAACCTCGGCCCGGGCTTGCAGGATGAGATCATCGCCCGCACGGCTCACGAGGAACTCTAGAATTGAGTGGTTAAATGATTGAGAGATCGGGGAAACCGCCGCTGCCAGCGATTTTGCTAGAAAAAGGCTCACGTGATGTAGTAAACTCCCGGCTCAATTACAGATACAAAGGGAGTAGCGATGGTCAAGGTTAGATTTGCCCCCAGCCCTACGGGGTATCTGCACGTCGGCGGTGCGCGCACGGCGCTGTTTAACTGGTTGTATGCACGCAATCAAGGCGGCACCTTCGTCCTGCGGATCGAGGATACCGACCAGGAGCGCTCCACGCAGGAATCGATCGATCAGATCGTGGAGGCGATGACCTGGCTAGGTCTCGATTGGGACGAGTACTACCGGCAGACGGATCGCACGGATGTGCACCTTGAAGCGGCGAAGAGCCTTCTTGAAAACGGGAGCGCCTACGAGCAGGACGGGGCGTGGTGGTTCAAGGTCCCAGCGGGGGAGACGGTGGTGCACGATCTCCTCGCCGGCGATGTCACGTTTAATCACGATCAGATCAAGGATTTCGTGATCCGGCGCTCCGATGGGACGTTCGTCTACAACTTCGTCGTTGTGATCGATGATGCCGACATGGAGATCACGCATGTCATCCGCGGGGACGACCATCTGACGAACACTCCAAAGCAGATCATGCTCTACCGCGCGCTCGGTCGGAAGCCGCCAAAGTTCGCCCACCTGCCGATGATCCTCGGTCCGGACCGCACACGCCTCTCCAAACGGCACGGGGTGACTTCCGTGTTGGAGTACAGGAGGCGGGGATTCCTCCCGGAGGCGATGGTCAACTTCTTCGCTCGCCTCGGTTGGTCGCACGGCGATCAGGAAGTCTTTACCCGCGACGAGCTGGTAAAGCTGTTCAGCCTCAAGCGCACCGGCAGCTCCGCTGCTATCTTCGATGAGGAGAAACTGCGCTGGCTTAATCAGCAGCACATGAAGCTCGCTGACCCGTCTCGATTGGTTGACCTCGTGCGCCCGTTCGTCATTGAGTCGGGGCAAGTGACAGAGGAGATGTGGAACGCTGCGGGCGATGAACGCCTGACGCTGAGTGCTGAGCTCCTGCGCCACCGATGCCACACGCTCATCGATTTAGCGAGTATGATGTTAGTTCTGTTTCCGGTGGAGATAGAGGTGGAAGATGAAATAGCGCTTGACGATCGGCAGAAGGAGATCATCGCTTCGATATGCGATGGTTTCTCGCAGGCCTTGTCGTTCTCGCACAGTGACGTGGAGAGGCTGCTGCACGCGATGCTCGCCGAGCAAGGTGCCAAGTTGAAGGACGTAGCGCATGCGATACGCGTCACTACAACCGGCCGCGCGGTCGGTCCTGGATTGTACAATATACTCTCGGTCATCGGAAGTGAAATCGTTGTCGCGCGGCTGCGCGACCTTATTCGGAGGTAATAAATGTTTCGTATTTCTACTGTTTTAGCTACAGCAATCGTCACGATGTTCTCCGTCGTACTCATCGCTTCCACAGGGGACCTTGTGTACGTTGATTCGATCCTCGATCTGACCACAGGCTACTATCCACAAGCAGCACAGCTCTCATCCAAACCGCTCACTGGGTTGACCGAACCGTCCTACTCTGGCACGCCGATGTACGCCACGCTCACGCTCGCCGGTACAAGCTATGCGATCGTCATCGATCAGGATGGAAGCAAGGGAAAGCTCTACGTAGACGTTAATGGGAGCAAGACGCTAAAGCCCATTGACTGGACGCAGCAGCTTCGGGACGGAGGATACCTGACGAGCGTGTCATTTGATATCCCGACCGATCACAGCACACGCCCGTATCGCCTCTTCCTCATGTGGAATCCATCAACGCCGACCGCGATCATCTACTTCCGCGATAACTACATGGCTGGTCAGATCGAGCTCGGTGGCGTTACCTACAAGATGGCGATCATCGATGAGAATAGCGATGGCCTGTTTGATGACCTCGATCACGATCAGCTTTTAATCGACATCGACCAGGATGGAAAGCTTCTGGCAAGCCGTGATTCCCACGAGCGGTACCGACTCGATGCTCCGTTCAACATCGACGGCACGGTCTACGAAGCGACGAGCGTCTCTCCAGATGGCTCGCAAATTGTGATCGATAAGTCGGATAAGTGGGTCGATGAGAAGCTCCCGCTTGCAGTCGGCTTCGCGGCCCCGGACTTCTCGGTCAAAGACTCAAATGGGAAGGATCTTTCTATCTCCTCACTCAAGGGGAAGATCATCGTTCTCGATTTCTGGGCGAGCTGGTGCGCTCCCTGTCGTGCTACGCTTCCGAACGTGGAGCAAATTTCCAAGGACTTCGCCGATCGTGGCGTGGTTGTGATCGGGATCGACCTCGATCGCAACGAGGATGCGTTCAAGGGCACCGTTTCTTACTTCGGTCTCACCTATCGGCAGGCATTCGATGGTTCCGAGGGGAAGGTATCGTCACTCTACCGCATTTCCGGGATACCGATGACTTATGTCATAGGTCGCGATGGGATCATTCGCGGCAAGGATCTACGTGGTGACGCCCTCAAGGCGGAGATAGAGAAGCTCATCAACGGTAAGTAAACAACAAGGGGAATCGATGATCCGCAGCCAGACGAGCGTATTGTTGCTGATAACGATACTCGGGATCATTCTCTTCGCTTGCGTGGCCGTTGGGCAGGAGCCGATCCTATCGTTCACGGTCCTCCCGACAAAGGTGGAGATAGCTCCCGGGGAGACGGCGCCCTTGGTGCTATCAATCGACAACAAATCGCTGCATCCGGGGGATGACATCGCGGTGAGCCTGACCGGTGCGGATGGGTTCTCACTCGATCCGGCACCGGCGGATATCAAGGTAATTAAACCGTTCGGCAAGGCCGCGCTCAACATAAACCTTGTTGCCTCCCCCGATGTGGCTATCGGAACGCACGATCTCAAGTTACAGGTGATCTACACGTACTGCATCGATGTGAGCTGTTTTCAGATCGTCGATGAAGTGAATGTTCCCGTGTTGGTGACCACAATCTTGCTCGGTCCGGCCACGATGAAGAAGGCAAGGCGTATCCCCCCCTGGGTGATCCCCATGATTGGGGTAATTCTCCTACTCGGGGCGATCCTGCTATGGCAGTACGCCGGCATGCGCGTTCCCATGTACGTCGCCCTGTCTTTGTTCATCGTCGGTGGCCTCGCCTATGGCGTGATGCTCGGCCAGCACGAACAGGCACAGGGGATCGCCGCCGTGCTGTGCACATCGTGTATAGGGATAGAAGAGTCTCAACACGAGGAACCTGTCTTATCCCAGGATGCTCTGTCTGTTCTCGGAGGGCTCGATACGGATCTGAAACTGATCGTATTCTACGCTCCCTGGTGCCACTCCTGCCCCTATGCGGAGAAGATGGTGAAGGACATGGCGAAGGTAAATTCGCACATCACCTACAAGTTTGTCAACGTAGATACGAACAGGGACCTGGCCGCCTCCAACGGGGTGATCCGCAACCAGCGGACCATAGTTCCAGCGATAGTGCGTGTCGATACCGGCAAGATCATCTTCGGTATCGACCATCTGGAGGAGCGCCTGCTCGATCTATTAGGGGTAGGCTCGTGAGGCTAGCGTTGATGCGGCGGATCAGCCAGGGATTCGGGATCCTCCTCGGCTTGTTCGGGTTCACGGGAATCGGGATGACGCACATCATATTCCCGGGGCTGCACTGCTATGCCTGCCCCCTCTCGGTGACGATTTGTCCGATCGGCCTGATGCAGAATCTCGTGATCTATGGCACTGTCCCGTACTTTTGGGTAGGGACTATCGTCGCTTACGGCCTCGTCCTTGGACGCGGATTCTGCGGCTGGTTCTGCCCGTTCGGCACGTTAAACGACCTCCTTTCGTTCAATAAAGTGCGCATCGTCAGGGGCTTTTCCTACACCAAGTATGCGGTGCTCATTGGGACGATCGTCGCTGCGTGGGCATTTGCCGATACGATGTTCTGCAAGCTGTGTCCGGCGGGGGGGCTCGAAGCGTCGATCCCATACCTGTTCCTCGGGATTGCCTCAGTGAACCGCCCGTTCATTATCCACATGATCACACTGGGCTTTGTGCTCATCGGGATGGTATTGATTTCCCGATTCTGGTGCCGCTACTTATGCCCGATGGGGGCGCTCCTATCGCTGTTCAACCGGGTGAGCTTCTTGCACCTGAAGCTCGATAGCAATCGCTGCTCGCGCTGCACTGTGTGCACTGATGCTTGCCCGATGGGATTGAAGCCATACGAAGACTACGATGACCACAACTGCACAAAGTGTGGCGAGTGCACGAGCGTCTGTTCGCTCGACGCGCTGACGCTCACCTTTTCTCCACAGATGCCACGCTTACACAGGGATGAGAACTATGTCCCCGAGCGTATCAAGATCGATACATAAATTATCCCAGCGATAAATATCGCCAGGGTAAGGGCGATGGCGATCCCAGATGCCGCTTGTGTCTTCGATGAACCGATCGTGTAGGCGGCGATTTCATAGCCGCGCGGTGTTCCCGGACTTGCCGGGTCCTCCGCCCATACCTCCCACGTCCATGTCCCCGCGTCCTCCCCGGCAGTGGTCGATTTGTTCAACACGAGCGTTCCGTTCGAGAATGAGCGCGGCGATGGGTAGAAGCTGTGCTTCTCCTGCGTGTAGTGGAGATTGGTATCCGGTTGTGATCTGTAGTAGGCATAGCTCGCGTTACCGTGCGGATCGATGACGCGAACGTAGAGCAGAACAGGCGTGTTGGGCTCCACCCCGGTTATCTTAAGCGAACGCACCTGCGTAACGCCGGATTTGACCGTGCCGCTTGGGGAGAACGAGAGGGAAAGGTGCAGGTTACTAAGCCGTAAAGAAGGGACGATCCCCGCGACGACAACGTAGCGATCGATCGTGTAGGACCCAAATGTACCATGATCGAGGGTCGTTCTCACACCGGATGGATCGGTTTTATCGCGGTTGTACGGATCGATGATCGTGTACGTAGCCCCTCTCTTTCCCGTGATCACCACCCAGTGGCAGTCCTCAGTCTGCGTCGTCGAGCCGTGGCAGTGGCTTCCCCAGTGTACGCCGCTGATGACCGGATACCCCTGGGCAAGAGAACGATCGATCGTCCACTCCGCCGTGCTATCGAGACCGTGCTTGCTGTGGTTGACGTACTGAGTTATCGAGATCTGAGGTGGAAGATGCGTCCACTCCAGGCAACAGGAACCGGTGTCGCTCCCGCACTTTCCGTACCCCCCGTGCGTCTTTAGCCAATCGTTTAGTATCCCTGGGTCCATCCCCGTGCGTGTCGTGTCGGTGCACGACGATTCGCGCGGTATAGAGAAGCTGACGTTGTAGTAGTCGAGGACCATGGCAAAGGCCGTGATCAGACAACCGTCGCTGTCAATGCTGTCCTGGCACCCGCCAGTCCCCATCCCGCAGTCGCCCCAGTAACCGTTCGGTCCACGATACGCTTGGTTAAACGCGGGAACCTTGGCGGGAAGAGCGATGTCTCCTTGGGCAAAAACGGGCGAGAGGAGGAGAAAAGTGAGAGTTACTGCTACCAGAAGAACCGCTAATCCGTTATTGGGCTTCACTCCTTCTCTGCCTTCTCCTTTGTGACACCGCCCTGCGTTGCCACCTGCTTGATGTTGCGCGCGGCGAGCAGCCCGCTCACTGCGGAGTAGACGATCCCTCGGCAATGTCCTGATGCATCGCCAGCGACGTAGAATCCGGGGATAGCGGTCTCCATCGCTGGGCTCACCGGATAGCGAGTGTCGTAGAATTTGATCTCCGGTGCGTAGATGAACGTGTTATCCGCGGTGAGTCCGGGAATGATGTTGTTGAGCTGTTCCAACCCCTCAATCAGGTTCACCACAACGCGGTCGGGAAGAGCCATCGAGATGTCCCCCGGGGTGACGTCGGTAAGCGTAGGGGAGATCGTCGCCCGGCGAAGGCGATCGGCGGTCGAGCGATGACCGTTCTTCAGGTCCTTCAACCGCTGGATGATCGGGCGACCGCCGCCGATCGTCGTCGCCAGTTTCGCGATCGCTCGGCCGTACTCAGTGGTGTCCTCCACCGGATCGGTCAGCTCGATGTGGGAGAGCAGAGCGAAGTTCGTATTCTCCGTCTTGTCGTCATTCTCCGCGTGTCCGTTCACCAGCGTGAAATCGTCGTAGCTCTCCTTGACGACAAACCCGCGCGGATTGGTACAGAATGTACGCACCATGTCATCGTAGGTAGCAGTCCGCACGCGCAGCTTGGCGTCGTACATCACCTGTTCTATCTGTGTGTAGATCTCAGCGGGAAACTCCACGCGCACGCCGACGTCGATCGGTCCGTATTCCGTGAGGATGCCCAGTTTGCTTGCCTCCTCACGCAACCAATACGCACCGGCGCGGCCGGGCGCGGCGAGGACGTAGCGCGCCTCGATCTGTTCACTCCCCGAGAGGATGAAAAGATCGCCCCTGCGAGAGATGTGCTCGATGCGGTTCTCAAGCGATGTTAGAACTCCGTGATCCAGGAGGTGATGATAGAAGCGGTCGATGATCTGGCGAACGTGTGATGTCCCCATGTGACGCTGACGGCCACTGATGAACTCGATTCCATAGCGGCTGGCGTCCTGCTTGAGCGCGGCGAGCGCCTGCTGGTCCTCCCCCGAGTACTTGTCCGGTGCGCCAAAGGCAGTGAACGTGTCGTCCACCCGATCGATGTAGGATTGAATTACGGCCTCGTCCTGGCCGATGCTCGCCGGATCGCCACCGATCTTCGAGGTCAGATTTAGCTTGCCATCGGAGAACGCCCCCGCCCCGCCGACGCCAAAGCAGATGTGCTTTCGAACGCTGGGCTCCATGCCGCGATCGATGAGGAGAACATCGAGGCCGCTATCAATTAGCTCTTTGGCGGCGAACAGCCCAGCCGGCCCGGCTCCGATTATTGCTACGTCCACTCGTTTCATAGAAGAATCCCCCGAAGTTCTGTAACATCGGTGATAATATCATCTGCAATTCTCTCCTGCGGCTCCTCTTCACCATCCGGATTGACCCACACAGAGAACATACCCGCATCGTTTGCCCCGATTATATCCATTTCATAAGAATTGCCCACGTAGAGCGCCTTATCAGCAGGAGCGTTTACCACCTGCAACAGCCTGGCAAAGAGGCGCGGGTCCGGTTTGTGAATTCCCACGTCTCCCGAGACGATGATCGTATCGAAGTATCCTTCGAGGCCCAGTAGCTTGATCTTCTCCCACTGCATGTCGCTCGGGCCATTGGTCAATAGGCCAAGGGTGTACTTCTCGCGCAGGTCTTTGAGGAGAGGCACTACCCCGTCAATGAGGACGAGCGATTCCGTACGCAGCGCGATGTACACGTCCGAGAGCCTGTGCGCAAGCTCATTGTCATCGATGCCGTGCTCGGAAAGCAGGCTGATCCAGATTCGTTCGCGCAGCGAAGTCGTGCTGTCACGATCTTCCTGCAGCTCGTACCACAGGTCGGCGTAGCGATCCGCGGCAAGCGATAAATCTCCGATTAAACTTACTGAAGCCCCGCCATGCTGCAGCGCGTCAGCCATCGCGCGTTCGATGTTTATGGCATAATGGCAGAGGGTCCCGTCGAGATCGAAGACGACGGCGGACAAGGCCCGATCCTGCAGTGGTTGAATGACTCTATCGATGAGCATATCCTCTATAAAGGTAACGTGGTTTGACAACTGCCAGATCTTAGGCAGTGCTGGGGGCAAAATCAAGGGAGATCGAAAGTGCGGATTATCAGTGGGAGCAGGCGGGGACATCGACTCGTGGAGTGGGAGGAGAGCGGGATCAGGCCGATGCGCGATTTCGTCCGCTCGGCGCTGTTTAACATCCTCGCCGATCTAGTGATCGACGCCCGCTTCCTCGACCTGTTCTGCGGAACAGGGAGCGTCGGACTGGAAGCCCTGTCGCGCGGAGCGTGGGAGGCGACGTTCGTCGATCGATCCCGCAAGGCGTGCAGTATCGTCCGACGCAACCTCGATTCGCTCGGCTTTCTCGACCAGGGCAGCGTCCTGCAACGCGACTACGCGGCAGGGATCGACCATTTGGAGCGGCGGGGAAAACGCTACGACCTGATCTTCGTCGGCCCACCGTACGATAAGGGCCTGGCTGAGGCCGCACTGCAATCGATTGTTGAGCACGCGATCCTGGCCAAGAATGGTCTCATAATAACCGAGGTGAGGAACAAGACTCACCTTGACGATAGATATGGGCCGCTGGAGCGCTTTGACAAGCGGATTTATGGGGATAATGTCCTTGATTTCTATGCGTCTAGCGAGCCTACGGCAAACGTGCGAGAAGAACAAGGAAGGCAGTAAGGAGGAAGAGTGAGTCAGACGGCAAAGAAGAAGACGATACTTGTAACAAACGATGATGGGGTAAACGCGCGTGGAATCATGGCCCTTAAAGAGGAGCTCGACCGGATCGCGTTCGTCGAGGTGTACGCACCGGATCGGAACTGGTCTGCGGCGAGCCGTACAATGACTTTTCACAAGCCGCTACGTGTTGATCAGGTACGCCTGCTCAATGGCAGCGTGGGACATATGACGAGCGGCACGCCGTCCGATTGCGTCTCTCTGGCCGTCCTCGGCCTGCTGAAGGAGAAGCCCGATCTCGTCGTCTCGGGGATTAACGCCGGTCTCAATATGGGTGAGGACATCACCTATTCCGGGACAGTTGCCGCGGCGATGCAGGGGGCGCGGACAGGGATCCCGTCGGTCGCGGTATCCTTCGATACCGAGGCAGATGAGTTGGAGATACCTGACTACTCCAAGGCGGCTCGGTTTGCTGCTCGTCTCGCGGCGTTGATCCTGGAAGAGAGTTCACTTCCGCCCGGAGTCCTGCTCAACGTCAATGTTCCCCGGATGCATCACGATAGACCTATAGAGGTGAAAGTGACGCGACTGGGAGGATTGGTGTACAAAAACTACCTGGTGCAGGGGAAAGATCCGCATGGACGAAACTTTTACTGGATCACCGGAGAGCCGCGAACGCACGTTCCGCCAGAAGAGGAAGGGACGGACATCTGGGCGGTCACCAACGGCTACATCTCGATCACTCCGATCCACCTCGACATGACCTATCAACCGCTTGTCGAGGGCCTGCGCGGTTGGGAGGACAAGACTTGGTTTACCTGATCGAGGCTACGCCTTCCAGATCGTCCACACTCCGATCAGTATGAACAACGCTCCCGCGCCGTAGTGCACAAAGCGAATAGTATGCGCTGGTAAAAAACGACCGACCACGGTCCCGAGCACGACGGCAATAGCGCTCGACAGGAGGAGGGCGCTCCCTGCGCCGATGAAGATCGCCCATGGGGAGTACGATTGAGAAGCGAGGGTGAACACGGTGATCTGGGTCTTATCGCCCAGTTCTGCCATGAACACGAGAGCAAACGTTGACAGGATTGTCTGTAGCATATGAGCCTCCGCCAGGTGTATAGGGCCACATTGTAGTGAACGAGCGCAGAATGGACAATCGCAGCCTTGTCGGGCTTGCTTATCATGTGGCTCTGGACATACACTTGACGTATGTTAGGGAAGAAATATTACCAGTTCTATGCCAATGTCAACTACCGTGCCTGTCCGGAGTGCTTAGCTCTGCACGGACGCATCGCCTCCAAGGAGGATGCCTTCCCTCCCTGTTCTGAAGGGGGTCAGTACATGATCGTCCCCTTCTCGCACAAGGAACTGCCCTATCACAAGGAGCAACAGCGGGAGATGCGCATTGCTGCTCAGAATGAATTGAAACGGCGAGAGTTATTTAACCATGGGATAGCACTTCTTGGCAAGGACAATGAAGAGGCGATAGCCAAGCTATCCGAGTCGGCGCGCTACGATCTGTACATCCCCGAGGTGGAGCGTCTCGTCGAGGAGAAGGGAGATATCTTGCGAAACGATAAGTCTCTACGGGAAAGGCTGTTGAAACAGTTCGTGCAGGCATACTCGGACAAGTTTGGCTGGCGGCGCTACGAGCGACTCCGTGAGTTAATGCGCATCGCGCGGGAGGAGGAAGGGATCAGGCGCCTGCGGGAGCTCCTGGGATGAAAGCGCGTTTTTCGCTGGCGCAAGAACGCGGGCTGATCATACTGGTTGCTATTGGAATTATCATGAGCGGTCTGGCCCTGTTCCTGCCGTCATTTGCTCATCGATCTGTGATCAAGGTTGCTCCGATCGAGTTGTCCGGGGTGACGGTCTTGCGCCCGACGTTCCTCGACTCACCGCCAAAGATCGACCTGAATTCAGCGGGAATCGAAGACCTGAAAAAACTTCCTGGCATCGGAGATGTACTTGCTCAGCGGATAGTGGACTATCGAAACGAATACGGTCCGTTCGAATCACTCGATGACCTTAAGAATGTAAGCGGAATCGGGAAGAGCCTGATACAGAAGATCTCTGAGTTAGTCAAGCTTGGAGAGTGAAGGATTACTTGCCGGTGATCGTGTACACGAGGGTGAGGCCGTAGTCACCGTCTTTGTATGTGCCTTCGTTGACCTTCACTTTGTAATCGACACTTAGTAGGTACGCCCCGCGGGTGCCGCTTGCGAGAACCTGATCGGAAGTGGAAATGGAGAAGAAGCTCCCACCATTGACGCGCACCATGAAATCGCTTAAAGGCTTGATGTAGCTGCCGTTGTAGCTTGTTCCCATATCGGATTCAATCGAGTGCACCTTAACCGCCCAAGGGATATTGCTTGCAGCGTTGAGCACGAGAACGCCGTCGTCTTCGATGAACCCTGCGGCGAAATCACTTGCATCCGGCTTACGCACGTCATAGCGGTTAGTGATCGACGTATTCGTGCCTGCTACCGAACCATCAATCGTGAGGGACTGGAACGGGAGAACCGTCCAACTGACGTGCACCACGGCGCTGGAACTAGGGCCCGCAGCCAGCGCGGATACTGGAACCAAGAGAATAGCAAGAATAAGCGTCACTAGGCATCGTTTCATCTCGTTTTCGGAAACCCGGCTACCATTTCAGGCCCGTGGCTTTGCGTCCCTCACTTGTTATTCGTGAGGTTTGCCGTTTCGATTCCGAATCTTCACCCCCTACTTAGTATTTTCCACAATCATATTATACCTAGAAACGATGGCCCTTAGACATGCTCTAGCGATACGCTCTCCTCGAAGTTTGCCAATCAGTAGTAAACACTGCGTGTGCGATGGCGTGAAATAGCCTTGTAGTCAGGGTTCTGACCCCTATTCCACAGTGCGTTATCAAGCTGCTGTGAGGTGATCTTCTTCCCACTGGCGGAGGTCTCTGTCACGATCAGCTCAACCGCGTGCACAGCGCAGGCGCGGATTTCGATCTCCTCCTCCGAACCAGCGGGGATCAGCTCTTCACGTTCGATGCGTACCAGGAGATCCTCGTCGTAGGAGAGAATTCCATCTACCCGCAGTACGTGCGGGACCATGTTATCGGCGAAGATGGTCAGTCGATCTAGGTCGTGAAACTCGCCCGGCCCCTTCCCGTTGAAGGCAAGAGCAAGGTCAGAAGTGGTTATCTGTGCCCGCTTGTAGAATGGGACATTCATTCCTCTGTATTGCTCCTCGTCGGAGAAGAGCGGCATCACGCGCAGTATGTCGACCAAGCGGGCAGCGGAGTGGTTCGCCTCCTCGACAAGCTCGATGACGCTTCCGTGAGAGCGATAGATGAGGTAGGAGCCAAGGTCGCTCAGCGCGCGGGAGAAGAGTTTCATCAGTTCCGCGATCACCGGGTCTCTCAAGTCCTGAGAGAAGATCTCGGCGCAATCGCGTGGCGTAATTTCTTGTAGGTCACGTGCCGAAAGCGGGCCATTAGCAGTGAAGAAATCGGTGAGCGAGGAGGCGATGGTGAAGTACCCACTCATCCCCGGGCGCTTGCACAGATGCGGGAAGTACCCCGAGCCGAAGTTGATCGCGTCCAGAGTGAGGATAAACGCCACCGTGTCATCGCCGTGGCCCACGTAGTGGCTAACCGGATCGAGCGTTGGCCTCTCCGCCAGGGAAGTGAGCAACGATGCGGCATAAGCCGGGATAAGATCATGATTGATGCGCACATGTACAGCACTCTCCGCGACAGCCTTACACCCGCTTCGTACACGTTCTAGTGAATTCATCTCTTTCCTCCCCGACTTATTGGCGCAAGAATAGCCACTTTCTCGCTATCCAGCAAGGAATTGCCACTGTGACGAATCTTTCTTACAGTAGGGACCAGGAGGTGAGTTCCATGAGAGAGATGACATTGATCGTGGCCCTCGGATTCATGCTTGTTGTGGCAGTTGGGATGACAGCCATTGCGGACGTTGTACGCTACGCGATCGCCGATACGGAAGATCTTCTGAGCTTCCCGCGGGTTGCTTCACATGATGAACAGCAGGCCGAGCAACTGTTTGCGGTCCTCCTTTCGGGGACTGATCGCGTGTTGATCATGCGGCCGATCACGCAAAGCGAGTACGGATCGTTTCAGGTGCAGGCGAGCGGCTATCAAATAATTGAGCAGGAGATGCTCGCTGCAGCGATCGTGATGCCGATCGTTACGCCCGCCGATGTTGCTGCGTTCTCATCCGATCTAGTGACGTTCCTGCGGCAACAGGTAAACAAGATCAGTGGGTTCGACGTCTTCAGCGTGATTTCGCGCGATGCTCCGTAGAGCAACAATAGGAGAAACGAAATCCACCAGTAGAGTAGAGGAGCAGGTGACAGGGTTTAGGCTTCGGCATACTTCAGTTACAGGGTTTCCCCGTTGTGGCTCATTAGTCGCATGCCTTGCTCTGTGCCCTACTCCCCCCTCGTCGAACCGGACGTGCGGTTTTCCCGCATCCGGCTCTCCTGGAAACTCTCGCCGCAGACACTCACAGTCGTTGCACGGTTAGACCCCTCATAGATACACCAGCCCCATTCGGTTCAGATG
>CAJVYM010000009.1 GCA_913009415.1 uncultured bacterium
TTCCTCTCTCCTCTTCTCCCCTTTCTCTTTTTCTTTTTTTCTTCTTTTCTTTTTTTCTTTTTTTTTTTTTTTTTTCAAGCAGAAGACGGCATACGAGATATATCAGTGTGACTGGAGTTCAGACGTGTGCTCTTCCGATCTAGCCATCAGCTATCAGCAGTCAGCCGTCAGCTATCAGCTATCAGCTATCAGCCGTCAGCCATCAGCTATCAGCTTGAAGAAACGGCAACGAGAAGCTATCAGCTATCAGCCGTCAGCCATCAGCTATCAGCTATCAGCTATCAGCTTGAAGAAACGGCAACGAGAAGCTATCAGCTATCAGCCATCAGCTAGAACGAAAGGCTGAAGCAGTACGCTCGTTCTTTCAACTTCATAGCGGACATTTCATGTCTCCTCATCTCCGTGCCTCTCGCCCTTTCCCTTCCTGCCCCCTTCTCGTACCATCAACCAACAATGTCCCTTTTGCAGATAGATAAACTGACAAAATCATTCGGAGGCCAGACCCTGTTCGCACCGTTCTCCGTGGCAATCGCCCGTGGAGAGAAGATTGCCCTCGTCGGCGACAACGGTGTCGGTAAATCCACGCTCCTATCGATCATTGCCGGCGCGGAGAAGGCTTCTGGAGGGACGATCCATCACTCGGCCGACCTGCGTATCGGTTACCTGCCACAGGTTGCGCGCCTGGAACAAGGGAAAACGCTCGCCGAAGCGATGCTCTTGCCATTCGCCGATCTTATCAGCATGGAACAGGAGTTGCGTGTTCTGGAAGAGAAGATGGCGTCAAGCAGCGATCCGCAAGTGCTCCACCGCTATGACGACCTGCTGCATGCGTTTTCTAGAAATGGAGGATACGAGATCGAAGCGCGCATCCGCTCCGTGCTTGTGGGGGTAGGATTTGCTACAAGCGAATTTGATAAACAAGTTTCTCTGTTATCAGGCGGGGAGGAGGCACGCGCCGCCTTGGCGCGAGTGTTGTCACAGAGCGTCGACCTCCTCATGCTGGACGAGCCGACAAACCACCTCGATTTTGCCGCCCTCGATTGGCTGGAAGAAGAGCTTCTCGACTTCCCTGGCGCGCTCCTCGTTGTCTCTCACGACAGGCACCTACTTGATCAGGTCACCAACCGAACGTGGGAGATCGTCTTCGGCGAGATCAACACCTACCGCGGGGGCTACACCGCCTCTCGCGTGCAGCGCGATGCGCAGATCGCCCGGCGGCATGATCTTTACGAGGAGCAGCAGGCGACCGTTGCCCGCTACAAGGACTTCATCCACCGGCATCACGCCGGCCAGAAACACCGTCAGGCCAAGGATCGCGAGAGGAAGCTCGCCCATCTGGAGGAGCAGCTCGTCGAGCGCCCACGCACGGCGCGGCAGATCTCGCTTCAAATCCTACGGGGGACGGCGAGCGGGAAGAAAGTGCTCACGCTGAGCAATCTGCGGATCGGATACGATTCTGTGCTCTTCTCCTGCCCCAATCTGGTGGTCGATCGAGGCGAGAGAATCGTGATCATCGGGGAGAACGGTTGCGGGAAGACATCGCTGCTGAAGACGATCACCGGCGATCTTCCGCCATTCCATGGAAGTGCCGCGCTTGGCCACGGGGTGAGACCGGTCGTTTACACACAGAAGCAGGAGGGGCTACACGGAAGTGAAACTGTGATCGATATGATCCTTTCGCGCTCCAACCTCACCATCGGTCAGGCGCGCGGTCTTCTTGGTCGGTTCCTCTTCTCCGGCGACGACGTGATGAATCGTTTGCGTGACCTCTCGGGCGGCGAGAGGAGCCGCGTAGCGCTGGCGATCCTCTCACTGGTGGAGGGAAACCTCCTGCTGTTGGACGAGCCGACAAATCACCTCGACCTGCGCAGCCAGGAGATCCTCGAGAAGGCCCTTCTCGAATACGCGGGGACGATCATCCTCGTCTCCCACGATCGCGCACTGTTAGAGGCCGTAGCAACACAGGTGTGGCAGATAGGGGGAGGGAAGCTGCGCGTGTTCAGGTACGGATTTAGCGAGTACCGCCGCCGCCGTGCTCTCATCTCATCGACACAGGCCGTGAATCCTTCAAAGCAAAAGCAACCCAAATCTGCTTTACCAAAGCCAAAGGAAGACCGATACCAGCAGAAAAAACGCCAAGAGGCCCTCGCTGAAGTCGAGAAAAGGATTGAGATTGCAGAGGAAAAGCTTTCAGAAATTGAGAAGCTACTCGTGATCGCAAGTGAGGAAGCAAATAGCGAGAAAATCGCCGAGCTTGGGCGCCAGCACAGCGCTCTGGCGCGTGAGATCGAGGATCAGATGCAGGCATGGGAAGAGACCGCTGGAGATAGCCCACGCAGTTGACGAGCATCTTCCATCTTGCTAGACTCCTGCCATGTTCACGAATAGCAGACAGATAAACGCAAGTCGCCAAACTCAGGTAGCCTTCCTCTTCCTTCTGCTGCTGCTTCTTTTAGGCACACTTGCCTTTGCACAAGTAGGTACGACATTGCACGTGCAGACGGATTCGTCGATCCAAGCGGCGATCGATCACGCCCCTGCCGGGTCAACAATTGAGCTTTCGCAAGGCACGTGGCAAGAAGACCTGCGGATCGACAAGTCACTTGTCATCCGCGGAACTGGCGTGGGAGAGACAATCATCACAGGAAAAGCGGATGGCTATCCGGTGATCTGGATCGCGCCACCGGGATTACAGACCGTGTCGGTGACAATCTCCGGGGTGACAATCTCCGCTGCGAACAGCGACTGCGCGGATGCCTCTCAGGGCAAGTGCGCCGATGGAATACTGGCACAAGGGCGTGCCACCATCGTCGTCAACGACGCAAGCTTCACCGATAACTACGCTGGGATCTGGCTGCGCTCGTCCGCCAGTGCCACAATTGATCGCACCACATTGCTAGATAATACCTACGGTATCGTCATCGCCGAGCAGGCACAGGCGAAAGTCAACAATTGCACGATCTCCAGTAGCACGAAGGACGGGATGATAATCGCTGATTCCGCACGGGTGAAGCTCAGCGGCAACAGTATTATCGGCAACAAACGCATGGGGATAAGCGTCGATGTGCCTCCCTGCTACAAAACGACGCGCAGCTTCAGCGGATTGATCATTGGAGGGAACAACACCATCCCGGGACCATCAACGGATCAAGGAAACAGGGGCGCTTTCTGCCCGCCAGCTCTCAGCCTCCTTTCATCGCGAGACGGAGGATTCTATCCCACGGAAGCGACCAAAAGGATGCTGTCTCGCCTCCCCACGCTCCCTCCGATGGAGGGAAATGCGGACGCTCCGGTGACGATCATCGAGTTCACTGACTTTACGTGTCCCTATTGCAACAAATTCGTCACCGAGACACTCCCCAAGATTGAAGCCGCCTACATCGATACAGGAAAGGTGAGGCTCTACTTCCTTCCATTCCCGGTGCATGGAGTGACAGCCTATCGGGCTGCCGAAGCCGGATTCTGTGCGCAAGAACAAGGGGTATTCTGGAGATTTGAGCGCCTGCTGTTCACCCAATACCACATCCGTCGGACTAGCGCGGTAACGCCCGCTGGCCTCACCGCCATCGCCGTGTCAGCCGGTGCTGATCGCGGGCAGTTCCTGAAGTCTCTCCTATCAGGAAAGTACGCGGCGGCTGTCAAAGAGTCGGTGGCATTGGGCAGGAACCTCGGAGTGGGCGGCACACCGACGTTCTTCATAAATGGTCGCGAGATCCCCGGTGCCGCGCCTTACAAGGCCTTTGAGCAGATAATCGAGGCAGATCTGGCCCAGAAATAGGGCCATTCCCAACTCCATCACCCAGTTGATGGTAGATAGAACACTCCGCCATTGACAGAGGAGGTGATTATCCCTATACTGGGATTAACATGCTAGAAGCTAACGGGCAGTTGACCTTGATCGTTCGAAGTGACTCCCCCAGCTTCTATTGGTACTACTACTTTAAGACTGGCTTTCCTCTGCGCACCTAGTTGTAACTAGGTAGCAGGTTTCAGGAAAGCCAGTGTGACGACTACAGGCATTGCCTGTGGTCTTTTTTTGGATCGGTGAAAACCGCGACCCTAAGAGGAGGATCCGTAGAATGAGATGTTTGGGAGTGCGAGGGGCGACGAGCGTCACTGACAACACCCGAGAGTCGATCATCGCTGCCACCAGAGAGGTCTTGGAGGAAATCGTAGCGAAAAACGACCTATCAATCGATGATGTGGCAAGTGTGATCTTTACCGCCACCTCCGATCTTGACGCTGCTCATCCGGCTAACGCAGCGCGGGAGCTGGGGTGGATCAATACCCCGCTCCTCTGCATGCAGGAGATGTTCGTCGTTGGGGGACTGCCGCGCTGCGTGCGCGTCCTCATCCTGTGGAACAGCGAAAGGCAAGCTGATCAAGTGCATCACGTCTACCTAGGAGAGGCACGTAGCCTGCGCCCAGACCTACTGAAAGGAGAAAACGATGACTGAGGTGATGTTCCAAGGAATTGCCGGGGCATATTCGGAAGAGGCGATTCGTCAGTTCTTCGGTCCGCAAGTAACAAGCGTGCCCAGCGCAAGCTTCGCGAAGATGTTCGCAGCAGTGGAGGCGGGGGAGGCTAAGTACGCCATGCTCCCCATGGAGAACTCCATCGCCGGGACGGTCAATCAGTCGTACGAGCTGTTGATGGAACACGACCTGCGCATCTATGGAGAAGTGATCTTGCGCGTGGAACACATGCTGCTCGCCCCTCCGGGCACGTCCCTTTCCGATATAAGGATGGTTCGCTCACACCCACAGGCATTGGCCCAGTGCCAGCGATACATCGCCGGAAAAGGTCTCACCCCCGAAACAGCAATCGATACGGCGGTGAGCGCTCGCGACCTGGGACAGTCTCCTGAAAGAGGGGTGGCCGTCATCGCTAGCCGGTTGGCAGGCGAGCTGTACGGGCTCGATATCCTGGCTAACAACATCGAAGACTTCCAGTTCAACTACACCCGCTTCTTCGTCCTGTCACTGGAGGAGGCCGTGCGCGCACAACGTTCCAAGACCTCGCTCGTCTTCACCACCCCCCATCAACCTGGGGCACTGTACGCGTGCATCGGGGAGCTGAGCAGGCGGGGGATCAACCTCACCAAGTTAGAGTCGCGCCCCCGCCTCAACCGACCGTGGCAGTACCTGTTCTATCTGGATTTCGATGGCCACTACAAGGATCCGGATTGCGAGGCAGCGATCCTCGGGCTGTTGCACCGCTCCTCGTTCGTCAAGCTGCTCGGATCGTACCCCGCAGCGACAACCCCGGTCCCCCAGGAAACCGCGGCCCCCACAGATAACCCAATAAATCAGGAGGCATCTCAATGATGATCGTGATGAAACAAGGAGCAACGACTGCTCAGGTGGCGAACGTCACCGCCCGCATCGAGCAGATGGGGTGTCAAGCGCACCTGTCGCGTGGAGAGGAGAGGACGATCATCGGGATCATCGGCAACGGCCGTCCGATCGATCAGGAGAAGTTGGTGCAGATGGACGGAGTGGAGCGCGCAGTCCCCATCTTGAAGCCTTTCAAGAGGGCAAGCAGGGAGTTTCATCCCCAAGACACGCTGGTCTCGGTGAACGGTGTCGTGATCGGTGGACCGAAGCTGGTGGTGATGGCCGGGCCGTGCGCGGTGGAGAGCGTGGAACAGATGCTGGAGGCGGCACAAGCAGTGAAGGAAGCGGGAGGGACCATCTTACGAGGAGGGGCGTTCAAACCGCGTACCTCACCCTACAGCTTCCAGGGACTGGGAGTGGAAGGGCTGCGTATCCTGGGTCAGGTACGCTCCGAGGTCGGCCTGCCGGTAGTCACCGAAGTGATGGATCCGGAACTGGTCCCCCTGGTGAGCACATATGCCGATATCCTCCAGATCGGGGCGCGCAACATGCAGAACTTCGCGCTTCTCCACGCCGTGGGGGAAGCACAGCGGCCAGTCCTCCTGAAACGAGGGATGATGTCCACCATCGAGGAGCTGCTGATGGCAGCAGAGTACATCCTCTCACACGGAAACGATCGCGTCATCCTGTGCGAGCGAGGGATCCGGACCTTCGAAACATACACCCGCAACACGATCGATATCAATGCCGTCCCCTCGCTCAAGCAGCTCACTCACCTACCGGTGATCGTCGATCCGAGCCACGGGACGGGAAAATGGGAGTTAGTGGAGCCGGTCTCCCGTGCCGCCATTGCCGCGGGAGCGGACGGGCTGATCATCGAAGTCCATCCGCACCCCGAAGAGGCGCTGTCCGACGGTGCTCAATCCCTCAGACCGGAGCGATTCGCCGCTCTCATGGAACACCTGCGCCCAATCGCCGCAGCTGTGGGGAGAGAGTTATGACCCGGCTTGCTGATGCGCGCGTAGTCATCGTCGGTCTCGGGCTGATGGGGGGATCGCTTTCCGGAGCGCTGCGCGGACGATGTGCAAGGGTCACCGGCGTGGCACGTCGGGAAGAAACCATCGAGAGCGCTCTTTCACGTGGGCTGATCGACGATGGCACAACTGACCTCGTAAGCGTAGTCGACGGGGCGAAGATTGTAGTATTAGCAACACCAGTGAGGACAATCATGAGGCAGATCGAAGAAATCGGCCCCCTCCTCTCACCTGGCTGCTTGCTGATGGACATCGGAAGCACCAAAGCGCAGATCGCCAAGCAAATGGAGCACCTCCCCGCGAGTGTGGAGCCGTTGGGTGGCCATCCCATGTGCGGGCGAGAAGTGGCGGGGATCGCAGCGGCTGAGGCGACTCTCTATCGTGGATGTACGTTCATCCTCACCCCGCTTGCGCGTACCTCCCCGGATGCACTTGCACTCGGGGAATCTCTGGTGCAAGCGGTTGGGGCTCATCCGCTAGTCCTCAAGCCAAACCAACAGGACCGATTGGCAGCGACGATAAGCCATCTACCGTATCTCCTTGCCTGCGCCTTGGTGAACACAGCCGACGTTCTTACGTCGAGCGACCCGGCGGCGTGGGAGATCATCGCCGGCGGTTTCCGTGATACAACCCGCATAGCGGGAAGCGACGTGACGATGATGCTCGACATCCTGCTCACCAACCGCGAGGAGGTCCTGGAGGCGCTCAACACCTACCGGGCACACGTGCGAAGGTTGGCTCAGCTAATCGCTTCGGGAGAGGAGAAGGACCTGCGTCAAGCTTTGACAACGATCCGCAAGTTGCGCAGGGAGATGTACCCGTGAAGCGCCTGAGAATAGAGCCACACCATCCATTGCAGGGGAGGCTGCAGCCTCCTGGGGACAAGTCGATCTCCCATCGGGCGCTCCTTCTGGCAGCAATCGCCGATGGTGATAGCGTCATCACTAACTTCCTCCCCTCCCGCGATTGCCTGGCCACGCTCGCCTGCGTACGCGACTTGGGAGTGCACATCACCGTGCACGATCACGCAACGCTCACCGTACACGGTCGGGGATTACACGGACTGCGCTCATCAACAGGCCCTCTCGATTGCGTGCGGTCAGGAACGACGATGCGCCTCCTCGCTGGTCTGCTCTCTGGGCAAGCGTTCTCCACCATCCTCACGGGTGAGGAACAGCTGCTGCGCCGACCGATGGAACGGGTCGCGGGGCCACTGCGCCGTTTGGGCGCTAAGATAGAGACGAGCGATGGTCACGCTCCCCTCTCCATACACGCGGGTGAATTGCAAGGAGGCAATCTGCCCCTGAGCGTACCCAGCGCACAGGTGAAGAGCGCCCTCCTCCTCGCCGGATTGTACGCTTCATCGCCTGTGAGCGTGCATCAATCGGCACCGACGCGGGACCACACCGAGAGGATGCTTGCCTGGATGGGGGCGGATATCACCATCGATGTAGATCGCGCCACTGTTAATCCTACAAACTGCCTATCACCGCTCTCCATCGGTATACCAGGAGATATCTCCGCAGCGGCGTTTCCCATCGTCGGGGCAGCCATCGTTCCGGGATCGGAAGTCATCCTCACCGGGGTGGGAATTAACGCCACCCGTACCGGGATCGTCGATGTGCTTCAAGAGATGGGTGCACAGATCGATATTTCTCACGAGCATATGGAGGGGAACGAACCAGTGGGACAGATCAGGGTGAGCGCTTCCGCGCTTCGCGGGGTGAGGATCGGCGGAGAGACGGTGGTGCGGATGATCGACGAGCTCCCCCTGCTCGCTGTGGCAGCGACGCAGGCTGAAGGGCGGACGGAGGTGTGCGATGCGGCGGAGCTACGAGTGAAGGAGACGGATCGGATCGCCACGGTGGTGGCGGAGCTGCGCAAGCTTGGGGCCCGAATCGAAGAAAAGCCTGACGGGTTAGTGGTCGAGGGGCCGACCGCGCTCACCGGGGGGACTGTCGATAGTCACGGAGATCATCGCCTGGCAATGGCACTAGCAATCGCGGGCCTGGTAGCCGAGAAAGAGGTCGTCGTGCACAACATAAGCTGTATCGGAGATTCATTTCCCGACTTCATCAGCCAGATGAAATCGATCGGAGCATCCTATGATTGACGCGCGCACACAGCTTGTGGGACTGATCGGCTGGCCGGTGGAACACAGCCTCTCTCCTGTAATGCACAATGCTGCGTTTGCCGAGCTTAAAATGAATTGGTGTTACGTGCCGCTACCCGTTCCCCCTCATGAAGTGGCTACCGCCCTGGCCGGCTTGGCCGCGCTGGGTTTTCGCGGAGCGAACGTGACCATCCCCCACAAACGCTCGGTCTTAGGTGTCCTCTCCTCCGTCTCCCCCCAGGCAAGAGCCCTTGGCGCAGCGAACACTCTCGTGATCGAGAAGCATGATAGAAAGGCTATCAGGGGAGAGAACACCGATGCCGCGGGATTCTCCGCTGCCATCGCCGCCGCGGGATTCTCCGCTGCCGGCAGCAAAGCGCTGATCGTCGGCGCGGGAGGCGCGGCGCGCGCTGCAATCTACGCTCTCATCGAAGGCAAGGCGGAGACAGTGACGGTTCTAAGCCGCCGCGTCGCTAAGGCGCGGGAGGTCGTAGACTGGTTCACCGTGACCAGGCAGAGTAGCACGCGGCTGCGCGCAGCAGGACTGAATGCAGAAAGCCTCATCGCACACGCCGCAGACGCTGACCTGTTAGTGAACGCAACGCCCGTGGGGATGTGGCCCGCGGTCGAGGGCTCCATCTGGCCAGAAGGAAACGCGGTCCCTTCCCACCTGACCGTATTCGACCTTGTGTACAACCCCGACCGCACGCGTCTGCTCCAGCAAGCAGCAAGCTGCGGAGCAAGGGGTATCTCGGGTCTGGAGATGCTGGTCCAACAAGGAGCGCGCTCGTTTTTCATATGGACGAACAGACAGGCGCCGATTGAGAGCATGCGACGAGCGTGCAAACAACAACTTATGCATGAAGCAGGGAGGATGGGATGACCATCGTACTGCTCATCCTCCAACTCAACCACTTCCTATCCTGGCGTCTGGCGCTGTGGTGGCGTCCCATCTAACTCATGTTGCAACTGGAGCGATTTTGAATTCGTGGAGAACCAGAAAAAAGGAGTTAGATGATGTATTATCCTAAGCTTGATGAAGTGAAAAAACTTGCTACAACCGGGAACTTGATCCCCATATACAAAGTGATCTCTGCTGACCTGGAAACGCCTGTTTCCGTATACCTCAAGCTACGGGGAGCGGGCCCATCTTTCCTGTTAGAAAGCGTAGAGAAAGGACAGCAGGTGGGGCGATACTCTTTTCTCGGGGTAGATCCAACCGGCGTGTTCACCGCCACGAATGGCGAACTCACCCTGAGTGAAGGCGGGACGACAACCAAGTTTGATCCAGAAAACGCAGATCCATTGATCGCGATGAAACAGGTGCTGGGGCGCTACCATCAGGTGCCAAACGCGCACTTGCGAGGTTTTACCGGAGGACTGGTCGGGTATCTTGGTTACGACGCGGTGCGCTTCTTCGAGCGCGTTCCCCTGTCGGCCGAGGAGGGTCTCGATCTTCCCGACGCCGTCTTCTTGTTGATGAGCCGGCTGGTGATCTTCGACCACGTCAAGCACCAGCTTATGGTGGTGGCAAACGCACACACAGACGGGGATGTGGAGCGCGCTTACGATGAGGCCACCGCGGCCATCGACGCCGTCATCGAGCGGCTGAAACTACCGCTCGCGGAGCAACCCGCGCCATCCTTCGATCGCTTGCCTGCTGAGAACTGGCACGCCAACCTCTCACAAGAGGCGTTCGAGGAGAGGGTGAAAACGGCAAAGGAGTACATCCGCAGCGGCGACATCTTTCAGGTGGTTCTCTCCCAACGCCTGTCCCGCGACTGCCATCTGGATCCCTTCTCCATCTACCGCCACCTGCGGATGCTGAATCCATCCCCGTACATGTTCTTCTTCCAACTGCCAAATGACCTTCACATAATCGGTTCTTCGCCAGAGATGCTAGTGCGTCTACAGAAAGATGACGCGGAGGTACGCCCGATCGCCGGCACCCGCCCCCGAGGAAAGACACCGAAGGAGGACGAGGCCCTTGCCGAGGAGCTAAGCAGTGATCCTAAGGAGAGGGCAGAACACGTAATGTTGGTCGACCTGGGGCGCAACGACTTGGGCCGCGTTTGCCGCTACGGCACCGTCTCCGTTCCTGAGCTGATGAAGATCGAACGCTACTCGCACGTGATGCACATCGTCTCCAGCGTCAAAGGGACCCTGCAGCCGGAGAAGGACGCGTTTGACCTCCTGCGGGCAACCTTCCCCGCGGGGACAGTATCTGGCGCTCCCAAGATCCGCGCCATGGAGATCATCGCCGAATTGGAGAAGGAGAGGCGCGGGCCGTACGCCGGCGCAATCGGGTACTTCAGCTACTCGGGAGGCATGGATACGTGCATCGCCATCCGCACATTGATCATGAAGAACAAGAGGATCCATGTCCAGGCTGGGGCGGGAATCGTCGCCGACTCCGATCCAGCGCGGGAACACCAGGAGACGCTCAACAAAGCACAGGCACTGGCCGAGGCAGTGCGCACCGTGGAGGAAGAGGTCGTAGCGAACGCGTCAATATCGACAGGAGGCGAAGCATGATCGCCGTCATCGACAACTACGACTCCTTCACCTACAACCTGGTCCAGTACCTGGGAGAGATGGGAGCACAGCTAGAGGTGTATCGAAACGACGAGGTGACGCTGGAGGAACTGGAGAAGCTCCGCCCTTCGGCGATAGTAATCTCGCCCGGGCCGGGTCGCCCGGAAGGAAGCGGGATCTGTCCCGAGGTAATCCGTCGCTTTTACACCACAACCCCGATCCTCGGCGTCTGCCTCGGCCACCAAGCTATCGCCTACGCATTCGGCGGAACAGTCGGACCGGCCCCGCGCCTGATGCACGGAAAGACATCCAGCATCTACCACGCTTCACAGGGTATCCTCTCCTCCATTCCCAGTCCGTTCATCGCCACCCGTTACCACTCGCTCATCGTGGAGGAGCCGCTCCCCGCAGACCTTGTAGTGACAGCGTTCACCACCGCGGGGGAGATCATGGGATTGCAACACCGCACTTATCCCGTGTTTGGCGTGCAATTTCATCCTGAATCGATCCTCACTGTCGTGGGAAAGCGCTTGCTGGAGAACTTCCTTGTCATCACAAAGGAGGCGAAGAATGGATATTAAGTCAGCATTAACAACCCTGACCAAGGGAGAGAACCTCTCGCTTGCTCAGGCCGAAGAGGTGATGGAGGAAATCATGAGCGGTGGGGCAAGCGATGCCCAGATCGCTGGCCTGTTGATCGCCCTGCGGATGAAGGGGGAGACAGTGGAGGAAATCGCGGGCTTTGCTCGTTCCATGCGGAAGAACGCTGTCGTGGTCCCTTCGGGTCATCCGTTGCTGCTCGACGTCTGTGGCACAGGCGGTGACAGCCGGGGGACGTTCAACATCTCCACCGCAGCGGCGCTCGTCATAGCCGCTGCTGGGGTCCCGGTAGCTAAGCACGGGAACCGCTCCGTGTCCAGCAAGTGTGGCAGCGCGGACGTCCTCGAACGACTTGGGGTCAGGTTCAACCTCACCCCGCAGGAGATCGGACAGTGCATCCATGAGGTAGGGATAGGCTTCCTCTACGCTCCCCACCTCCATCCCGCCATGCGCTACGCCATCGGGCCACGGCGCGAGATGGGGGTGCGCACCGTGTTCAACATCCTCGGTCCATTAACCAATCCCGCGGGCGCGAACGTCCAACTCCTGGGCGTCTACCGCCCCGAGCTCACCGCGGTTATGGCCAAGGTACTGCACGCCCTCGGATGTCAAGGAGCGTTCGTGGTGCACGGGGGTGACGGGTTGGATGAGCTCTCCACCACCGGGAGGAACCGTATCACCGAGCTCCGGGGGGAGGAGATCAACACCTACACGCTCGATCCGCGTGACCTCGGCCTTCCTCCAGCGACGCTCTCCGATCTGCAGGGGGGAGACGTAGAGGAGAACGCAACGATCATCACCCAGATCCTCGATGGAGAACTCGGCCCGAAGCGCGATATTGTCCTGCTAAATGCCGCTTATGGTCTTGTCCTGGGAAAGGTGGCAGCAAACATCAGCGACGGGTTGCAACAGGCAGCTTGGGCGATCGACTCGGGGGCGGCGCGGGGAACGCTCGCCTCGCTGGTCGCCTTCACGCAGGAAAGGAGCAAGAGTGATGATCCTCGATGAGATAGTTGCCCATAAGGAGGATGAATTGCGCCAACGCCGGGTGGCAGTACCCATCTCCACCCTGGAAGCAAGGGTCAAGGCCCAATCGGCCCCGATTTCGTTCGTTGCGGCGCTGCGGGAAGGACGCCCGGCGCTGATCGCGGAGATCAAGAGGGCCTCCCCTTCCCGCGGAGAGATCGTCGAAAGGCTTGACCCGGTGAAGCTGGCCCTCATCTACGCCGAGCACGGGGCTAATGCTATCTCGGTGCTCACAGATGAACACTTCTTCCGAGGCTCTCTCGCCGATCTGGAAGCGGTGAAGCAGGCGCTGTCGAACGCTCGCTGGGAGATCCCGGTCCTGCGCAAGGACTTCATCCTCTCCCACTACCAGCTCCTGGAAGCACGCGCTGCCGGAGCGGACGCTGTCCTGCTCATTGCCTCCATCCTCTCGGACACGCTGTTCTCATCCCTGCTAGCGGAGACACAATGGTTGGGGATGACCGCGCTTGTTGAGGTACATACCGAAGAGGAGTTGGCCCGGGTTCTGGCCCACCATCCGCGGGTGATCGGGATTAACCGTCGCGATCTGCGCGACTTTCACATCAACCCGGACATCTTCGCGCATCTGCGCCCACTGATCCCGCCTGACTCGCTCGTAGTGGCAGAAAGCGGGATCCACAGCCGCTTGGATGTTGTCAAGTTGCACAGGATGGGAGCCGATGCCGTGCTCGTGGGAGAGGCGCTGGTAGGTGCGAATGACGTCGGAGCAAAAGTGGCGGAATTGTGCGAAGGAGGTGGAAAATGACCGTGGTCAAGATCTGCGGCATTACCAACAAAGAGGACGCCCTCGCCTCAGCACAGGCAGGAGCCGACCTGTTGGGGTTCGTCTTCTACCCCCCGAGCCCAAGAAGCATCGATCCGGCACGCGCAACGAGGATCATCGACACGGTAACACGCGCCGGATACCCGGCACGCTTCGTGGGGGTATTTGTCAACGAGCCAGAAGGCCACATCAGGGAGATAGCTGCTCACTGCCACCTTCATCACGTGCAGCTTCACGGGAGCGAACCACCGCAGCTTGTCTCTCACCTGGCTCAGGACGGCCTCTCCGTGATCAAGGCAGTGCGTATCGGTGGCGATGACTCGCTCCTTGAAATGATGCGTTACTCGCCCTCCCTGTACCTGTTGGACAGTTCCGTCTCTGGTTTTCTCGGAGGGAGCGGGAGGAGGTTCGACTGGAAGATCGCCCAGCGCGCCAGGGACCTCGGCTCGTTCCTCCTTGCCGGCGGGCTTGACCCAGACAATGTCGCCGCAGCTGTCCGCGCAGTGCGGCCGTGGGGAGTGGATGTCTCAACCGGGGTGGAGAGCTCCCCTGGACAGAAGGATCACGATAAGATTCGTCAGTTCATCGCGCGTGCAAAGGAAGATGATAGGAGACAATATGCCCAATAAGGAAAATATAGAAGACACGATGTATCATGAAACCCTCCCCGACCCACGCGGCTACTTCGGGCTTTACGGGGGGAGGTACGTCCCCGAGACGTTGATGTCCACGCTCGACGAGCTGGAGAACGCCTACCAGGAAGCAAAAGCCGATCCATCGTTCCATCAGGAGCTGGACGGACTCCTGGCAAATTACGTCGGGCGGCCCACTCCGCTTTACTTCGCCCGCAACCTGAGCAAAAGCTGCGGCGGAGCCAAGATCTACCTGAAGAGGGAGGACCTCGCCCACAGCGGCGCACACAAGATCAACAACACTCTCGGACAGGCGCTTTTGGCGCGACGAATGGGAAAGCACCGCTTGGTGGCGGAGACCGGGGCCGGGCAGCACGGCGTGGCCACGGCCACCGCCGCGGCGCTACTAGGTATGGAATGTGTCATCTACATGGGAAGCGCGGACATGGCGCGACAGGCACCGAACGTGGACCGGATGCACCTGTTAGGGGGAACGGTGCGGGAAGTAAATACCGGGAGCCGCACCCTCAAGGACGCGATCAACGAGGCGATCCGAGATTGGGTGAGCAACGTGCGTTCCACCTACTACCTGCTCGGCTCGGCGTTGGGCCCCCATCCCTATCCCCTGATCGTGCGCGATTTCCAGACCGTCATCGGTCGAGAGGCGCGAGAACAGATCCTCGCCGCTGAGGGACACCTCCCTGATCTCCTTATCGCCTGCGTGGGAGGAGGATCGAACTCCATCGGATTGTTCCATCCGTTCCTCGATGACCCGGTAAGGATGATTGGAGTGGAGGCCGGAGGTCGAGGGATCGAGACCGGAAAGCACGCCGCCCGGTTTGCCGACCCGCGGCGTGGAAGGCTCGGCGTGCTGCACGGCACGCGCACCTACGTGCTGCAGGACGCGGATGGGCAGATCCTCCCCACACACTCCATCTCCGCTGGCCTCGATTACCCGGCGGTGGGCCCGGAGCACAGTTATCTGCGTGACCAGACCCGGGTGAAGTACACTTACGCCACAGATGCGGAGGCGCTTGACGCGTTTCACACCCTCTGCCGCATGGAGGGGATCATTCCCGCGCTAGAATCGGCGCATGCGGTTGCCGAGGCAATCAAACGGGCACCAAAATTGGGCCCGGACCAGGTGATCATCGTCAATCTGTCGGGACGCGGGGACAAGGACTTGGACACCGTAATCAAGATAATGGAGGCGGAATGATGGACGGAATCGAGCACATCACCGCTGCGTTTGCGCAGGCAAAACGGGAGAATCGGGCAGCGGTGATCCCTTATCTCCCCCTGGGATATCCGCAACCGGAGCGTTCGCTCGCCCTGGCCGAAGCGGCGATCGACGGCGGCGCAGATCTGTTGGAACTCGGCATCCCGTTCTCCGACCCGTTGGCGGACGGGCCCCTGATTCAACAGGCAACGCACACCGCCCTCCAACAGGGGATAACGGTCGCTCGTTGTCTGGAGATGGCAAAGAAGCTGCGAAAAAGGGAGATCTCCCCTCCGTTCGTGTTCATGGGATACTACAATCCCATTCTTGCCTACGGGGTGGAGGAGTTCTGCCGCGGATGCACTGACGCGGGCGTAGACGGGCTGATCGTTCCCGATCTCCCACCGGAAGAGGGGAAGGAACTGGAAGGCGCATGCCAAGAACAGGGGATCGCCCTTATCTACCTTGTCGCCCCCACCAGCCCCCCAGAGCGCGTGCGGCTCATCAGCGAGCGTTCGCAGGGGTTCATCTATCTCGTATCGGTGACCGGGATCACCGGACCGAGGGATCAGCTCCCCTCCGATCTAGCCGCGTTCGTACATCGAGTGCAGATGATCACCGACAAGCCACTGGCAGTTGGGTTCGGCATCTCCTCCTATCCTCAAGCAAGCAGAGTGGCGAAGCTTGCCGATGGGGTGATCGTGGGAAGCGAACTGTTGCGCCGGGCGCAAGGGAACGATGGGGTAGCGCAGGTGCGTGCGTTCGTCGCTGGGTTGCGCCGGGCAGCAATAAAAGGATAAAAAGGAGGACGATGAGCGCTATTCGTTTCTTGACTGCGGGGGAGTCACACGGGCCGTGCTTGACCGCTATCGTAGATGGCCTCCCCGCAGGCCTTCCGATCGACACCTCATTGATCGACCGCGATCTTGCGCGGCGCCAGGGCGGGTACGGGCGCGGTGGGAGAATGGCTATCGAGAAGGATCACATCGAGATCACCTCCGGTGTCATCGGCGGAAAGACGACCGGGGCGCCGGTGGCACTACGAATTGAGAACAGAGATTGGGAAAACTGGCGCGAGCACTGGGCTGTGGGCGACCTTCCCGCACTCACCGTTCCCCGCCCCGGGCACGCCGACTACGCCGGTATGATCAAGTACGGCCTGCCCGACGCTCGGCCAATCCTGGAGCGCGCAAGCGCCCGCGAGACGGCGGCACGGGTAGCGGTCGGAGCGCTGGCAAAGCAGCTCCTCGCTGAGTTCGGGATCACCGTGGGAAGCTACGTCGAGCGGATCGGCGCGATAAAAGCACAAATCCCGGATCTGCCGCAGGCAGAGCTGTGGACTCTTGCCGAGACGAGCGACGTGCGCTGTCCGGACGTGGACGCGACGGTCCGTATGCGGGCAGCGATCGACGCGGCGCGAACGGCCGGAGACACCCTCGGCGGAACTTTCGCAGTCATCGCCACCGGCGGTCCGGCCGGTCTGGGGAGCCACGTCCAGTGGGACCGGCGGCTCGACGCCCGGCTGGCGCAGGCGCTCGTCTCGATCCCAGCAGTGAAGGGGGTCGAGATCGGAGACGCGTTTGAAAACGCCACCAAGCCAGGACGAGAAGTGCACGACGAGATGTTCCCGGACAACCGTGGTAATGTAACGCGCATTACAAATCGGGCCGGGGGGATCGAGGGCGGGATGTCGAACGGCTCTCCGATCGTGCTCAAAGCGGCGGTAAAGCCGATCCCGACGACACTCACACCGCTGCGCTCAGTCGATCTAGCGACCGGCCAGTCAGCCCGTACAGAATATCAGCGTTCGGACGTGTGCGTGGTGCCAGCAGCGGCGGTGGTTGGAGAGGCGATGGTTGCGTTCATCCTTGCCGATGCGCTCATCGAGAAGCTGGGCGGGGATTCTATCGTGGAGATGAAACGATGAGAAACATCATCATTACAGGCTTCATGGGCACGGGGAAGACCGCGGTTGGCCGCGTTGTAGGGCAGAAGCTCGGACGCGAGTTCGTAGACACAGACGCCAGGATCGAAGCACTGACCGGAAGAGAGATATCCAAGATCTTCACGCGCGATGGGCAAGAGGCATTCCGTAACATGGAACAAGATGTCTGTCGCAAGCTAAGCGAAAAGGAGGATCTTGTTATCGCCACCGGCGGCGGGACGCTGATCGATACAGAGAACCGGGAGCTGATGATGCGTACAGGCACAGTGGTCTGCCTTACGGCAAGCGCAGAGGAGATAATGCGCCGACTCGGTCGCACCGATAAGTCAAAGCGACCGCTCCTTGAAACCTCGGACCTTGAAGTGGCTATCGAGAGCTTGCTCAAGGCGCGCAGTCAGATTTACCAAGCTTTCCCGTGGCGAATAGACACAACGCACCTGACGATCGAAGAAGTGGCCAAGCGCGTTGTCGAGATCTCCGAGCGGATCGCGATCCCGGTTCGCTACCCGGGGGGGGAATACGATATCCGGATCGGCGCCGGCCTTCTCGAACGCGTGGGACAGATCCTGCTAGAGGAACTATCTACAGGACGGATCTGCGTCGTCACAAACACGGTCGTCTCACCCCTCTACAACGCTGCGGTCGAGAAATCGCTGCGGAAGGCTGAATTCAACGTGTCCACCTGCATCATCCCTGACGGGGAGGAGCACAAGACCTTGAACACCGTGTCGCGCCTGTACGAGAAGCTACTCGACGCGGAATTGGATCGGGGCGGGACGGTCGTCTCTCTTGGCGGTGGGGTGACCGGCGACATCGCCGGATTCGCCGCGGCCACGTTTATGCGCGGAGTGAAGTTCGTCCAGATTCCAACAACACTTCTGTCGATGGTCGATGCGAGCGTCGGAGGAAAGACCGGAGTCGACCTCCCACAAGGGAAGAACCTCGTCGGCGCGTTCAAGTTTCCACAGCTTGTCCTCATCGATACGCATGTTCTAGCCACCCTGCCCGATGAAGAGATCAGAAACGGTGCCGCCGAGGCGATCAAACACGGTATCATCGCCGATCCCGACCTGTTCGATCGCTTGAGGAACGGGCCCTTGCCGTTCACACCGGAGCTGATCGCGCGTGTTTTGAGGGTCAAGATAGGGATCGTTGAGGAGGATCCATACGAGCGTGGACGCAGGGAGGTCCTCAACCTCGGGCACACCGTGGGACACGCGATCGAACAGGTGAGCAAGTTCACGATCCCTCACGGGGCTGCTGTGGCGATCGGCCTCGTCGCCGCGGCGCGGATTGCCGTTCGGCTCAAGCTGGCGGATCACGATCTGGTAGAGCGGATAGAGAACGCCCTGTCCACATGGGAACTTCCGATCAAGGTCCCAGAGCTTTCCGTAGATGAGATCATCGCGGCGCTGGCCCACGACAAGAAAAGAAGAAACGGGCAGACCCGCTTTATACTCCCGCGAAGGATTGGGGCAGTGGAGGCGGTGGACAACGTGTCGGCGGCGATAATCCGATCCGTACTGCACGAGATGGAAGAGTGACACGGTAACCCCGCAGCGTGCTGTGGGGCATTGAAGGTCTAAGAGGAGTTGGTCCTCATTGTCGCAGTTTAATGTACCGCTTTGTCGCATAGGAAACAACCCCGGAGGGTGTAGTAATTCCTATACCGGCTACTACACCCTCCAAGCACACAAGGTGCAACGCTACATACATCTCTTGGCTCTCTGTCATTTCAAGCGGACAACCAAAGAGAAAGGTTCAAACGCTAAGACTCCCACAGAGGGACAGAACTGCTTCACCACGAAGGACACGAAGCACACGAAGCGGTCAAAGGACGAGGCGCTTGATCCGAAGCTTGGTGACATTACACAGCCAATTATCGCATTCGACAACCCATCGAGCTCAATTCTTCGTGTCCTTCGTGCTCTTCGTGGTGAATTCCCTTCGACCTCCCGTCTTGCTTCGCAAGTAGCCCGTACAAACAACAAACCAATTCGCCCCTGGCGGATCTTCGCTTTCCTCCTCACAGCAAGCTACGGGGTGTCCAGCGAAGGCTTCTCATGAGACAATGTGACCTGTAATCAACGTCGCACACAAGGTGCGACGCTACGAAAGCCCTAGTAAAGGAGGTATCTATGAATACCACTGAAAATAGGCAGTTTAGTATCCTTATTCTGCACGGCCCGAACTTGAACCTTCTTGGGACTCGCGAACCCGAGGTGTACGGCGAGACGACGCTGGAAGCGATCAACGCCAAGCTGCGCGACTACGCGCGTGTACAGGGGATTGAGCTTCGCATCCTGCAATCAAATCACGAGGGGGCTCTGATCGACGCGATTCACGACGCGGTCGGCTGGGCGGATGGGATCGTGATCAACCCCGGCGCTTACACCCACACGAGCATCGCGCTGCGGGACGCGATCGCAGGGGTCGGTATACCTACGGTGGAGGTACACCTGTCGAACATCCACTCCCGCGAGGAATTCCGCCACGCGTCGGTAATCGCTCCCGTCTGCGTCGGTCAGATCTCGGGATTCGGGGCGGAGAGCTACATCCTTGGGCTGAGTGCATTGACAGCCCTGCTCGCTTCATCGTCCGGTGTCGATGTTGACTTTGGCGCTTCGCGACGGCATGATTAGCCAAGACTGGCTATAGCCAGATTTGGCTAAGGGGGAGACTTATGGAAGCACCATTCAAGGTGGGAGGAGTCGTGGTGCCACCCTATTTTGCCGACCGGGTGAGAGACCTGGATGTCCTGGGACGTTCCGCCCGGAACTTGGACCAGCACTTCCTAATCCTTGCCCCACGGCGCTTCGGGAAGACATCTCTTTTGCTGAACCTCCATCGCTACTTGGATGATGAAAAATCTCTTCTTGTTCCCTACGTCAATTTTCGAGACGTAGCTGGGCCGGAGGACATCTATCGGCTCATGAGCCGCGCTTTGCTCGAGGAGATCGAGCGAAAACAGCGCCTAAAGGGGATCTGGACTAAGTTTCGCACAGTGTTCGGAGAGGGAATGCTGCGGGCGATGCGCTCCCTGGAAGGATTAGGCGGGGAAGTCGGGGAGTGGGGAAAGGTCTACCTGCGGTTCCGCGAGCACGAGATCGACGACAAAGAACTTCTGCGGGCTGCATTCTCTTTCCCGAAGCGGGTTGCCAGTGAACATCGGGTGGGAGTGGCGTTTCTCTTGGACGAGTTCCAGGAGGTGGCGGGCTTCGACGGCTACTTGTTCTCCGTTTTGAAGAAGGAGATGGACCAATCCGGAGATGTGCGGTACTTCTTCACCGGTTCTTCGCTAGGGTCAATCAAGGAGATCTTCCTGCGGGAGAACGCGCCACTCTACTTGATGGTAACACGGTACCGGTTGGGCCCCCTGCCGCGTGATGAAGCGATGAAATTCCTGAAAGAACGGTTCTCGTCCGGAAGACTGGACGTAGATATGGAGGCGATAGAGCACCTATACTCTCTTACCGACGGGATCCCATTTTACCTGCAGAAACTGGGCCTGATCTTGTTTCAGCGGACATTGATTGAAAAGCTTGCGTCGGTGGACGAAAAAGACGTAGATGCGGCGTTCGAACAGATGTTAGCCGAGCTCGATGGCGAGTTCGAGGTACGATGGCTCCATAAGTTCAGCCGACTTCAGCGCAGGATCCTGCGGACTCTAGCGAAGATCGAGGCGTTAGGCGTAACGAGGGTGGCCAGCAGACTGGGTATGAAGCCCTCGGATATCTCCTCCTCCCTCGCGCGAATGCGGGAGACAATGGTAGTGGAAAAGGGCAATAGCGGCTACCGTATTGTGGATGCGGTATTTTCTCGCTGGATTAGGAGCCTTTAGCCGGACTTGGCTATAGCCACTCTTGGCTAAGGTGTGACACAGGTAGAAGGAGGACGACGTGAAGATAAAATCAGATCGAATCGCGAACATGCCCGCTTATCCGTTCGCTCGCTGGGGTAAGCGGGTGAACGCCGTTCGCGCTCGGGGAATCGACGTGATCCGGCTCGATATGGGGAACCCTGACCTGCCGCCCCCGGACGCCGTGATCGATGTCCTTTGCTCATCGGCGCGGCAGCCCAATCACCACGGCTATCCCGGCTATCGCGGGATCCCTGCCCTGCTGGAGGGAATCGCCGCTTACTACGCACAACGGTTCGGGGTGAAACTCAACCCCAAGAACGAGATTGTCCCGCTCCTTGGATCCAAGGAGGGGATTGTTCACTTGTCACTGGCGATCCTCGATCCCGGAGACATCGTCCTCGTCCCCGATCCCGGCTATCCCTCGTACACGATGGGCGCGGTACTGGCCGGGGCTGAGGTCTACAGGTTTTCACTCGATCAAGATCACGGGTTCCTTCCCGACTTCGACGCGATACCGGTCGAAATCGCCGATGCGGCCCGAATGCTGTGGCTCAACTACCCGAACAACCCGACCTCCGCGACAGCCGATCTCGGTCTCCTCGAACAAGCAGTCACATTCGCCCGCCGTTACGATATCCTCCTCTGCCACGACGCACCGTACTCTGGCATCGTCTACGACGGTCACACCCCACCAAGCATCCTCCAAGTATCAGGAGCGAGCAAGATCGCGGTCGAGTTCAACTCCTTTTCCAAGACGTACAACATGGCCGGCTGGCGGGTGGGGATGGCCGTCGGGAACCCGGATGTCCTTGCCTCCCTCTCTCGGGTGAAGTCGAACGTCGACTCCGGCCAGTTCCTCCCGGTGCAGGAGGCGGCTGCTCACGCCCTGACGACTCCACAAGAGTGGATCGAGGCCCGCAACCGGATCTACAGTGAAAGGATGCGCACAGCGATCTCCGGGCTTGCATCTCTCGGATTTCCGGTTACTCCGCCGAAAGCAACCTTTTACATCTGGACCCGGGTCCCGGAAGGCTGGAACTCGGAAGGATTTGCCACCGCCCTCCTCGAGAAGGTCGGCGTCTCCGTTGCCCCGGGATCGTTCTTTGGAGAAAACGGCGAGGGGTACATCCGCATATCGCTCACCTCTCCGGAGCCACGCATAGCCGAGGCGATCGACCGGATTTCGAAGGTTACAAAGGGACTCTCTTCGAGTTAGAGTGAGTAACAAACCTCTAATAGGAAGGATCAAACTCGCTTCTCACATCCGCTCGCTTTGCTTGCTCAAGCCGCTGAGACTGCGAAGTAATGCTTTATGTTCCTGCCCTTCCAATCTCTCTGGAGTTGCTTCCCCGCGCCTTGGGACGTTTACCTGAAACGCCTCTTGATACCGTGTCCTCTCGCGGTGAGGCAGTTCATTGATTTCGCTTTTCTCTGCGCCTCTACCGTCCCTGCGCGAGACATAAGCTTTTCCTTGCGCCCGCTCACTATCGCTCGCTCAAGGTGCAGTGATCACGAGAGCTTTCAGCAATCAGCGACAAGCACTCAGAGATCAACGTTCCAAGTTTCTAGTTCAGCTTTCCGAGTTCCGAGTTGCCTCTTCTGTTCCGCGTTCCTGCTTCCCGACCTAGGCGTCCATCGCCAGTTTGGTTCTTATCCTCTTTATCTGGCTCTTGTTCGTCTCTACGTCGCCTTCTACGCGATCGATGCGCGCGTTTGTCGCAGCTCTTTCCTGATCCACGCGGAGGAGCACAACCATCATCTGGTCTTGACCCTTGATGATTTCATCCAAGCGTCTGTTCATTTCCTCTTTTGTCGCCATCCGTTCACGGTTGTCGAGAACCAGAGAAGTCAATCTGCTAAGAGTCGCACTTATGTCATCGATCTTCTTACCATTGGCTTCGATCTTTGCGCTGTTCGCATCGATCTTCTTACCATTGGCTTCGATCTTTACACTGTTCGCATCGATCCTTGTGATGAGCTGCTGCTTCAGTTGGTCGAGGTCTCCTTTGGTCGCTGGTTCGTCATGGTGTGCATCCATTCTTCTATCCTCCACAAGGAGTTATAGCAACATGTGGCGCGGGTGTCAAATCTGAGCATCAGCGTCAAATACGAAGCGGGGGCAAGGCCAGAAGATGAAACGTGGCAGACAAGCCACGCGTGGCAAGCTAGTGCGCTCCGAAAACAATGTTTTTTGTGTAGCGTCGGGTCTTGCACCCGACGTTGCGCTGTGAGCTTGTGTCGTAGGCCATTCCTCAACGTGGCAGACAAGCCACGCGTGGCAAGCTGCACACGCAGAAGCACGGTATATCGGGGTTTACCCATCAGCCCAGAGCTTGACACAGGACCAGGTTCCCGCTAGCTTTCATTTTAGTTGTTCCGCCTTCCGCCTTCCGCCTTCCGCCTTCCGCCTTCCGCCTTCCGCCTTCGCTATTCTACTTCTTCACGACCTCGGCGTGATCGATCGTAAGATCGCCGTTGTAGTCGTCGATCGTCAGGACGACGTGCGGCTGGACGACGCGGTAGTTGCTAAGCGAGTACTCCACCACGTAGCGGTAGTCGTCCTCGGAACCATCGCCGTCAAAGTCGCCTTTCTTCACGTCCCTCGGAGCAAGGATCCGCACCCGCACATCGACGAGACCGTTGGAGTCGATGTCGATTGCTACCGAATTAGCGATACCACAGCAAACGGTCGGCTCCAGCCACATCCGATCGTCGATCTCCTGATCAAAGTCGAGGTCGATCTTGCAGTAAGCGGTCGGGTGGTCTTCCGGATCGTTGGGGTGCGTCCCGGCAATGATTTCATCATCGTCGGAGAAGCCGTCGCCATCGGTGTCGATCGGTTGCATCTGCACCGGCTGCAGGATCGGGATCAGTTCCGAGTTGCACGGATCATCATCGAGCCCGTCGATGAACCCATCGGAATCGGAGTCACGGTTCGTTGGGTCGAGGACGTCGACGTGACGGACAGTAAAGTCCGGCCCGTCCTCGTCGATCAGACCATCACCATCGTTATCGATCCCATCGGGCGGGTCCTCATCGATCAGACCGTCGCCGTCGTTGTCCAACTCGGCGTGCGTGATCTCGGTGCACACGTAGGCGACTTCGGGCCCATCGAGGATGTAGTCGTTGTCCGTGTCGTGGTCGAGCGGGTTGGTGGGGTTGAACGGGTAAGCGGCGGCCGGGTTCGGCTGGTACCGCTCCGCGTAATCACTCAACCCATCGTGGTCGGTATCCGGATCACAGGGGTTAGTCTCCGTGGGATACGGAATCGGCGGGCCGGGGAGCGGATCGGCATGGTCGAACTCGCTCGGCAAGAAGTCGAAGTTCCCGTCATGGTTACGATCCTCGTAGCCATCGGAGAGGCCATCGCCATCGGTGTCAGCGACCAGCGGCTCCAGACAGCCGGGTGCGGGGTAGGTCACGGTAATCGCCCGGCCAAACAGGTCGGTCGTCGGGATCCAGCTCTGGCGTGAGGTCGAGAAGCTAAGCACCTCGATACCGTCGCCATCCCCATCGCCATCCGTGTCGTATTGATTGGGATCGGTCTCTGGCGTTCCCGGCTCACCACTCTGCCATAGCTGCCCGATCGCCCCGTCCCAAGCACCGTTTCCGTTCTTGTCCTCACCGTAGCCGTGCGGATTCGGGTGATCCCCAATCCCATCGGCACTTCCGGTACGCACGCCACCAGTGCCGCAGTCGCTCAATCCAGGGGTGGAACACGCCTTACAGATCGGATTGACGGTAACGGTGGGGTGACTGCTTATCATGTATGGGGTTCCCGTTCCGCCGTCGCACAAGCCATCGCCGTCGGTGTCTGCGTTGGTCGGGTTAGTAGGATTGGACCCAAACACCTCGGCTGAGTCGAGCAGTCCGTCATCATCGGTATCCGGATCAAATGGATCGGTCGGGATCGGGCCGCCACCGGTTACCTCGTGCCAGTCGTTGCGACCGTCGTCGTCGGTGTCCCAGTCCTGGGGATTCGTACCCAGTCCAACCTCTTGTCCGTCGGTAAGCCCGTCACCATCGGAGTCCGCATCGCAGACGTTGCAGATTTGGTCATCATGCTGCTCCCCGGTCGCCGGGGTAACAACAGTGCGCACCGTCCCCGGAGCGGCAACGTCCGCCGCAGGGACATCGTGGAACCCCTCGATGAACGTGTAGGAGTAAGCAAAGCCGTTTGGCCCTGTGTGTGAGATCGGGATCACTGCTCCATCCTGCACGCCGTCATCGTCGGAATCGGCATTGTTGACAAACGGACACTGCGTGTCCCGAGTTCCTCCGATCGCCCCAGCTAGGACGCTTACCCCGGTACCCGTGTAGACGGGAGTGCCACAGGATCCCTCGACCGGATCGGGGAGGTAATCATCATCAGTGTTGATGTCCAACGGGTCCGATTCCTGATCGAAGGTGCGCTGCGGATGGGTTCCGGGTGTTCCGCCGGTGGCGATCAGCTCGTCGGCGTCCATGATCGTGTCGTCGTCCGAGTCGGCATCCAGTGGATCGGTCCCGGTGGTATTGACCTCTTCGTAATCGGAGAGGCCGTCGTTGTCCGAGTCGACGTCGAGAGCGGGGACCGTGGGGGCGATAGCCGGACCGGGGGTCGGGGTGAAGGTGTAGAGCGGTCCGGTACCGGAGTAGTCCGCGACGGGGAGGACGGTGGACCGGCCTTCCGGAGTGACGGTGTTGAACCCTGGAGAAGGCTGGGAATCGGGCCAAGTCGCGGGCCGCCCGGCGACAGGCCCGCCGCCGAGCTGGGCCACTTCCTCGCCGTCGAGGATCCCATCGCCGTCGGTATCCGGATTGCACAGGTCGGTTTCGTAGTAGCCGTCGCTCGCCGGAGCGGCCTGAGTGTCGAACGATCCGATGGTACATCCCGATCCGTTCACGCCCCACGTCCCATCGTGGTTGGCGTCCTCCACGCCGTCCTGCAGCCCGTCGTCATCGGAGTCGTCATCGTTCACGAACGGGCAGTCGAGATCACGTGTTCCGCCAGTAGTGCGGGTGATCCCTAGGTCAGAGCCCTCCCACTCGATGTTGTCGGTAAGGCCATCGTCATCGGTGTCGATGTCCAGGGGATCGGATTCCTGGTCGAACGTACGCTGCGGCCATGATCCGCCGGTGCAGATGAGCTCATCGGCATCGCTGATCGTGTCGTTGTCACTATCGGCATCGAGCGGGTCGGTGTGGGTGATGTTCACCTCTTCGTAGTCGGACAGACCATCGTTGTCCGAGTCGTCATCCAGGGCGGGCACCGTTGGATCAAGATCAGGGCCACTTACACCCACAGTGGTTGATACACCTTCCGGGATGACCGTGTTGAACCCCGGCGATGGCTGGGCCGCTGGCCACGTCGAGGGCCGACCGTCCACCGGTCCACCGCCGATCAGGGATGCTTCCTCACCGTCGGTGAGCCCATCGCCGTCGGTATCCGGGTTGCACAGGTCCGTCTCCCACAACTCCCCCGACTTGACGGATTGCGTGTTCGATTGCCCGCCCGTGCTCCCCGACCCGACACCGCCGTGGTTGGCGTCCTCTACCCCATCCTGCAGGCCGTCGTCGTCCGAGTCGTCGTCGTTCACGTACGGGCAGACGGTATCGTCGCTCCCACCGTCATTGCTGTGGCTCGTCCCCAGGTCGGTGCCATCGTACTCGATGTCATCGGTAAGGCCATCGTCATCGGTGTCGGGATCGAGGGGGTCGGAGATCTGCTGGAACTGGCGGTGCGGCCAGGCTCCACCAATGGCGACAAGCTCGTTCACGTCCCAGATCCCGTCCCCGTCGGTGTCGTAGTTCAGCGGGTCGGTGTGGGTGACGTTCACTTCCTCGTAGTCGGACAGGCCGTCGTCATCGGAATCGGTGTCCAGGGCGGGATTGGTAATGGTCCCGTAGGGGGTGATAACGTGGACGTCGCCTGAGCCGAACAGGGCCACCTCTTCGCCGTCGGAGAGGCCGTCTCCATCGGTGTCGGCTAAACAGAGGTGCGTCTCCCCGTGGCCGGTGCTCGCGGCACCGTTTCCCGTACCCCCGATGGTGCCATCCCAGATTGCATCACCGTTCGTCGATTCGTCCCCATCCGGGATGCCGTCTCCATCGGAGTCGGAGTCGTTGACGTAAGGCGAGTAGCCTCCGTCCCCATCGACGGTAGAAGCCAGCGTCGTAGCATCAACTGCCAAGTGACCGGAAAGATATTCTACACCGTCATTCAATCCATCGCCGTCAGTGTCGGGGACAAGTGGCTCACACTGGTCGCGCGTGTCCGCGCGTGCCGTGGTCAATCCTTTATCATTCGAGTCGTAGTCAGTGTATGTAGTAACTTCTTGCCAGTCACTTACACCATCGCAGTCCGTGTCCTGAACGCACGGGTCAGTATCGTAGGTGAAGTACTCGGCGCCATCCGCCAACCCGTCTCCGTCGCTATCCCAGTTATTCGGATCAGGACGTCTTGTTCCTCCGTAGTAGCCACCAGCGACCGCTACCTCAAGGCCATCTGACATGCCGTCGTCGTCCGTGTTCTTATCGTAGGGATCCGTATGTGTTATGGTGAGCTCGACCACATCAGGAAGGCCGTCACCATCGAGATCGGACGAAATAGTCGTCTGAAAGGCGGAGATGGCGAGCTTGGTTCCCGAAATCACGGCCGAGATGATGTTTTTCATCGGGATCTCGTAGCCGGTCACGACGACAACTCCGCCCCCCACAAACGGATTCGGGTACATGCTGATCGGAATTTGCAGCGCAGAGAGATACATCTGCACACCCGTCAATGCGAGATTTGCTGACTTGAGCCCGAAAATGATGTCTGTGATGTTTGCCCCTCCGCTTCCGCAGCCGCCGTGACAGTCGGAGCCGTCGGAGCCGTCGCCCCCCCCATCGGTCGGGAATTGATCGGAACGATCGATGTCCTCTGATCCCATGGAGTCGAGGTGAACATTGTCATCTGCTTCGTATCTCACGCTCACGTTGGTGAGCAGGGCATCGGAATCCACATCGAACGTGCAGCTTGGAGAAGAACCGGACAGGCTGCCACACCCTGAGATGTCTTCGTTGGGGTTGCCGACAAGAACGAACTTTCCGGTGAGAGTCGATGGTGTTCCCGCGTTACCGGGATCCTCCTCCACCGTTGCCGTGCACGTGACACCATCGGCAGTGCTAGATCCCCCGGAGACAGTCGTAATTGTGGGCCTCCTCTGGATCGATTGTACGAACACCCCGGCGTTATCCTCGTGAATGCCGTCCGATGCCGTGAAGTCCGCTCGGATGGTATCGAACCCTGCGGCGTCGTCAAGACCTGTACACACATAGTCGAAGCTCCACTCCCGATTCCCGTCTCCATTTATAGTTGGCCCAGAAAGGTTGCGCGTCTCGCTCGTCCCTGATACGTCGGTCGTGAGAGAGCTGATCGCGCCAGCAGGCGCAGACGCGGTTCCTTCATCCGCGACGTCTTTCACGGTAATTGTGCAACCGGAGACCATTTGACTCACAAGGATCGGATCCATCGAACAGACTACGCGCGTTTCAGTGGGACGCAGGTTGACCACGAGATTGTCAGATGTGGACTTCCCGGTGTGGATAGAGGACCCCTCGTAGATTGCGATGATCGTCGTAGTGCCGGCGTCGTATGCCCCAGGCGTATAGGTCACGGTGCAATTCCCACTGCTGTCGAGTGAGGGCGCATCGTTTGAGAATGTTCCGTTCTTCCCACCGTCATTGAGGGTCACCGTGCCCTGCGGGACGGACGGCGTGCCTTCCGTCGTGTCATCCTCAACGTGTACGGTGACCGTAACATCCTGGCCGATGTACGCCGTTGTGGGATTGAGGGTCAGGATCATGTCCGCCGCGCGCTTCACGATCTCCTGGGAGTAGGTCCCCGTGCTTGCAACATGAGAGTCGCTTGGCACGTATTCAGCGGTAATCGCGTGCGGCGTTGGGTCCGCGCTGGACGGCGTGTAGGTGAAGGTGCACCGTCCAGCCGCATCGAGATTCACGGTTGTTGCGCTCAGTGTCCCGTTCCCTGTCGGGTTCACCGAGACGTTCACGGAACCGGCCGGTACAGTGGTCCCTGTACCCCCTGACGTATCGACCACCACCACGGTGTATGTGGCAGTGTTGCCCACGATCAATGGAGTATCAGCGCCCATCACCTCTGTGCGCGTCGCGGGGTTCGTGTAGGTGTGTGATTCCGTGTCTGACGTTGACGTTGCGTCGAAATTCGGGTCTTCCCTGTTGTACGAAGCAGTCAGGGTGTACGTGGCCGCCGCGGTTGTCGGATCTGAAGTAATGCTGCAGCTCCACGTTCCGTCGGAATTCACAGTCCCTGTACACGTGTTGGCCTCGGTAGAGCTGTCCACCACCGTCACGGTTCCCGTGGGGTGACCATCCCCGGGAGAGTCCACTGTTACCGTTCCTGTAACAAGGTATGGTTGTCCCAGGACAGAGGAGTCAGGAAGGTCACTGGCAATGTGCGCTGTTGTACTCGCAGGGTTTACTGTCTGAGAAAGTGAAGCGCTGGTGCTGCCTGCGTAGTTCCCATCTCCGTTGTAGGTAGCGGTAATCAAGATGGGACTATCCTCTGCGTTGAACGCAGCAGTGCATTGTGCCTGAGCGCTACCATCGAGCGACATGTTCTGGCCACCGACAATCGGAATGCTGTCAGCGTAGAAATCCACCGTGCCTGTGGGCGTTCCTGAACCACTGGTGGGTGCGACGGTTGCAGTAAATGTAACGGTCTGCCCCGTCACGGAGGGGTTGTGGTTCGATGTCACGGTCGTCGTGGTCGTTGTGCGCACTGTTTGGGTCAACGTATCGCTGCTCCCAGCGTACTTGCTGTCCCCGTTGTAGGTGGCGATGATCGTGATTGGGCTATTCGAAGCGTCGAACGATGCTGTCACACTTGCCGTTCCGCCACTCAGCGCGATCGTGCCGAGAGTCCCTCCGGGACTTGCGGTGAATGTCACGTTCCCACCGATGGCCGGCCCTGTAGCCCAGGATGACGTAACCGTAGCAGTAAGTGTCACCGTCTGCCCGGTCACGGATGGATTGATGTTCGATTCCACCGACGTCGTCGTGCCGGCCTTGCTCACCGTCATTGTTTTCGGCGTGGCACTGCAGGCGTTGAGCTCCGGATCGCAAGACGTACAGCCCTCATAGCTTCCCTCAATTGTGTAGTCTCCTGCTACTGACGGGGAGAACAGGTACTCAACCCCGAACGGCTCGCCGCCGCTCGTGGCAACCCCGCCCGAAAGGATGTCGCACGTTCCAGAACTGGGCGACTTGACACAGCGAGTCAGTGTCCCGTCAAAGGTAACACCAGAGGCAGTCTGTGGATTAAGCGTCCACGTGATGGTCACGGCCTGACCTATGACTGGGGAAGAGGGATCCCATGAAATGTCGATCTTCGTGTCTGCCCCGGCCATTACACAGGAAGATCCAGCAATTAGAGCCATGACGAGGGTGAAAACGGTTACTAAGACCATTCGGTTCCTCAGCCATGTCTTCAAACTTCCCAGCTCCAAAATGGCGTACAACAAATGTCCTTTCATCTCGCCCTCCTAAAATACCACGCCGGCGGTGACCGCGGCGCGTGTCAGTCCATATCGCCCAAATGTTGCCCGCACCGTCACCACCGCTGGGCTAAACCGGAACGTCAGCGAGCTTCCCAAACTGGCAAAGCCGAACTTCTCGGCACGATTGGCAAATGCCACGCTCGTCCCCGCAGAGAAGATCCCCTGCGATAGCGACAGCCTCATTGATAATCCGGTCATCCCCCGCTCCAACCCCGAAGCCGTCATCGAGAACCTCCCGGTCATCGCTCCCATGTTCAATCCCGTGCCAAAGCTTAACGACATCGATCTAAGTTCCAGCGTGTCCAACGCAAACGCGACCCGAAACGGCTCCATGCTGATTGAAAGCGTCACCCCACCAAACTTCGGCGGAAATGGCGCGAGTGTTACTGATCCACTGATACTAACCTTGTCCCATAACCTGCCGGAGAGGCTAATCCCCGTTCTGAATGATGTTGTCTCCGTACCCGTAGGTGGCTTTCTGTACGAAAAACTCGTTCCAAGCATCACCGATTGAAATGCCGTACCTCCCAAATTCATATCCGCAAGCTTAATGCCGCTGATACCAATGCGAGCAAAGAAGTTGTCGGGCAAGACGCTGCCGGTAGCAGAATACCCTTTTATGCTCCTGCCCGATTGCGATGCGTTGATTCCCAAGCTTGCGCTCATCGAGAAGCCTGCTTGCGCGCGCCAACTGGCGGAGACCAAGCTTCCAACAGCGAAGCTCTGGCTCTGCACCGGGTAGTATAGCGGCGTGTAGGAAGATCCGGGATTGGGAAAGTTGATGTCTTCAAGCATTGCCAGGGTTTTCATGCTGAATCCGGATATCGAGGTTGAAAGCGTAACCCGTGCCTTGATGAACATGATGTCCGCTGGCGGGATGATCACCGAGTTTGGCAGGTTGTTGACGTCATTGACCGCCTCAAAGGGAACGGCAAACCACATCTCGGGGACGATGCTCAGCCTGTCGAACTGAATCTCGTAGAAGGGCAGGTCCCCCAGGTCAAGCGGTGCCTTGATCACGCAGTGCTCCGGCCCGGCCGTGTTCACCACGGCATCAATATTCAGGTCGGCAAATCCGAAGCTAGCGTTCAGAATGAGGTTTGATGCAATAGCGAACTCGAGCATGACAAACTCGCTCGGCGTATTGAGCTTAATCTCCCCAGTTAACGTCGTCGGAATTCGCCGAGCGACAAGATCCAGCCCAAAACGCCCCGAGATCTGCGCGAATGCCGCACACCCCCCGATGATCACCAATGCTATCGGGCAGCAGATCCAACAGAAGGTTCTCCTTGGCATTCTCGCCCTCCCTGTTTAAATGTTATGCGATGTTATGTCACCTTCCTGCAGTGGTCTCTTCGCTGTTGACGAAGCAAAATGCCCTTCGATCAATGAAGAGCATTCTTAAGATACATCCTCTACACAGCGCCACTACAGCCACTAAACCTTCTCCCCGACCCTGGCAGCCCGGCGGTCTCCTTAGAGATCCGTAGCTTTGTACAGCCGCTTCGCAGCGGGGTTACCGTATTCAGGATCTAGCTTTAATACATCAATATGCTTAAACCACTATACAAGGATTCGGGCGCTTTGTCAATAGCTGTGTCTCTTCGCCTAGAACATACTACAAACAATACTCTTTTCATCCTCAGATACCACTCAAAGAAAGCGGTTATCACAGAACACGGATCCAGAGGAGGTATTTGTTTTGACAGCGCCACGGAAATGCCTCTTGTGTTTCCAGTGGTTTCCTTTGCGTCCTGTCTGTCAGAACACGACGGCAGACAGGCCTTTGCGTGAGAATGCTCTTGCCTTCCTCATTACCTGTCACTCACAACCCATCACTGTTTCTCGTCTCTGCGTGAGACACAAACTTCTTTCACACGCCCGCCAAGATCGCTAAGAAAGACTGGCACGTTCTGTTCTTCTCCGATATCGAGGTTTGACTTGCTGGCTCTTGCGTTGATGGATACCGAGAACGTTGGACACCAGGCCTGACGCTACCACAAGAAATGCATTGCTTTCGTAGCGTGGTAGCTTGCCTGCCACGTTCAGGCACGGCTCGCAACACGCGCCTCACGCGGCTATGGTCAACCAAATGGCGCGAACAACGGTGAGTCCTAACGCTTCCGGCGGCGCGCGAGCTGGCGAAGGCCGGGCAGGCTCACCATGTCTTTGTAGCCGCTTGTGAGAAAGGTGACCTCATTCTTGGCCATTCCCATCCGTCGCAGGGTGCGGGAAAACCTGTGGACCGACCTTTGCCGCCTGTAGAGATAGCCTATCATCATCCCGCCGGTAGCGACGATGAGCTTTACGATCGATGCGGTAATGGCGAGTATGTGAACTATCCGTTTCAGTTCTCGTCCTCCTGCTCATCATCGTCGCGGTGATGATGGGTAAAATCACCGATGTTGATCCCCTTGTTTCCCATGATGTCACGCAGGTTGATCATGTATCCGCGCGCCATCTCCAACGCGTCCTCCTTGGGGATCCCAGATTCTACCAGCTTCTTGTAGAACGTGCCCACCGATTCCGCCATGTTCTCCGCCGATTCCTTAGAGTAGAGTACGTCTCTCAGGCCTCGCAGCAGGGCTGGGACCTTGTCCGCTACAACGTTTAGCACCTCTCGCAGTTCCTCTACATCATGAGTCTCCATTATGTTCCTCCTTTTCTCTTGTACTGTATATTGGTACCTGCCTTCCGAACAGGCGCAGGTTGCTTGTAAAGCGCGGTCTTCCTCTTCTCGTAAGGGACAGTCCCAAAGAGAGTCCGAGGAGGAAGGATCCGAGGTCGAGGCTCCCCAGCAGAAGCTCCCCTTTCTCTGTTCTTACCCGGTCCCAAACGCGCTCGGGGACGGATGGCGTGTCGTCCATTGCGTTTCTTACTTGAAGCGATAGCTGAAGCATCTCTGCCAGCTCTTCTCGGCAACTTGGGCACGAAGCGATGTGCGCTGCCACTGCGGCGGCCTCTCTACAAGGGAGCGTCCCGTTTACGTACCATGGAATCAGTTCTCGTACCTGTTCGCAATCGATCATGTGAGCGCCTCCGCAAGCTTCTTCTTCGCGTGATACATGCGCGATTTCACCGTTCCCTCCGGTATCTCAAGCAGATTCGCGATCGCCTTGTAGGAAAGGTTCTCATAGAAGGTGAGAAAGACGATCTCACGCTGATCTGGTGGTAAGCCCTTCATCGCCGCGTGAACCCGCTCTTGGCGCTCGATCGCTGGAGCCGGATCATCCATGATGGCACGGCTTTCAGTTGCACGACCTGCCTTCTTCTCCCCGTTGAGGATGTCGTACGCCTTGTGGCGGGCGATCCCGAAGATCCAGGTAGAGACGCGCGAATTCCCGGCATAAGTGCTCGCCTTGCTCCACACGGTGATCATCGTCTCCTGTACGACCTCCTCAGCCAGGTGATGGTCGCGCAGCAGCGTGAGCGCGTAACGGAAGATCCTTGTCGCGAATTCCTCGTACAAGCGCTGAAAGGATGCCTCGTCCTTGCGGGCCACTCTTGCCAGCCACTCACGTTCGTGGGCCACTTGACCTCCTTAGCGCGCTGCATCGGCCAACCGTCTTCTCCAGCACCTCGAACCGCCCCTTCGTTCGATCATCGGTCTCTTTTTCTGCTGAGCATTAACCATATTAGAGTGCTCCGTCTTGCGAAGAAGGTGTCGATATCGCATGAGCGCACGATCAGCATCAATTCTACCACATAGCTTCATCATCACACTTCCCCCTTTTGCAAGTAAGTAGCTATTGGCGGACAAAAGGTTCAATCGGGCAAGAGAAACGATGAACGCGGAACGCGGAACTCGGAACGCGGAATGCGGAGTTCAATGCAAGACGTCTTTCACCACGGTGGGCACGAAGGCGAGGAGTGCCACTCGCGCAAGGATATTGCTACTCCTGGCTGCGGGGCATCAACTGCTCAGTGGGAGATGATTGGGTGGAAGTATTCCCCGCAAGTTCGAAGGCAAGTTCGAGGAATTCCTGCACCTGCGGCAAGCGAAGCGAGTAGAAGACCTGCTTCCATTCGCGCCGGCGTTCGAGGTAGCCGCGATCGTAGAGGACACGTAGGTGTGAAGAGACGTGCGCCGGAGGCAGGTTCACCTCTTGTGAGATATCGCTCACGTTCTTCTCTCCGGAAAACAAAGCACACAGGATGCGAACGCGGTACGGATTGGAGAGGACAGCGATGAATTCCGAGGTCAATAAACAGGTTTCTTCATTCATGGCGCCTCCTTGAGCCTCTGGTACTGGGTGATCGTTCACGTGTACGCTCAGTTGACGGGATTATAATATTATACTATTGTACAATGACAGTGTAGTACGATACCACGATGAGTGAAAGGGGACAGATGAGCGGGAAAGATTGGACTAAGAACGGTCGTTGGTTAATCATACTTACAGGTGTAGTCTTAATAGCGGTCGGGGCGGTGATCGCGTGGAGTGTCACATCGCACCGTGCTCCATCATCGCAGGGCGCGCAGACTGCGGAGGCAACGACAAATGAGGTCCCTGCAGCATCGACGAGTAGCGAGACTCCTGCGAACAGTACGCCTGCGAGTGGCACTTCTGCGAACAACACGGTTGCTGGCAATGCCGCCGCAAGCAGCACACCTGTGTCAAAACCGGAGGAAACGCCGCCGGCTCCAACAGCTCCGGTGGGCACTTCAGTGGGACAAACTGCCCCCGACTTTACGCTCAAGGACCTCAATGGGAACAGCGTCTCACTGCATCAGTTCCGTGGGCATGTGGTCATCCTCGACTTCTGGGCCAGTTGGTGTCCTCCTTGCCGGGCCTCAATGCCGTCGCTCGACAAGTTCGCCAGTGAATACAAGGATAAGGGTCTCGTGATGATCGGGGTAAGCCTCGATCGCAGTGCAAGCGATACAAGTTCCTTCCTTAAGAAGAACGATTACCACAGGCTGATTGCCCTGTGGGGATCTGTCAGCGCTTCGCAGGGAGTGGCGAGAATGTATGGAGTGAACGCCATCCCGCATACCTTTGTCATCGATCCCAATGGGATCATCCGTTTCACTGATCACCCAATGCGCCTGACGGAGTCGTTCCTCGATACTCTCTTTCAGTAAATTTAGGCTAACAATTTCTTTGGGCTATAATGCTTGTGGCGGGTGGGTAGATGCCTGCCTAACCTATTGGGAGGAGATGTCTGTTGGATACACTTGCTGCATACAAGGAACACCTGCGTGAAATCGGAAAACTGGAATCGGCCCTTTCTCTGCTCAATTGGGATCAACGCACCAATCTGCCGCGCAAAGGACATCCCGCGCGTGCTGAAGTGATCGGTAAGCTGACGAAGATGGTCTTTTCTCTCTCGGTATCGGATAAGCTGGGCGAGTATCTGGAAAAGCTGCAGGGGCAGGACGGTCTGACCGAGGTGGAACGCGCCAGCGTGCGCGTGGTTGGGAAGGCATACCTGCGGCACAAGGTGATCCCCCCTGCTTTTTACGAGGAGTACGCCATTGCCGCAGCGCGCTCGGAGACCGCATGGGAGGAGGCAAAGGAGAAGTCGGACTTTGAGCTGTTCAAGCCTCACCTCGAGCGGATGGTCGACTACGCCCGTAAGTTCGCTGAGTACTACGGATACGACGAGTCGCCCTACGATGCTCTGATCGAAGAATTCGAGCCGGGGATGACGAGCGCGGAACTGAAGACGATCATCGAGCCGCTGAGAAGCGAGCTCGTCCCGTTCATTAAGCGGCTAATGGAGGAGGGGAAACGCCCCAAGGACGGGTTCATGCAGGGGACGTTCCCGGAGGAGATGCAGCGAACACTCTCTCTGAAAGCACTGTCCGCGATGAATTATGACTTCGATGCCGGGAGGTTGGATCAGACCGTGCACCCGTTCACCACGACCATCGGCCCGTCCGATGTGCGCATTACCACGCGCTACCTCCCCCACAACGTCCTATCTGGTCTGGCGAGCTCGATGCACGAAGGCGGCCACGCCTTGTACGATCAAGGGATACCAGACGACCTCCGTTGGAGCGGTCTGGACGAGGGGGCATCTTTCGGGATACACGAGTCGCAATCGAGAATGTGGGAGAACCTTGTTGGCCGTAGCCGTCCATTCTGGACGTTCTTCGCGCCGATCGCCGGTGAGGTGGTCCCGCAGCTCTCCGTGGTTTCCGCTGAGGACCTGTACCGCGCGGTGAACATCGTCAAGCCGTCATTGGTTCGGGTCGAGGCCGATGAGGTGACGTACAACCTGCACATCATGCTGCGTTTCGAGTTGGAGCAGGCTCTGATCACCGGAGAGATAAACGTCTCCGACCTGCCCGGATTGTGGCGCGATGCGATGAAGCGCTACCTCGGCGTCGTCCCCGAAGACGATGCGCACGGCGTGCTGCAGGACGTACACTGGTCTTCCGGCCTGTTTGGCTACTTCCCATCCTATATGTTGGGTAATCTGTACAGCGCCCAGTTCTTCGCCGCCGCGCGACGAGAGATTACGGACCTCGATGAACAGATTGCGGGTGGGAAGCTGTCGGAACTACTCGCTTGGCTGAGAGAGAATATACATCAGTATGGGAAGATGTACGAGCCGAAGGAGCTGGTCGAACGCATCACTGGCGAGGCGCCGAACTCCTCTCACTTCGTACGCTACATTGTGGATAAGTACACTGACGTCTACGGCCTGCGCTAGTTTTCAGCTTTTCAGCAGTCAGATCATCTGTTCTTGGGACATCCGAAGCTGGCTGCTGAAAGCTGGGCGCTGTTACGATCGTCGCCTATGCCGACGCGTTGGGTGGCGTTCTCTTCTCTTAGCGGGGCTCATCTCGGGAATCGGTGGTGCGGCGGCCATTGCCGCCAGGGCGTCGTGGATCGTTTCCAGTTGATAATCGCGCGTGTTCTTCGTGACCGGGATCGTATCGAAGACCTTCACCCCGACGCGAAGCGCGAAGCGTTCCAGCATCTCCAGGCACGAGAGCGTCCCGTGCCCGGTTCCACCGGCCGCGGCGACGAGGACTGCCGGCTTCTTGGCAAGGATGCTCTTCTCTCCCGTGCTTTCGTCCTTTGTGGCCTCACAGCGGCGCAATCGATCGATCATCGCCTTCATCGGTTCGCTCGGCTCGCCAAAGTAGACCGGGGTGATAAACACGTACCCCTCCGCTTTCTCAATCGTGTCCTGCAGGTTTTGGAAGTCGTCCTCCAGTTGGCAGTGGTGCTTTGTGTGACAGGTCCCCCAGCCGTCGTTGTGCACGGCGCAGCGGGAGATGGAGAGATCGTTTAGGTTGACAACCCGTGCCGGACTGCGGCTATCGATCACTCCCTGCCGGGCCGCCTCTCCACACGCGGATGTGAGGCCATTGCTGTTTGGACTGCTTGTTAGTATCAGAATCTTCATACTTCTCCTCTTCCTTAAAAAAGAATCTTCTAGAAAAGATTGCTCGTACTTACCTACGGGGGACTTGCTCAAAGCGGGCGATAAAGTGCCGTAACGGACCAGATCCCTCTGTGATCGCGTATCCCGGCAGATCGCCCTTCATTGATGCGACCTCCATCATTCCATCGACCACAGCATCCAGGTGGGTGCGGGTGTACATGCGCCGTGGGATTGCTAGTCTCACTAGCTCCAGCTTAGGGTAGACTACATTTCCGTTCTCATCCGGGTGAGCAAACATCACGCTTCCTATCTCCACAGCGCGTACTCCCGCTTGTTCGTACAGTGCGACAACGATGGAGAGCGCCGGAAACTGCGATTGCAAAAATTCCGGCAATAGCCCAAGAGCATCGATATAAACGGCATGCCCGCCTACTGGTTGGATGATCGGGATCCCGTGCTCCGTGAGCTCATCTCCCAAGTAACGAGTCTGCCCGATGCGGTCGCGCAGATAATTGAGATCGAGCGCCTCGCGCAGACCGACCGCAATAGCGTCGAGATCGCGACCGGCGAGGCCGCCGTACGTGGTGAACCCCTCCATCAGGATCAGGCGTTCACGAGTAGCGGCGAAGATTCCATCGTCGTTCATCGCTAGGATGCCACCGATGTTTGCCAGGCCATCCTTCTTGGCGCTCATCGTCATCCCATCTGCCAGAGAGAAGACCTCGCGCGCGATCTCGATCGGCTCTTTCTCCGCGTATCCTTCCTCGCGCTCACGGATGAAGAAGGCGTTCTCCGCGTAGCGGCAGGCGTCGATGAAGAACGGGATGCCGTGCGCGTGGGCGATCTCGCTCACCGCGCGGATGTTCTCAATGGACACCGGCTCGCCGCCGCCGCTGTTGTTGGTGATCGTCATCATGACAAGCGGGATGCGCTCTACCCCCACCTCATCGATCAGCGCTTCGAGCTTGCCGGTGTCCATGTTCCCCTTGAACGGGAGATCGGCTCCAGGATCGTACGCTTCGTCGATCACCAAGTCGACCGGCTCGCCGCCGTTGGCGATGATGTTTGCCCGCGTGGTGTCAAAGTGCATGTTGTTGGGGATGATGTGCCCCGGCTTGACGACGCTCGAGAAGAGGACGTTCTCCGCGGCGCGCCCTTGGTGGGTGGGGAGGATGTGCGAGAAGCCGAAGATATCGTGGGTCGCCTCTTGAAAGCGAGCGTAGCTGCGGCTGCCAGCGTAGGACTCATCCCCGATGAACATCGCCGCCCACTGTGCTTGACTCATGGCGCCGGTTCCGGAGTCGGTCAATAGATCGACATAGATGTCATCTGCATTCAGGTTGAATACGTTGTACCCGGCGGCCCGGATTCGTTCCACACGCTCGGAAAGCGTGGGAACAGTAATCGGCTCCACCATCTTGATGCGATACGGTTTGTAGGTTGTCCCTCGTTCCACCCGTTGCCTCCTTAGTTAGAAGTAAAAATGAATTCCCGTCCCAAGTGCCATTGCGAGGTTTCCCGTGCTCGATATCGTGCCGCCGAACTCCACGTTCCACGCGAGATTCTTGGCAAACGCGAAGTTAAATTCGATCCCTCCGACTGCAGAGAAGAGCACTGGGGAATGTCCGTAAGCGGAAAACGGGAAGGTGGCACCTGAGGCGATGTAAAAATCCACGGTTGGCGTGTCGCTCAACTTGTACAGGATACGCCCGGTGAAGACGCCGAAGTAGTCGTTAGCCTCTCCCCAAGCAAAGATGATCCCCTCCACGGCAACGGTGGGATTAAACCAGTAGCGGCAGCTCACCAACCCTCCCCATGGGAAACCGACCTGCATTCCGATCCCGAAGCTGCGGCCATTGGAGAGGTTCTCATCCGTCTCTTGCGCGAAGGTGGTAACGGAAAGTGAGAAGATAACGAACACGATCGTGAGCACGACGATTGATCTACGCATGTATTCCTCCTCTTACTGGTGTTGATGTTAGTGGAAAGACGGAATGGCGACAACCGAATCTGTGCGATTGTTTGACATATGACGCGCTTGGAAGTTAAATGGTGCTGCAAGTACAGTCTTTGGGAGGGGTGCAATGCGTGAGGCGATAGATCGAGTCATTGATGCAAACGAGATGGAGAGGCTGCCTTCCGTTCTTGAAGGGGCGGGGATGCCAGAGGTCCATTATGCTGTAAAGAAGATTTCCCGCATGCGCGGAGAGGATGAGCCGCTTCTGTCTATGGCGGAGAAGCTTGCTGTCAGCAAGCAGGGACAGTCACGCCACGTTGCCTGTGGGTTGATCGGCGAGGGTTATTTGCAGGACCCAGAGAAAGCGGTTGATCTCCTGTACGATCTTATAAACGACCCCGACTGGACGGTGCGTGAGTCGGCGGGAAACGCGTGTGGAAGGGCATTGCGGGATGACTTTCCCGGGATGAGCGAGGTGTTGCGCAAGTGGCGGAGCGATGAATCGGATAACGTGCGCAGAGCAGTCCTCATCGCGGTGATGAAGGCAGCTCAATCACGAACCCCGGGCTGGGGAGAGCCACTGTTGAAGCTCATCGAGCCACTCGTTGCCGACAGGGCTAAGGTGGTGAGGAGAAATCTCGGCCCCTTCGCTCTGGGGAGCGCAATGTTGAACCACTATCCGAGCATCACCTTCGAGTATCTGGTGAAGTGGTCGACGACTACCGACGAACAGATACTGTGGAACGTAGCGATGGCCTTCTCCGCCTCTGCTGGACCACCGCTTGTAAAACGAGCGCTGATCGTGCTTCGCAAGCTCTCCCTCGACGAGCGGAGGTACGTGTGGCGGGCCGTTGCTGCAGCGATGTGGAAGCTGGGGCGTAAGAAACCGGAGGTAGTTCGCCCCGAGCTTTCTCGCTGGCTGGAGGATGATCGGCGCGTGCACGTGGCGCGCGAGGCGCTGAGGTTCCTGTAGCGGCCAGAGACAATGATGAGTGAAAGCGCCGGTAAAAACCGGCATGGAGGAGGTGGTGAAAGTCCACCACGTAGTAAGGCGTAGCGAGCCGCTACGGACCCGAGTCATGCGTCGGCTACTCGTAAGGGGGCGGCGAAGCGTTGGCGCGGGGCTGCGTAGGCGAGGTATTGAGCTCCGAAATCATGGCTTTGGTGCGTCGACCTTGTACTCATATGGGGAAGACAATACGGTACGTAGCGTTAGGCGAGGTGCGTACCGGCCCACGGAGTCCGAGACCCTCTGCATGCGTAGAAGCTCCATGCGCGGGAACCGGGAGAGCCCGGAAGCGACTGAGCAAGTTCCCAGCTCAGTCCGGCTGGGGA
>CAJVYM010000010.1 GCA_913009415.1 uncultured bacterium
AGACCGTTACCCTGGAGGTACGGCCGGTGCATGTGCGGACTGCGTCCCACACCCGTGGTCATGTATTCGTGGTGATGCTCTCCTACCTGATCATCGCTGAGTTAGCGCGCTGTTGGCGTGCGCTGGATGTAACGGTCAATGAAGCGATCAAACAGCTTGATACCATCTGTGCCACACAGCTGTTGGTCAAAGGGGAGGTGAGCTGCAACCAGATTCCCCGTCCACGGCCATTCTTGCAGCAGCTACTCGAAGCTGCGCAGGTGGCTTTACCGGAGGTACTCTCCAGCAAAGGAGTAACTGTGACCACTAAGAAGAAGCTGACCGCGCGTCGTAAGAAACGGTAACCCATCTACGCTTTCAGCCACTTACCCTCGCCTTAATTTACGGGAACATCCGTTGTATACTGCAGACAAAGAAAAAACCAGGCGACGACCTACTCTCCCAGCCCCTCGCGAGACTAGTACCATCGGCGCAGGAGGGCTTAACTGCCGTGTTCGGTATGGGAACGGGTGTTTCCCCTCCGCCAAATGTCACCTGGAATCTCTATAATATCTTCCTTGACAAATGAACAGGGTGTGTATCATACAAGCAATTGGCCTATTAGTACCACTCGGCTGAACGCATTGCTGCGCTTACACCTGTGGCCTATCAACCTCCTAGTCTCGGAGGGGCCTAATATGGAGACCTTGTCTTGAGGACGGCTTCGTGCTTAGATGCCTTCAGCGCTTATCCAAACCAGACTTAGCTACCCAGCGATGCCCCTGGCGGGACAACTGGTGCACCATTGGTCTAGCTATCTCGGTCCTCTCGTACTAGAGATAGTCCCTCTCAAGTCTCCTACGCCCACGGTGGATAGAGACCGACCTGTCTCACGACGGTCTGAACCCAGCTCGCGTACCCTTTTAACCGGCGAACAGCCGGACCCTTGGGACCTGATTCAGCCCCAGGATAGGATGAGCCGACATCGAGGTGCCGAACCTTCCCGTCGATGTGAACTCTTGGGGAAGACTAGCCTGTTATCCCCGGGGTAACTTTTGTCCGATGAGCAGTGGCCCTTCCACAAAGTGCCACTGGGTCACTAGGACCTGCTTTCGCACCTGCTCGACTTGTAGGTCTCGCAGTCAAGCCTCTTTATACCCTTACACTCAATGGCTGATCACCAACCAGCCTGAAGAGACCTTTGCGCGCCTCCGTTACTCTTTAGGAGGCGACCGCCCCAGTCAAACTACCCACCTAACACTGTCCCACGACCGCTGCTAACGGCCGATGGTTAGAGACTCAACACCCGCAGGGTGGTATTCCAAGGACGGCTCCACCGAGGCTAGCGCCCCAGCTTCTTCGCCTCCCACCTATCCTACACAACGAATGCTAAAACTCAATGTCAAGCTATAGTAAAGCTCCACGGGGTCTTTTTGTCCAGCCGCGGGTCACAGGCGTTTACACCTGTGCTTCAATTTCACCGAGCATTCAGTCAAGACAGCGCCCAAGTCGTTGGACCTTTCATGCGGGTCAGAACTTACCTGACAAGGAATTTCGCTACCTTAGGACGGTTATAGTTACCGCCGCCCTTCACTGGGGCTTCAGTTCGCCGCGTTAACAGCTCCCCTTAACCTTCCAGCAGTGGGCAGGTTTCAGACTCTATACATCCTCTTACGAGTTAGCAGAGTCCTGTGTTTTTGCTAAACAGTCGCTCAGGCCGATTCTCTGCGGCCACCCGAAGGTGGCACCCCTTCTCCCGAAGTTACGGGGTCATTTTGCCGAGTTCCTTAACTGAATTTCACTCGTCCACCTTAGTATACTCAACTCGCCTACCTGTGTCGGTTTGCGGTACGGACTCTTCCTTGCTCGCTAGAGGATTTTCTCGCCCAATGACCCCTTCTCCCTTCGCCCTGAAGCGGGCTCGCCATCACACCTCGACTTAACGGGAAAACGGATTTGCCTATTCTCCCTACCTTGGTGCTTGGACACACTATTCCGTCAGTGTGCGGAGAGGGCCCTTCGGGGTCCCCCCTTTGCTCAAATGCAAGATTAGAGGCGCAGGAATATTAACCTGCTGTCCATCGCCTACCCCTTTCGGGTTCAACTTAGGTTCCGCCTAACCCTGGGAGGACAAGCCTTCCCCAGGAAACCTTAGGCATTCGGTGGCAATGATTCTCACATTGCTCGCGCTACTCATGCCGGCATTCTCTCTTCCGTCTCGTCCACCAAGCCTTACAGCTCAGCTTCAACCGTTAACGGAATGCTCCCCTACCAATACCGCTCAAAAAGAACGGCATTCCGCAGCTTCGGTACCACGCTTAGCCCCGGTAAATTTTCGGCGCGTCGCCGTTAGACTGGTGGGCTATTACGCACTCTTTAAAGGATGGCTGCTTCTAAGCCAACCTTCCAGCTGTCTCGACAACAACACTTCCTTTCCCACTTAGCATGGATTTGGGGACCTTAGCTGGCGGTCTGGGTTGTTTCCCTCTTGAGCGTGGACGTTATCACCCACGTTCTGACTCCCGTGAAACGATCTGCTGGTATTCGGAGTTTGCTTAGGGTCGAGAGTTGCCCCCCTTCCCCGATCAGTGCTCTACCCCCAACAGTCTATAACACGAGGCTAGCCCTAAAGCTATTTCGGGGAGAGCCAGATATCACCAAGTTCGATTGGTTTTTCGCCCCTAACCACAGGTCATCCCCTAGCTTTTCAACGCTAGTGGGTTCGGTCCTTCATGTACGGTCAAGTACACTTCAACCTGCCCATGGCTAGTTCACTTGGCTTCGGGTCTACGACATGTGACTATTCGCCCTATTCAGACTCGCTTTCGCTTCGGCTACACCTCTATCGGCTTAACCTTGCCACATACCGTAACTCGCCGGCTCATACTACAATAGGCATGCGGTCACACCCTGTTAAATGCCCAAAGGCGATTTGTGGGTGCTCCCACTGTCTGTAAGCAAATGGTTTCAAGTTCTATTTCACTCCCCTCCCGGGGTGCTTTTCACCTTTCCCTCACGGTACTAGTTCACTATCGGTCAGCTGATAATATTTAGCCTTGGAAGGTGGTCCTCCCAGATTCACGTCGGATTTCACGTGTCCGGCGCTACTCAAGTCAACATCCAGGGTAGATCGGCCTTTCGTATACGGGACTATCACCCTCTGCGGTCGTCCTTTCCAGAGACTTTGCGGACTGTTCTACTAGACGTCACTTTTAACCCTGCCCACCCCTGCATCGGTGAGATGATATTAACTTACAACCCCAGCAAAACAACGAATGCAGTCTTACATTTTACTGGTTTAGGCTGTTCCCGTTTCGCTCGCCACTACTAAGGGAATCTCGTTTGATTTCTCTTCCTCCGGTTACTGAGATGTTTCACTTCACCGGGTTCGCCGAACGCGCCTACTTTAGTTTCAGCACGTTCTCCTATGGCTTCACCATAGGGGGCACTCCCATTCAGAAATCCCCGGATCAAAGCCTGCTTAGCGGCTCCCCGAGGCTTATCGCAGCTAGCCACGTCCTTCATCGCTTTCAGCTGCCAAGGTGTCCACCATTTGCCCTTACTGCGCTTGTATGATACACACTCTATTCACTTGTCAATGATCCGTCACGCCCTCGTTATGAGCGCAAACAAAAAGTCTACCACCCTCCACACCATCTGTCAAGCTACCATGGAGGGATTCGACAGGGGATACTTTACCGAAGAATATCCTTCTTGTCAAGGATAACTGAACTACGCAATCATTGAGGATTACAGATCGATCGATATCATTAACCCACAAAGAGGCGCTTATTCTGACTTGGATTCAACTCTCAAGTGCAACTGTCAATGGGGTATGTGTGGAGAAGAATACTTCATACGGTGTTCGAAAGCCAAGTGTCTTCCTCGGCCGATGATTGAGCCGCTCCATCGCTTTCTCGACCTCTCCCCTGGTAACACCTACTAGCTCCCTACTCTTAGGAAAGTATTGCCGAATCAACCCGTTCGTGTTCTCGTTCACCCCTCTCTCCCATGCTGAGTACAGATGGGTAAAGCGACGCTTCCTGCCTACAAGGCGGGGCACTCTCCGTGGTTCTCGTATATATAATAAGCTCGACAATAAATCGATCTTTGTGCTGCTGGTACCCCCGAGAGGATTCGAACCTCCGACCTACGGTTTAGGAAACCGTTGCTCTATCCTAACTGAGCTACAGGGGCATTTAGAATTCTTCGAGCATCAAGTATAACTGCTTGGCCGCCGCTTGCTCGGCCTCTTTCTTGGTTCTCCCACGCCCATTTCCTCGGTGGCCAGCTACAGCAACCGTCACCGTAAATTGCGCGCGGTGCGCCTTGCCGTTTGTCTCTGTCACCGTATAAGTCGGGCGGCATGAGAAAAGGCGCTGGGCAGTCTCCTGCAGCAGGCTCTTGTAGTCGCCGGTGGCGGACTGCTCGTTCATACAGCGCTCGATTTCATCCTTCAGATAGCGAATGATAAATCGTGCTGCATAAGAGAATCCGCGTTCGAGGAATATCACACCCATCAGCGCTTCAAACGCATTCCCCATGTTGTTTGGGCGTTCGCGGCCATGGTTCGCCTCTTCGCCCTTTCCCAGACGCAAATAGAGTGGGAGACCGATCTCCTTTGCCTTCTCGGCGAGCATCGGTCGGCTAACGACCACGGACTTCGCCTTGGTAAGCTGCCCTTCGTCATCGTCCGGATACTGTTTGAATAGGTAACTCGTCACCGCAAGCCCGATCACCGCGTCGCCGAGGAACTCCAACCTCTCATTCGAGCCGCGCGGATCATTCTTCTCATTGGAATACGAACTGTGGAGAAGAGCCTGTTCCAACACCTCTGGAGCAATCTTCAACCGGAGCTTCTTTGCTAGCTCCTCAACGGGTCTTGCTTTCATGAATATCTACTTCCTTCGCTCGACCGCCCTGAGGATTAACCGATCGACAGCCGACATGTCTGGCATATTATCCGCCTTTCAGCCCGATGCGGCAACCACAAGCCACGAAAAGTAAAAAACCGCAGCAAGCTGCGAGGCATTGAGAAGCAAAGTCGGCGGATTCAACTAGTAAGTACAACTTTGGGACTGGTCTAACAGGATGAGCTGCGGTAGCATCCACAGTGCCATCCAGGCTATGAAACAAAGGAGCACTGATGAACACGTACACGCAAGCTCACCGAACAAGAACGACACCAGATCTACGCGCTAAAGTAAGCGGGACGCAACAACAACGAGATCGCAGCATTCCTGGGTCGTCACAAGTCGACGATCGGCCGGGAGATAGAGCGCAACCAGGCTATGGGAGAATACCAGCCTGAGCAAGCACACCGTCTGACGCTAGCACGCAGGCGAGCTAAGCTACGTCCTCGTTTTTGCGGTTCTGTGTGGACGAAGGTGGAACTGTTGCTACAGCTGGACTGGAGTCCACAACAGATATCAGGGAGGCTCAAGGGGGATACTAACCCGGCCAGTGACATTTGTCGATGCGGGAAAAGGTAGTCCCGATGGAGACAGTTGACTGTCAAGCACTGCCTTATAATGTAGTTCATATTTCATGCATTTTTTTATATCTTTTATAGTTAGTTTAGGTCTTATCATACGTAAGCGCGCTATTGACTCTGGAGGTGATATCGCTATACTGGAGATGCACGCAAAGCAAGGAGCGTGTAACCACAGCAGAAAAACATACAAGGAGGGAGGCATGCGGAGAAAGATAGTGTTAGGGATCCTTATCGTGGCTCTAGTGGGAGTAGGCGTGTATGCACAAGGGATTGTAATAAACGAAGTGGCGTGGGCGGGAACAGCAGCTAACACCAGTGATGAATGGATCGAGCTGTACAATGTGACGGATCAGCCGGTCGATCTGAGCGGATGGACTCTCACTTTTGGTGACACTGTCATCGATCTCGGAGAGGCAGCGAACACGATCATCGAGCCGGGTGGATACTTCCTGCTTGAGCGAACGGACGATGATACTGTCTCCGATGTTGCTGCCGATCTGATCTACACTGGAGGCTTGACCAATTCAGGAATGGTGCTGAATCTGCTCGATCAAACGGAAACGGTGGTCGATACAGCGAATGCTGGCGTAGAGAAGGGCTGGGCGGCTGGAAGTAACAAGAATGGAGCGATACCGTACGCGACGATGGAGCGGATCGATCCGACCGGGCCGGATGTCCCCAGCAACTGGGCATCGAACAACGGATTGATCACATGCGGACACGACGCAGCCGGAGAAGCGATCAACGGAACTCCGCGGGCTAAGAATTCGGCGACGATCGTTTGGGAGACGGTCCCGACCGTGACGATAACCGCCCCCTCCGAGGAGGGACAGGCCGTGAGCGGTGACTTCATCATCGCGTGGCAGGCGCAGGACCCGGACGGCGACGATGCTGCGCTACAGGTGAATATCTACGTATCAACAGATGGTGGTGACACCTTCTCGCCCCTGGTGACCGGCCTGATAGGCAGTTCCTACGTGTGGGACACGACAGAGGTGGAGAACGGCGATCACTACCTGCTGAAGGTGAGCGTAAAGGACGTAGATGGGAACATTGGCGAGGCGATGAGCCCGCTGTTTTCTGTGGCGAACTGAGATCAGGGATCGGGAGAGATGCCACACAGTTCCTTGATCTCGTCCATGTGTGCGTACGCTTCTTCTTTCCCGGCGTCGATCGCTTCCGCCACGTGCTCGAAGGCAAGCATCGTGATCCAGCCTACTTTGGGGCGCAGGAGGATGAAGCGGCCATCGACTCGCTGGCTGGCACTCTCCATCTGAAGGCGGGTTAGTTTGTGCGAGGTGATGCGCTGGGATTGGAGGAGGGCGTCGAGTGTGGTCTTGACGCTGCGCGTGAGGGGAGCGCCGATGTCTACGGCGATGACAGCGTCGGCGCCCATGTCGATCGTGACACTGGCTGGAACCTTGTCGATCACCCCGCCATCGATCAGGTATCGCCCCTGATACTCTACTGGAGAGAACGTCCCCGGGATCGCTGCACTGGCGACCACGGCCTTGTACAGCTTGCCTTCGGTCAGAACGACCCGTCCCCCCGTTTCCAGGTCAGCAGCCACTACCGTAAACGGGATCAGGGTATCCGAGAAGTCTTTGTTCGCGGTCAAGAGCGAGAATAGCTCATAGACGCGCGCCAGGTCTTGAGGAAAGCCATTACTCGCGTGCCAGTCTGACCCGCGCACGTACTCGATTAGTCCGCGACCGATGGCCTTTTGCACCTCACGAATGGTGCTCTCTGAAACCTGGAGGAGCTCGTTTATGTCTAGACAGGAAACGAGCCGACGCAACCTGTCAAGGTCCATTCCCAGCGCCCTGGCCGCGCCGATGACAGCTCCCATGCTCGTTCCGCTGATGAAATCAAGAGGAATGTCGTTCTCGGTTAGCGCGATGAGCACGCCCAAGTGAGCAAAACCGCGCGCCCCACCGCCGCCAAGGGCGAGGCCGATCTTCCTTCTCTCTGGCAAAGTAATCCCCCCTTCGTCGGATGATAAGCTGGCAAAGGGGGGAAGACAACTAGCTTTCGATTAGTAAGGCATTCCACCCGGCATTCCGCCCGGCATCGCCGGCGTCTCTTCTTTTTCCTTGATGTCGGCGACGAGCGCATCGGTGGTGAGGAGCATCCCCGCGATGGAGACGGCATTCTGCAGCGCAGAGCGAGTCACCTTGGTCGGATCGATGATCCCGGCATCGAACATGTCGCGGTAGGATTCGGAGAGTACGTCGAATCCGACGCCCGGCTTCTCTTTCTTCACTCGCTCTACGATGATCGCTCCCTCGAAACCGGCGTTGTTCGCCAGTTGACGAAGGGGAGCCTCGATGGCGCGACGGATGATCTTCACCCCTACAACCTCGTCACCATCAACCTTGAGTTCGTCGAGCTTGTTGGCTGCGTTCAACAGGGCGGTACCGCCACCGGGGAGGATTCCCTCGTCTACCGCGGCCTTCGTCGCTTCGAGGGCGTCTTCCATGCGGTGTTTCTTCTCCGAGAGCTCTGTCTCGGTTGCCGCACCGACCTTGATCACAGCGACACCGCCGGCGAGCTTGGCCTTGCGCTCTTCCAGCTTCTCGCGGTCATAGTCCGAATCGGTGTTCTCGATTTGCGCTTCGATCTGCTCGATGCGTCCTTTGATCGCGTCCGAGGAGCCGTTTCCGCCGACGATGGTCGTATTGCTCCCATCGACCTTCACGTGCTCGGCGCGCCCGAGCATGTCGAGCGTCGTGTCCTTGATCATCATTCCCGCATCCTCGGCTATTACGGTTCCACCAGTGAGGATAGCGAGGTCCTCAAGCATCGCCTTGCGGCGGTCGCCGAAGCCAGGAGCCTTGACTGCACAGCTAGAAAAGGTTCCCTTCAGTTTGTTCAACACCAACGTAGTCAGCGATTCACCGGTGATGTCCTTGGCGATGATCAAGAGCGGCTTGCCGCTCTGAGCGATCTTCTCCAGCAACGGAACGAGGTCGGCTGCGTTCTTTAGCTCTTGATCCGTAATCATGATGTACGGGTTTTCGAGGACGACTTCCATCTTCTTGGGGTCGGTCACGAAGTAGGGTGAGATGTACTCGCGATCGAACTGCATCCCTTCGACGACGTTGTAGTAACTGGAGATAGTGTCGGAGTCTTCCACGGTGATTACGCCGTCATCGCCGACCGCTTCCATGGCATCGGCGATAATCTTCCCGATCGCCTCATCGTTTGCGGAGATCGTAGCTACCTGTGCAGTCTCGTCTTTTGTCTTCAGAGCGCGGCTCTGTTCTTTTAGGCCCTCGACGATCTTCTCCGCACCCTTCTCTAATCCACGCTTAAGTTCCATCGGATTGGCCCCGGCAGCGAGGTTCTTGAACCCCTCCTCGATCATCGCGTGAGCGAGGATCGTCGCTGTCGTCGTCCCGTCACCGGCAATGTCGTTTGTCTTGGAGGCGACCTCTTTCACGAGCTGCGCGCCCATGTTCTCGTAGGGATCCTTGTACTCCTGCTCCTGGGCGATCGTCACTCCATCGTTTGTGATGTCTGGGCTACCGAACTTCTTGTCGATGATCACGTTTCGACCGCGCGGCCCAAGTGTGATGCGGACAGCGTCTGCCAGCTTGTCGATCCCCGCTTTCATGCGGCGACGTGCTTCATCACCGAATACTACTTCCTTTGCCATGTTAAATTCCCCCTTTACCTACTCAATGACCGCGAGAACGTCGCTCTCTTTGACAAGCAGCAGCTTCTCATCATCGACTTCGATCTCTGTACCAGCGAAGCTGGAGACGATGATCTCATTGCCCTTCTTGACAGTGAACTTCTCGTCGGTCCCCAGTTCTAGTACCTTCGCACGCACTACCTTGTCGCTTTTCGCGCTCTCCGGAAGGACAATCCCTCCTGATGTTTTCCTCTCTTCTTGCTCGACTTTCTTCGCCAGGATTCGCTTTCCCAATGGTTTGATCTTCATCCTTCTATCCCCTCCTTATGGGTTTGTTAGCACTCGCGCAACCAGTTTGCTAAACGTATTGTAACCGGCGACCTTTTGTACGTCAAGAGGAAGACGAAAGTTGCTTTACATAAAGGAAATGAGTACATTAAACCCATGCCGTCGGGTAAGGTACACCTGCGAATTGAGATGATCATCCTCGTGGCGTTGATCGCTGTTGGTTGTTATCTCTCTCAAGTGAGGCTCGTATCCGGTGCCTATGCCGGCGTTTTCCTTGGAGCGTATCTATTCTCCAGCTTGTTCCTCAGCCCCGATCTTGATCTGAAGCGGAGCGACCCATTTCGGCGTTGGGGACTGGCGCGCGTGCTGTGGGTTCCCTATGCCCGCTTGTTCCATCATCGCGCCCTGTCCCATCATATTATCCTCGGGCCGCTGACACGCATCGCCTACCTGGGCGGGATCGTATCGCTCGCGTTGATTGCTATCCTGCATCTCACTGGATGGCAAGTACGGTTCTCCGTTCTACAGTGGCCAGTGATTGCTGCACTCCTGTGCGGTCTCTATCTGCCAAACCAGATCCACACCATCGCCGATGCTGTGTGGTCGGCGCTTCGCCGTCGCTAAGGTGTTGTGATGTGCTTTTCCCGCCCCTATAATGGGTGGTATGAAGGAATGGATCCTGTACCTGATCTCGGTGGCAGCGGTGATCGGTGCGATAGTGCTGTGGCAAGTGGCCGGTCCGTACTACGAAGTTGGGATTGCGTCCTGGTATGGTCCGGGGTTTCAGGGGAACCATACGGCCAATGGCGAGATCTACGATATGAACGGAATCAGCGCCGCCCATAAGAGCCTTCCCTTTGGCACAGTCGTGAGGGTGGTTGACCTGGATACAGGTAGGAGCGTGGTCGTGCGAATCAACGACCGCGGACCATTCATCAAGGGAAGGATTATCGACCTCTCGAAAGGGGCGGCCGAGAAACTGGGGATCATTGATAAGGGGATTGCCCATGTCGGGTTGCGCATCGTACGCTGGCCGGCGGGTGAGTGATCCGTCATTCATAGCGCGAAGAAAACAGGAGTGACGAAGCGATGGGACTTTCAGTAAGCGAGATGCGAAAAGGGATGGTGATCCTCTACGAAGGAGAGCTGTACGAGATCATGGACTACGAGCACTCCAAGCGGGGGCGAGGCGGAGCGATTGCGCGTACGCGACTGCGGCATCTGAAGACCGGGCGCAGCCTCTCCACCACGTTCAAGGGGTCGGAGAACACCGAGTCGGTCTTCCTCGAGTCGCGCGCGCTGCAGTACCTGTACAATGATGGCGAGAATTACGTGTTCATGGACAACGAGCGCTTCGATCAGTTCCCCGTGCCCTCAGATGTCCTGGGAGGACAGGCTGAGTTTATCGTCGAAGGGATCAATGTTCTTGGCTACTATAATGCGGATATGTTGGTCAAAGTAGAACTTCCTAATTTTGTCGAGTTGAAAGTTACGCACACCGAGCCGGGCGTGAGAGGCGACACAGTCTCCAACGTTGAGAAGCCGGCGACGCTGGAGAGCGGTGCGGTGGTGCAGGTTCCTCTTTTCGTCAAGGAAGAGGACGTATTGAAGGTGGATACTCGCAGCGGTAAATATGTAGAACGTATTTAGAAGGAGGGATAATGGCGGAGAGAAAAGTAGAGATCGTTGATGAAGACGGTAAGATCACGATATCGGAAGACGTAATCGCGGCGATCGCACGGATCGCTGCCGGGAAGGTCGACGGAATCGCTCTCTCCACCGGTGGTTCAGGGGGGATAAAGAGCTTCTTCGGTGGCGAAGACCTATCGCCGACGATTAAGACCGAGCTTGTAGAGGGCGGAGTGCACGTTGAGCTTCGCATCACTGTGGAGTACGGATATCCGGTTCACGAGGTCGCTCGGGGGATTCAATCCAACGTGCAGACGGACATCGAGAAGCTTTCCGGAGTCACTGTAACTGGGGTCGATGTCTTCGTGCGGAAGGTTGTCCCCCCTCACACGCCGGATGAGAACATCGACGAGGAGTGAGGAGGAGGATGGAAGAATGGTAGACTCAGAGAAGGGAAGCGTAGGCATCTCTAAAGAAGTCGTCACAGCGATCGCTGGGATCGCTGTCTCCGAAGTCGATGGCATAGCTAACCTCCGCGTCGGAGATGGGGCCTTCCGCCGTGGCGAGGGGATGAAGCGGTATGTGGACACAGACGTGGAAGGGGAGAACGTGAAGGTCACGGTGCGCATCACAGCGATCTATGGAACCCCGATCCACAAGGTGGCAAAGCAGGTGCAGACGCGCGTGAAGGCAGAGATCGAACGGATGACCGGACTGAAGGTGAGTGCGGTGAATGTCGATGTGCAGCGTCTCGTCGAGCCGCAGGATCAACCTGAGGACGGTGAGGGAGAATGACCCCGTTCCTCCTCGGCGTAGTGGTCTTTGCGGGGATCGTTACCGCTGGGATGGGTGTTATCTCTATCCTGCTCTGCGTGGGGACGCTCTCCCTCGTCGCTGCGCAGCAATTCTTCGATGCGTTGATCGGAAAAATAATCCTCTACGCGCTCGGAGGTATTTTCCTCGGTGTAAGCTTCTACTTTGCGTCCCTCTTCTACCGCGGGCGCACACAGCTGGCACGCTTTGCGCAGGATGGTGAGTGGGGGAAGATCGAGCTTTCTCCCCACGCGTTGCGAGAGTTAGTGAGCGGCATTATGCGTGATGAGCTTGGGATCGATCGTTTTCAGGTGCGGCTGCGTCACCTGGGTGATGGCCTCGCGATAAGGATCACCACGACGCTCTTGCCCGAGGATCGAGTGGCTGAGATTGGACAGCGTATCCAGGAGACTCTGTCGCGTCGTGTGGCGGAGCGCACCGGAATTGAAGTGCGTGAGGTCTCCGTCCTTGTGAACAGCATCCACTCGCACGAGGAAGAGCCCCCTGCCAGTGAGGAGGAGAATGAACATACTGATGCCTCCTAGAGTGATGGGCCTTCTGGTGGGCCTGTTGATTGGAATCATCTTCGTTGTCGTCGGTTGGCGCGTTGTCTTGATCCTTCTTGCGTTTGCGCTCGGTGGATACATCGTCGGTTCGTGTCTCGAATCGGGGAACGCTCTGGGGGCCAGTCTGCGCAGACTCTACATCCGCCTCTTCCGTCCCTGATGCAGAGAAGGAAAGCGCGTGAGCTTGTCCTTCATCTTCTCTACGCACGGGAGTTCGTCGATACGCCGCTCGCGAAGATGATCTCCGAGCACGAAGATACAAACGACCAAAGCGAGTACGTCGAGGAGACGCTTCGCGGGGTCGTCGAGTACCTCGCTGATCTCGATGACGTGATCAATCGTTACGCCGTCGGCTGGCGGGTGGAGAGGCTCGCGGTCCTCGATCGAAATGTCCTGCGGTTGGGGCTGTATGAGCTGCTGCACGCATCGGACATCCCAGCTGAAGTGGCGATCGACGAGGCAGTAGAACTCGCCAAGAAGTATGGAACAGAGCAGGCACAGTCGTTCATCAACGGTATTCTCGATCGGGTGTGGAAGGATGCGGGTGATTGAGTGTCCAAGGAGAGGCTGCGGACGCTTGTCGTGCTTGGCACGCGGCCGGAGGCGATCAAGCTCTTTCCTGTGATCGAACGGCTCAGGGAAGAACCTGCGATCAAGATGACGCTCTGTGTCACTGCGCAGCAGCGCGATCTTCTCGATCAGACGCTCACTGCGTTTGGTCTCGTGCCAGATTATGATCTTGACGTGATGGTCCCCGATCAGAGCCTGTTTCACATCACGCGGGAGATCCTCTCCCGCATCGAGCCTGTACTGCGCGAGGTCAGGCCGGGGCTGGTCATCGTACAGGGCGACGCGCAAACAACGTTCTGTGGAGCGCTTGCCGCCTACTACGCGCGTGTCCCCGTGGCACATGTTGAGGCCGGGCTGCGCACTGGAGACAAGTACGCCCCTTTCCCAGAAGAGATGAACCGCCGCTTTGTGGATCAGATCGCCGATTTCCACTTCGCTCCCACGGCGCGCGCACGGGAGAACCTCAGGAGTGAGGGTATCCCGGAGGAGTCCATATTCGTCACCGGGAACACCGAGATCGACACGCTCCACTATGTTCTTGGTAATCTACGTCCGACGATCACGTTCGACTTTTCCGGGCGTGTGATCATCGCCACGATGCACCGCCGCGAGAACTTCGGCTCGGGCATAGATCGCATCTGCGAAGCGCTATCTTTGATCGCCGCTCGAAACAGGGACGTGACCATCGTCGTACCCGTGCATCCCAATCCGCACGTCCACGATAGGATCCACGGCGCACTCACGGGAAGGAAGCGGATCATCCTCCTTGAACCGATCGATTACGTCTCGTTCGTCCACCTGCTGGCCCGTGCCAGCCTCATACTCACCGATTCCGGTGGTCTGCAGGAGGCAGCGGTTGGCCTGCACATTCCGCTTCTCGTCCTGCGCGATAAGACGGAACGCACCGAGGGGATAGAGACCGGTGCAGCCTTGCTTGTTGGGACGCAGACAGAACACATCGTGTCAGAGACCGAACGCCTTCTTAAGGGTGAAGATGCGCGCAGGAGAATGGCGAGCGCCGAAAACCCATACGGCGACGGGAACGCCGCTGATATCATCGTAAATGTCATAAAGGAGAGGTTCACATGATCGCGAGGTACGCCGATCTACATTTGCACACCACCGCTTCCGATGGCATGCAGGACATCCCGACCCTCATTTCGCGAGCAAAGGCGCGAGGGCTGTCCACGATCGCCATCACCGATCACGACACAATATCAAAGGATCTGACGGAAAGAGTAACGGAGATCTCTGGGATGGAGGTGATCACCGGCGTCGAGTTGAAGGTTGACTACGACGGGGTTTTCGGAGAACTCCTGGGCTACTTCATCGATCCGCTCTCCGCGCCAATGCGGGAGCTGTTCGCATTCATGCGCGATGCGCGCGAGAGGCGGATGGAGGAGATGGTCAAGCGCTGCCGCGAGCGCGTGGGGATTGACGTATCGTTCGAGGAGGTGCGTAGCCTCGCCGTGGGGAGCATCGGCCGTCCTCACCTTGCCAAGATACTCGTTGAAAAGGGAGCGGTAAAGACGATGCGGGAGGCGTTTGACAGGCTAATAGGTTCAGATGGCGAGTGCTATGTGAGGCTTGCGCGACCGGAGTTTCGCGATGCAACGGATGCGATTCACGCTGCACGAGGAGTCACTTCCGTCCCGCACCCCTGTTTCATCGCCATCGATGACTGGGATGCATTCAGCGAAAAGCTCCTCGCCGCGGGAGTGGATGGAATTGAGTCCTTCTACCCCTATGCGAGCGGTGGCAGCGGGTTGCACATTGCCCCAGAAGATGTGAGGAAAATCGCCATACAGAAAGGCTTTTTGCTCACCGGCGGCTCGGACGATCACGGCCCAAACTCGGTCAAGGACACGCTGGGAGCGATACACCTTCCCTATCGCTACGTGGAAATGCTGAAAGAGCGGTGCAATCTGGCTTAGCTCTCCTCCGTCTCCTCGGCAAGTTCTGCTTGCGGAGGAGTGGCCGGTTCGGTGACCCGCTTGATCGATGCGATTGCGACCTCGAGCATGTCATCGGTCGGCTCGGCCGTCGTTAATAGCTGCAGCCAAAGGCCTGGTTTGACGAGCATCCTCACCCACCAGTGGTTATCGTATTCCTTCCCGCTGAAGCGCAGTGCCTCATAGGAAATCCCCGCTACTACTGGCAGAAGCAACAGGCGAGAGAGTATCTTCAGCCACAGCACTGGATTACCTGCAAGGGAAAAAACGAGTATCGAGATAACGAGAACGATCATCAGAAACGCCGTTCCGCAGCGAGGATGGAGGGTCGTGTACTTGCGTGCGTTCTCCACCGTCAATTCCTCGCCCGCCTCGTAGGTGTAGACCGTTTTGTGTTCTGCCCCGTGGTACTGAAAGACGCGATGGATGTCCTTCATGCGAGATATGGCAATGATGTACACCAGAAAGAAGGTGATGCGAATTGCTCCCTCCACAAGATTGAACGGGATGGAGCTCCCGGTGCGCAACGACGGGATGCTGTTCACGATGTACAACGGGAGGACGACGAACGCCCCGATAGCGATGATGATCGCGAGGGCGAACGTGACAAGCCCCCAACCGGATGTCATCTCTTCCTCTTGATCGGGGAAGGCGATCCTCGCCGACATATTGAGCGCACGGATTCCAAGAGAGAGCATGTCATACAGGCGAAACAATCCGCGCACGAACGGGATCTCGCCGAGCTTGCGCAGGCGCTTACTGGTGGGGAGGTCGCGGACTACTATCTGCCCATCATTGGTACGACGAACGGCGACCGCTACGCGATCGCCGTTCTGCATCATTACCCCTTCGATAAGTGCCTGTCCACCTACCGATGCCATACCTAATTCTCTTTCTTTCCGTACTTACGTTGGAACCTCTCCACGCGTCCTTCCGTGTCGAGGAGACGCTCCTCGCCCGTGAAGAACGGATGACACTTCGAGCAGATATCCACGCGCATCTCTTCCACAGTGGATAACGTCTCAAACTCGGCTCCGCAACCACACTTGATCACGGCGCGTTTCAACTCTGGATGAATACCCTTTTTCACGACGTTCTCCTGTCTAACGCTTAGAGTACTGCTCGCTCTTGCGTGCCTTGCGACGGCCGTACTTCTTCCGCTCAACCTCACGTGGGTCGCGGGTGAGCAAGCCCGCCTTCTTCAACGGAATCCGGTACTCATCCGTCACACCAACGAGCGCACGCGCAATTCCCAGGCGCACAGCCTCCATTTGACCGGTGAAACCGCCACCGGAGACGCGTGCTTTTACATCATACTTTCCCACGGTCCCAGTAGTATAGAAAGGTAGCTTTAGCGTCTTTTCCAGATGCTCAGCCGCGTTTAGGTAGGAGGAGAAATATCCCTCTGCCGGGTGGCCGTTGATCACCAAGTTTCCTTCACCCTCGGATAGGTAGACACGGGCCGTAGACCGCTTCCTTCTTCCTATCGCATGTATCGCATTTCCAACACGTTTAGGCAATCGCCTTGCTCCAGCTTCCACGAAGGAAAGACACCTCCTGCAATTTGCTTTTCACGAATACGCGAAACTATACAAACACGTACCGCCCCTGTCAACGTTACAGCCCGAGGACTGCCGCTGGCACGGGCTCCATCCACGTCACTTTACTGGCGGTCCCGAGGGGATTCGAACCCCTGTCGCCGGGATGAGAGCCCGATATCCTAGGCCACTAGACGACGGGACCGGTATTTGGCATTGATTATGCTCTATACCGGGCCGTGCATCAAGGGAAGTTAACGTATTATCTACCCTTCATCTTTCTTCGCGGGACTGGCGGGCGGCAGGTCCTTGATCAGGGGTTCGGCTTCCTTTAGCGCAGCGATGAGTTCACCGTACAGCTCAACCGGTACCGCAATCCCCTTCCTTGTTGGCTTCCAGTCCCCATCGTCCGCCTCATAGAAATTGCGGATATCCAGGTAATCGCGATCGTGAAAGCGCGAAAGGCGAACGTGTATCCTGCTCCCCATTCCCTTGTCGATCGCCTTTATCAACCGTTCATCGCCTGCTTGCTTCTCCTCGGGCATGGTTCCTCCTTATCCTCAGGTGATCACCTCTTCACATCACCCTATTATACATCTAGTTGTTGGGCAAAAGAAAGTGGGCCTGCCTGGACTCGAACCAGGGACCTCCCGCTTATCAGGCGAGCGCTCTAACCAGCTGAGCTACAGACCCAAGACCGGCATAATGGTAGCCAGCACATGTTCGATTGTCAAGGAATGTGCACAGCAAAACGTCGATACGGTAAGGATTTACGCCATCTGCCTCTCCAAGTCTGCCTTGCGCAGGGCAGTCAGAAGCTCCCCCAGGTTCCCCTCGAGAATATCGTGCAGGTGATATAGAGTTAAGCCGATGCGATGGTCGGTTACACGATTCTGTGGGAAGTTGTATGTACGGATCTTCTCGCTGCGGTCACCGGAACCGATCTGCTTGCGGCGCGTGGCGGACAGCTCTGCTTCATGTTCCTCCTCCAAACGGGCCTTCAATCGCGAACGGAGCACGCGCATTGCCTGTGCCTTATTCTTATGCTGCGATTTCTCGTCCTGGCAACTGACGACGAGACCGGTGGGGATGTGCGTGATCCGCACGGCGGAGTCGGTCGTGTTCACGCTCTGACCTCCCGGGCCGGTGGAGCGGAAGGTATCGATCTTGAGGTCGTTCGGATCGATATTAAGCTCAATCTCTTCTGCTTCCGGCAGGACGACGACGCTGGCCGTGGAAGTATGAATCCGTCCCGCGGACTCGGTCTCCGGTACCCGCTGAACGCGGTGCACACCAGACTCGTAGCGAAAGCGTCCGAATGCGTCCTTGCCCTCGATGGCGAGTGTGATCTGCTTGAACCCACCAAGTGGCGTGGGATGGCTATCGAGGAGGGAAACCTTGAACCCGTTCCCCTCCGCGTAGCGCGTGTACATGCGAAACAGATCCGCGGCGAACAGGCTCGACTCGTCACCGCCGGTCCCCGCCCTAATCTCCACGATTGCGGTCTTCCGATCGCGCGGATCGGAAGGGACAACGAGGTTGAGAAACTTCGCTTCAACCCCTTGCAGTAGCGCGCGATCCTGTTCCAGCGCCTCCTCTATCTCCTGGCGCAGATCCTCCTCGGTCTCCCACATTTCTTCCTCCTCGGAAATGGAGGATGTGAGGTGTTCCCACTGCTGTCCGAGGTCGATCAAATTGCGCAGGTGCGCGTACTGCTGGGTAATGTTGCGGTACTCCGGACTCACGATTATCTGCGGGTCGCTCATCTGTTCCTCGAGACGCGCATACTCCGCTCTCGCCTGTTCCAGTTGCTTCGCGATTTGTTGGTTGACCATTGCAAGTTGAGAAGCTACGTGATAACGGGGGGGGATTTCAAGGAAGCGTTTTGCGATTGTAAGCGGAGGATCTCTCGGTCTTTCTCCGCAAGGCGAGTGCGTAACTCGAATACGAGAGCGTCCCTTTCGAGCAGGCGTTTATCGTTTGCGGAGGCGAGGATCCCCCGCAGATACTTGATCTGTTCAGCGAGGACCCGCTCCAGATCACAGGCAAACTCCATCTCATCTAACGAAAGCTCAGGGAGAAGCTTATCGGCAAACTCGTGTGTCTCCATGCACTCATTGTGTTCGATGAGGCGCCAGGATCACGAGGACAGGTGGCCATAAGAGGGGGGAAGCTTGGCACAAAGTGATTAACGGACCGATTGGCTCTTGGTAATGTGAGTTTGCCCGCGTCAAGTCACTTCATATCCTGTAGAATTGACAGGAAGGATTCCTGGGTGTCGCCTTAGCGAGCGGTTTGTGGCATAGGCCGAGCGCAGGGTCGCTCGTGCGACCCTGCGCCTGGGCTTCGGGCTCTTGAAGGAGGTAAGGAGGTATTTGTCTCTTTTGCGTATCTAGCTACACTCGCGCGGGCGAGAAGTTTCATCCCGAGAAGCAGTGATGGGTAATGAGTGACCAGTGATGAGAAAGGCAGAAGAATTCTCGCGTAAAGAACGCGAAGAGGAAAAGATACGGACGAGAGCATTCTTGGCGATCTTTGTGGGCGTGAGGATTCGATCATTCGAGAACGTCGCAGACAAGCTACGACGCTACGAAATGCGCTCGCCATGGTGTTTTAGTGTAGCCTCGAAGGTCGTCTCCGGCGGCCGGAGCGAAGGGCGGGAGCATCTCGCGTAAAGAACGCAAAGGACGCCAAGGCGAGCAAGATATGGAACATAGAGTATGGAAGGTGCCCCAGATCGCGTATTGCTGCACTCCCTACGCTACGGGAACAACGGGTTTACGTAGCGTCGGAGCTTGTCTCCGACGTCTTGCTTTACACCTTACAGATGATGCAAGGAAGCCCAGCAAGAGCTGAGAAAGAGAAGGAGCCAGTATGATCACATACGTGTTTCGTCGACTGTTGAGCCTCATCGTTTCGTGTTTCTTGATCTCAGTCCTCGTTTTTGTCGTAATGCACGTTATCCCCGGTGATCCGGCGCAGATCATGCTCGGAACGGAGGCCAGTCCCGCGACGCTCTCCGCTCTGAGGGTTCAGCTTGGACTCGACCGCCCTATCTACGTGCAGTACGGCGCTTGGGCACGCGGGATCCTCACCGGCGACCTTGGAGAGTCCCTGCGTTACCATGTGCCGATCTTGGGCCTCATCAGTTCGCGCCTGGTGGTTACGGTGCCGCTTGCGATTCTTGCGATGCTCATCGCAGTGGTGATTGGCCTACCGGCTGGGCTCTACGCGGCGACGCGCCGAGGCGCCCCGGGCGATTATGGCGTGATCGCCCTGTCGCAGGCGGGTCTTTCCATCCCCTCCTTCTGGCTTGGAATACTGCTCATGCTCGTCTTCTCGCTGAAGCTGCGCTGGCTACCGGCTGGCGGATTTGTTCCATGGAGCAAGAGCGTGGCAGGAGCGCTGCAATCGCTCCTCCTTCCAGCAGCGGCTTTGGGGCTGATCCGCGCAGCGGTCGTCGCTCGCCTCGGCCGCTCATCATTGCTCGAAGTGCTCGGACGCGACTACATACGTACGGCTCGCGGTAAGGGAGTGCGCGAGATAGTGGTCCTTTGGAAGCATGCGCTGCGAAACTCGCTCATCCCGATTGTAACGGTCCTTGGGATGCAGTTTGCATCCCTGCTCGCCGGGGCGATCATCATCGAGAACGTCTTCTACCTCCCCGGGTTGGGGAGGCTTGCTTTCCAGGCAATCGGGCAGCGCGATCTGCCGGTGGTGCAAGATATCGTCGTGTTGGTGGCGGTCCTCGTTGTGGGGATGAACCTCATCGTCGATCTCGCCTACGCCCTGCTTGATCCGCGCATCAGGCTGGAGTGATGATGAAATCTCGACGTACCTTCTCCAAGCGCGCAGGGCGAAGCGTGAGTTTCAGTGTTGGGATCTTGATCGTCGCCGCTGTCCTTCTCATAACTATCGTCGGTGCCTTCTACACGCCCTACGATCCGATCAAGATGCACATACAAGAAAGCCTCGCGCCCCCCACCTGGCAGCATCCGCTGGGGACCGATTCCTACGGCCGCGACGTTGCGAGCAGAATCATGCAGGGGGCTAGTAACACTATCCTTGTCGGAGTTGTCGCGGTGAGCGGAGGGATGGTGCTCGGGATCCTTTTTGGCCTTGTGGCCGGGCTCGCGGGAGGGATGAGGGACGAGGCCATGATGCGCGTGATAGACGTGTTGTACGCCTTCCCCGCGGTGTTGAGCGCGATCCTCTTCTCCTCAGTGTTCGGTCCCAACCTGACGAACTGCATGATCGCGATCGGCATCTACAACGTTCCGATATTCGCTCGTCTCACGCGGGGCTCGGTCCTCGCCGCGCGTGAGGAGGAATACGTGGCCGCGGCAGTGGCCATCGGACGCAGCAGGGCTGCCGTCGCCTGGCACCACATCCTGCCGAACATTATCTCACCGCTCGTCGTACAGGGAACGATCCAATTCGCCGGAGCCATCCTCGCCGAGGCCGGCCTGAGCTACCTTGGCCTGGGCACCCAGCCGCCGTTCGCCAGTTGGGGCGGGATGCTGCGCGATGCTCAGACGTTCATGGGACTCGATCCGCTCCTCGCCGTCTTCCCCGGGATCAGTATCGCTATTACCGTTCTCGGGCTGAACCTACTGGGAGACGGACTGCGCGATTTGCTCGATCCGAGCTTCGTCAGATCCTACTGATCCCTTGCCCGAGTCGTGCACGAGCAGTATCATGCGCGGCGAGGGATGTGTGGTTAGATAAAGAAAGAACCGTGCTTTTTTCTAAGGAGGGGCCTATGAACAAGAAGTCATGCGTATTGCTTGTCATCGTCGTGGTTGCCCTGGCTGGGATGGCAGCCCTTTCCCAGACGAGTGGAGGGACGCTCACCGTCGCACTGATGGCGGAGCCCGACGGGCTGAACATGATCCTCACCCCGGCTGCGGCGAGCTTCCAGATCGTGATGTACAACATCAACGAGCCGCTGCTGCGCTACACCGCCGATCGAAAGATCGAGCCGCTGCTGGCCACAAGCTACGAGGTGACGGATCATGGTAAAGAGACCTACTATACGTTCCACCTGCGAAGCGGAGTCGTGTTTCACAACGGAGCGCCGTTTACGGCAAGAGACGTGAAGTACACGTTTGACAAACTCCTGGACCCAAAGACGGCTTCGCCGAACGCGTCCCTCTTTTCGTTTGTCAAGGAGATCGATGTCATCGACTCGTTGACCGTGCGCTTCGTCACGCAGGGAGCGGGGGCGCCGTTGATCGGATACCTCGCCTCGGCAAAAGGGACGGGGATCATCCCCGCCGGGTCGGACATGGACGCCCTGCGCACGCATCCGATTGGCACCGGACCGTTTAAGTTTTCGGAGTGGGTTCCCGGCGATCACATTACCCTCGTGAGAAATAACCACTACTGGCAGCCAGGAGTTCCGTATCTGGACAAGGTAATCTGCAGGTTTATCCCCGACCAGGCGGCGTCGCTCGCCGCGCTACGCGCTGGGGATGTCGACCTCGTCGATCGCATGGTCGGTGAGAACGCCCTTCAGATAGAGAACGATCCCGCTCTTAAGGTCATCTCTGGCCCGCAGAATCTGGTGCAAATCCTGGCGATGAACGACTCACGCCCACCGTTTGATAACGTCTTGGTGCGCCGAGCGATATGCTATGCGATCAACCGCGACGAGATTATCGCCGCGACCGACCTGAGGGCCGAATGGGGTAGCCCGGTCGGTTCGCAAATGACGCCGCTCAGCCCTTACTACGTCGACCTCGTCGGTCGCTATCCCTACGACCCGACCAAGGCGCGCGCGCTCCTGGCGATGGCCGGTTACCCGCACGGCTTTTCCACCACGATCTACCTCCCACAGCCCTACCAGTTTCACATCCGCACCGGCCAGATCATCGCCGATGAACTCAGGCAGGTGGGGATCGACTGCAAGCTGCAGATCCTGGAGTGGGGGCAGTGGCTCAATCGCGTGTACAAGCAATGGGACTACGACATGACCGTCATCGCTACCGATGTGTCGATCGAGCCGGCGGCAAATTTCGCCAAGGGTTTTGAACAGGTGCAGAAAGACGGGTCCTCGGCCTACTACTGGCAGTACACGAACAAGTACCTGCGCGATCTCCTCGTGCGCGGCCGGGATACGAACAACTTTAACGAGCGAAGAACGATCTATGCGATGGTGCAGACGCTGATCTCGGACGACGCCGTGATGGCCTGGATTCAGGTGCCGCACCAGTTGGAGGGGATGAACGTGCACGTGATGGGCTACCATATTCTGCCGCTCTACGTCCTCGATCTCGGATCGATCTACTGGGAGGGCAAGTGATGAAGAAGACGGAGCGCTCGTACGGCATGTGGGACAGCCCGATCACACCGCGACAGCTTGCGCTAGGGTTGCGTTTAAGCGATGTGATGTGGGACTCGGACGGGGAGACTCTCGTCTGGCTCGAAGGGCGCTCGGACCGCGGAGTGCTGGTCGCCAAGCGCAGGGGAGAGGGAGCGTGCGATCTCACAGCGGAGCTCCCGGTGCGCGCACGTGTCGGCTACGGCGGTGGAGATTTCACCGTCGCACGCGGGATCGTCTACTTCGTCAGCTCGGGAAGGATCTACCGCCAACCGCTCGCTGGTGGAGCAGCGCAGCCGATCACCCCGCCGTTCGGTGATGTCGCATCGCCGGCCGTATCTTCGGACGGGCGCTTCGTCCTCTACGTCCACTCCGATGGGAAGGACGACGCCATCGCTATCTGCGATACACAAGGTAAGTCTTGGCCGCAGCGGATCGCAACTGGCGACGACTTCTACATGCAGCCCTGTTGGCACCACGATGGGACGAGGATTGCTTGGATCAGTTGGGATCATCCGAACATGCCGTGGGACGGGACGAGGCTTCACTTGGCCACACTGAATGTGGACAGCGCCAGTCTCCCAACGCTGCGCGATGAGAAAGAGATTGCAGGAAGCGACAACGTGGCGATCTTCCAACCGCAGTTCTCCCCCGATGGGAGATACCTAACGTATGTATCCGACGAGTTGGGGTACGGGAACCTGGTGCTCTACGACCTGGCAAGCAAAGCAAGCCGAGCGCTGACATCGGGAAAAGAGGAGATCGCACAGCCCGGTTGGGTACAGGGAGAACGCACGTTCGGCTTCACGAGCGATGGAAGCACAATCATCTACCGAGCGCGCGTGGGCGGGCGGGACACGCTACGCCGGATCGAGCTTGAGACCGGGCATGTCGAGTCGTTCGAGCAGGAGTTGCCTGATTATTCGCTCTTCTCTCAAGTTAGCCCCTCCCCAACCGAGGATGTCGTCGCGCTGATCGCGCAGGGAGCAACGATCCCGCCGCGTATCGTGACCTGTTCGCGAGGTTCACGCCCACGCATCCATCTCTTCAGCGCCACCGAGACCACTCCACGTGGAGACCTGTCGATACCGGAGCAGATCACCTGGAAATCGAACGATGGTGAGACCGTGCACGGACTCTACTACGCACCGCTCAACGAGGCGTACATCGGACGCGGGAAACCTCCGGCGATCGTACAGGTGCACGGCGGTCCGACCTCGCAATATACGTTCGGCTACTACGCGCAAGCGCAGTTCTTCACCTCGCGCGGATACGCCGTCCTGCAGGTAAACCACCGCGGGAGCACGGGGTACGGAAGAGCGTACCGCGAGGCCCTCAAAGGCAAGTGGGGGATCATCGATGTGGAGGATACCGCAGCTGGAGCACGCTACGTCGCTGAAAGCGAGCGAGCAGACGAGAAGCGCCTGGTGATCATGGGCGGAAGCGCTGGCGGATACACCGTCCTTCGCTGCCTCACCGAACATCCCGGTCTTTTCCGTGCCGCCCTCTGCCTGTACGGCGTCTCCGACCTCTTTCGCCTGGTGTTGGAGACGCACAAATTTGAGGCGCACTACCTCGATTCGCTGGTCGGGCAGTTGCCGGAGGCGAGCGCGACGTACCGTGAGCGTTCACCGATCTACTCAGCGGACAGGATCGTCGATCCGATCGCCATCTTCCAGGGTGAGGAGGATAGAGTCGTTCCAAAAGAACAGTCAGAGATGATCGTCGCCTCCCTGCAGCGGCGCGGCGTTCCACACGAGTATCACCTCTATCAGGGAGAGGGACACGGTTTTCGTAAAACAGAGACCATCGAGGCCTTCTATCGCGACGTGGAGCGCTTCCTGCGCGAGAACGTTTTATTCGCGTAACTCGAAACGCGTAACTCGGAATATGGAGCGGGAAACGAATGCAGAGCGCTTCCCTCGCTTCTAGTTCACAAGGGATCTTCGGTGGATAGCCGCCGGCCGGCTGCTGGGTTCTGTCCCTGGTGATGGAAGAACTTGCAGTCAGTCGTATGCCTTTCTGATTTCCTCGGTTGTCAGCAGGTCTTGAAGCTCCTTCATGTCGCCCCAGGATTCGAGGTCTTTGTGAATGAGGTAGTACTTCTGCGGTATTGGGTGCGTCCCAACGACTACGGGAACGTGGTAGCGCTCCTCGATGAACGCCACGAAGTAGCCGATGTACGGGCATGGCGGGTACCCGACGACAAACCCGGTCGCCAGGTGTATCGCCTGCGCTCCGTTCTTCACCATCTCCTCCGGGACGTATTCGATGTTCCCGCCAGGGCATCCGCCGCAGGTGGAGTAGCCTACGACTTCGAGCGGCTCAGAGGCCGGATAGCGAGAGAAAGCTCCACTTCGTTCTCTCACCGCTCGCAGGCACTTTCCGCCTCCGCAGGCACGATAACGGTCACAGATGATGATCCCTATTTTCATATTGTCCCTCCTAAGATCGTGTATCACGTTGTCCTACCGGATAAGGCTTACCCTATTGCAGCAAGCTTACTCGACCCACAGCGGCGCGAGTTTATGGCGTTTCACCTGCAAGGTCAATACTTAGAGATCCAGGCTGCCAAAACCGAATGTTTGCTCTCGTGTCACCATCTTGCCACTCTCGTTCTCTGTGCACTTGCAATGCTTGGGGTATCTGTTTATCCTGCAAGTGCCATGAGCCTGATATTGGCAGTGAGAGACGACGAGGATGTAGTGCTTGCAAGCGACGGGCGTGTGCTCGACGACGATCTTGTGGTGATGTCGGAGAATTCGCTGAAGACGCTTGCGCTTAACGCTGAGGTCTGTCTCGGCCTTGCCGGGCCGACGAATACAATGCGGCAGGTTCTCACTTCCTTGGGGTTGAAGTGCCACGGCACTCATCCGGCTGACCTTCTCGGCGCATGTCAGGAAGTTTCGTGCCCGGTTGAGGTGGATTACCTCGATGTACGTAATGAGGTGACGAGCATTCTGCGTTGGATGGGGCGGCGTATGCCATCCAGGCATCAGCTCGGACGGATGCCCGCAGTGATCCTGGCGGGGAGAGTGAGGGAAGGCCCTGCCTTGAGCGGGTGGAGTTTCCCAACATGGAGGAGGAAGGAATCGCCGGCCAGGGGCTATTCCGAGGCTGTTGTTGGTAGCCTCCCCGATGCGGGATCACCTGCATGGAAGAGCCTCCACCGCATGGTGAGTGGAGGACTGACTACCAGGGGCGCTGAGAACAGATTGGCTGGGGCGGTCCGGTTTTGCGCCAACTACTTTGGGGCGGAAGGGCCAATTAACGAGAATGTCTTCCTTCGCCGCTTGTCACGCGGGTTTAGCCTGGATCGCGGATGAATATTGGTCTGTGCAATGCCTTGACGTGAGCGGCCATTCCCGCTAACATTATTGGCAGTTAAGAACATGAAGTGCTAACAGCATGTCTTGCTGTAGCACGTGGGAGGTCGAAGATGCCGCTCTATCGTTACGAGTGTGAGTCTTGTGGAAGTCAGTTCACTGTCTTGGTCCGCCAGCAGGCGCAGGTGGACGCCCCGGTGTGTCCTGAGTGTGGGAGCAAGGAAACACGGCGGATGGTGCCGCGCGTGGCGGTTCAGTTCAAGGGAAGTGGGTACTACAAGACGGACTACGCTCGCAAGGGGAAGGGCGGCTCTGCCGGGAGCAAGGCGTCGAACAATTCTAAGCCGGGAAACGACACCAGCGCTTCGGCGGGCAATGAGCCCCAGAGTCAGGACTCACAGAGTCGAGACTCACAGAGTCGAGACTCTCGGAGATCGGAGTCGCAAGGCTCTAAAACGGAACGTAAGTCAGCGGTCTCCTCTATACCCGCAAAGGCTGCATCATCTGACTAAGCTTGCGGCAAGGTGGCGTTTGTACATCGTGCTCTACTCGAGCATAAACTACCTCATTGCGTATCAAGCGAGCACGATGGTAGTATCCCGCCTTTTCATTTCGGCAGCAGTTACTCAGCAGACACAGGCTTCTTAAGGGTGCAAGCGTGTGGTGAGTCATCGATTTGCGGACAATCCCGCATAGAGCGGTGTTTGTATCTTCTGGTAGCGGCTATAATCTATCCCTGTGACGCAACTTACCGTGGTCGACGAATGGGTTATGCGCGGGGAAGCATCGGACTACTCGGAGCAGATCGAGAAAAGGAGATTAAGATGGGTATAAAGTTAGTTTTACTCCGGCATGGAGAGAGCGAATGGAACTTGGCGAACCGGTTCACCGGGTGGACGGATGTTGATCTCTCACCCCGCGGGTTAGAAGAGGCCAAGCGGGCCGGTGAGATTCTCCGCGAGGAGGGCTACACGTTCGACGTGGCATACACATCCGTACTCAAACGGGCGATCCGGACACTGTGGATGGTGCTGGATGAGCTTGATCTGATGTGGATCCCCGTCTACCGGTCTTGGTGCCTGAACGAGCGGCACTACGGCGCGCTGCAGGGTCTGAACAAGAAGGAGACAGCCGAGAAGTACGGCCAGGAGCAGGTTCACCAGTGGCGGCGAAGCTATGCCGTTCGCCCTCCGGCACTCGATCCGAACGATAAGCGGCATCCGCGGTTCGATCCGCGTTACGCATACCTGAAGCCAGAGGAGATCCCGGCGACTGAATGTCTGAAGGACACGCTGGAACGGGTGCTTCCCTACTGGCACGAGGTGATCGTTCCCGCACTCAAGCGCAACGAGCGTGTCCTGATCGTGGCGCACGGCAACAGCCTGCGCGCGCTAGTGAAGTACCTAGACAACGTCTCCGAAGAGGAGATAACGGGCCTTAATATCCCCACCGGGTTCCCTCTCGTCTATGAGCTCGACGATGACCTGCAGGCGATGAAACACTACTACCTGGGGAACGCTGAAGAGATCAAGCGGGCGACAAATTCCGTCGCAAAACAGGCTTCCAGAAAAAGCTAGTTAGAAGGAACGACAGCATTATCACGCGAGCAAGGGTGAATCGATTGGGTAAGGAGCTGAATGTGGGCAGTGACACAGCGCGGAGCAGGCCCCGCGTGCATCTGGCGAGCTTGGGCTGCGCCAAGAACCTGGTCGATTCCGAGCGAATCCTCGCTCGATTCGCCGCTGCCGGAGCGATCGTCGGTGCACCACCGGAAGAGGCGGAGATCATCATCGTCAATACCTGTGGGTTCATCGAGCCGGCCAAGCAAGAGTCGATCGACACGATCCTCGACTACGCCCACTACAAGGAAGAGGGGTCGTGCCAGCGGTTGATCGTGATGGGGTGCCTGGCGCAGCGCTACGCCGAGGAACTGCGCACCGGATTTCCTGAGGTGGACGGAGTGTTCGGCCTGAACCGGGACGAGGAGATCCTCGCCACCTGTGGTTTTGTGCAGACCTGCGATAGCGGCCGTTTCCTCCTCACTCCGGTGCATACGTCGTATCTACGCATCTCCGATGGCTGTGACAACAATTGCACCTATTGCACCATCCCGCTCATCCGCGGGGCCTATCACGGCCGTCCTGCGGAGGAGATCATCACCGAGGCCGAGGAGCTGGTGGAGCGCGGAGTGCGCGAAATCAACGTGATCGCCCAGGACACCACCGTCTACGGAGCGGAGACACGGGGCGGGATACGCATCCACGATCTTTTGGCGCGCCTGGCGAAGATTGTCGACCTGCACTGGCTTCGTCTGCTGTACACGCATCCCGCGCACTTTCCGGAGGGGATGATCGATGCCTACGCCGAGATCCCCAAGCTCTGCCCGTACGTCGACCTTCCGTTGCAGCACCTAAACGACGACGTCCTACGCCGCATGGGGCGGAGGGTGACCAGGGATGAATGCCTGCGCCTGATCGAGAGACTGCGTGCACGCGTCCCCGGTATCGCTATTCGCACGACGTTCATCGCTGGCTTCCCCGGTGAGACCGACGCTCAGTTTCGTGAGCTTCTCGAATACGTCAAAGACCTGCGCTTCGACCACGTCGGTGTGTTCCCATATTCGCAGGAGGAGGACACACCAGCGGCGCTGATGCCCGATCAGATCCCTGACGAGGTCAAGGAAGAACGGGTGGCCAAGCTGATGCTCGCCCAGCAGAAGATAGTCTTTGCGCGCAACGCCTCCCTTATTGGGACGAGAATGGAGGTGATGATCGACGAGCCAGGAGACGAGGATGGAATGTGGCTCGCTAGATCCCGCACCCAGGCACCCGACGTCGACAGTCTCACCTACGTTGAGGGGTGCGATCTTGCCGGTGGTCAGTTCATCGAGGTGGAGGTCACCGGAGCGGACGGCTACGATCTGATCGCCTCACCGGTGAAGGAGAATCATGGAATACTCACTTGAGATAGGAGGTGACCTGCGGCCGTGCCCGGTCATCCCGGCACTGATCTGGGCGGAGGGGATCATGCAACCAGTGCCGACCGAGAACGCCCCGGAGTTTCTCGCTAAAGTCATTCTGGAGGCGCAAAGTGCCGGTGAGAAATACGTCCCTGCAAAGGTGCGCAAACGTGTGCGCGTGATGCTTCGCTACGGCAAGTACCACGCCAGCGGGCGCGGGAAGCCGGCAAGCGAGTTCCTGCTCCGAGCCGTGCTGAGAGATGAATTTCCGCTTGTAAACGGGCCGGTCGATGTGAACAACGCGATCAGCCTCGCCTCCGGCCTTCCGGGTTCGATCTTCGATTCCGACATCTCGGGAACGCGGTTGTTAATCAGGCGAGGAAGCCCGGGCGAGGATTATGTATTCAACAACTCCGGGCAGACAATCAATCTACGGGATCTACTTCTCATCTGCCGCAAAAGCGAAGAGGGCTGGGAGCCGTGCGGAAACCCGGTGAAGGACGCGATGACGACAAAGATCCATCAACAGACGAAGAACGTCGTTGCTGTACTCTACGCCCCGGTAGATGAACCACGCGATGCACTCTCCAACCGGGCACAGAAATATGCGCAGCTCCTTGGATCACACTGCGGGGCGCAGACGACGGGCTACCGTATCATCGATCCTTAATCAGAGGCTTGGTCGTCGTTTGTGGCGCGGCTTCTGCGCCGATACCTGCGTGCGATGAGGGTGGCAAGCGCTAGAAGGCCGAGACCGACAACAATCAGGATCGACGCTATCGCCGCACTGGGTTGCGCGATTATAAAACCAATCACCAGTCCGACGAGCGCCGATCCGATTGCCAGTATCAAGGAATAGACAATAAATAGCCCGCTTCTCATTGTATAGACACTCTATTCCTAATTAGTTGCAAATCCACTAGAACAGGACCTTAATATCGGCAGCACTCTTAACATCTTTGAACCATTTATTCCACCGATCTCCCTTGGCTTTATTGAGCAGGGTATCGTGAATGCTCGTAGAGACATCGGAGAGCGGCTTGATCGTGCCGTCATCGTTTTTGTAATCGGCTTTGTGCGCATTGTAGTAGGCCTGTATGTCATCGCCGCTCACAGTAACATCAGAGACGATCGACTTCTGCAGCGCCTGCACCATTAGCTGCTCGCGTATGCTCTGGGCCAAACGTGTCTTGTAGTCCTCCAGTGACGATCCCTGTTTCTTGAGAGTAGCGTCGATCTGATCCATCGTCATCTTATTCTGCTGCATGATCTGGGTCAAACGTGTCTGCACCTGCTCTGAGACCTTGGACTCGTCGGCCTTCATCCCCAGAGCCTTCGCCTTCTGGACCATGAGGCGGCTGTTGATTATCTGATCCAGCACGTCCCGCTGGTAGCGATCGAGAAAAGCCTTTCCCTCCGGAGTTGAGAGGAGCGTCTGCCCAAACGCTTGAGGGAGCTGAGAGAAGACAATCTGGAAGATATGAGAGATAGAAGAGGCATTCTCCAGAGTCGCCATGGTGATCTGCTCGCCGTTAACGATAGCCGCGATGGTGGAAGACTTGGTCTGCGTGTCTGCGGGAGTCGCTGTCCCTTGCGCAAATGCGAATACCGAGCTAATTAAGAGCCCAACCAACAATAGTAGTGATACTTTTTTCACGTGAAGCCTCCAGTTCGATTCTAAATTGCATTGATCGTGCACCATTTTTCGTTTTTTTTCAAGCAAGAGCGTTGTCTCATACAAGATGAACATGAAGTGAGGTGGGGCTTTCTCGTGCAAGATGAGCATAGAGTGAAACTGGTACGCAAGCAGGTGCGCCGAATCATAGGAGGTATTATTCTGATGATGACAGACGCACATGTGATGAGTATCACTGAAAAATCAATATAACCATGGGGGTCCGACCCCCATTATTTTCCCATACAGATCCTTCGTGCTCTCGTGCTTTTCGCGGTGAAAGTCCCCCCCTGCATTTTTGTGAGTGGCTTCGTGATTCAACGTTCTTTGCAATTACCCACGCGAAACGGCAAAGAGCCATAGTCGTTGATTCGTATGTGCCTCGCGGCTACTATGTACACTAGGATGCAGACGCTAAGGGTGGGAGAAAGAGCGGGGTTTCGCATTGCGCAGCATATGAAGCCGCAGGGCGATCAGCCGGAGGCGATCGCTGCGCTGACGGAGGGGTTGCTCGCCGGCGAGAAGTTTCAAACGCTTCTCGGCGCGACGGGAACGGGTAAGACGTTTACCATCGCCAACGTGATCCAGAACGTGCAGCGTCCGACGCTCGTGATGGCTCACAATAAGACCCTCGTCGCGCAACTGTGCAACGAGTTTCGCGAGCTGTTCCCGGAGAACGCTGTCCATTACTTCGTCTCCTATTACGATTACTACCAGCCGGAGGCGTACCTTCCCCAGACTGACACGTACATCGAGAAGGACTCGTCGATCAATGATGAGATCGATCGCATGCGCCACGCGGCCACTTCAGCGCTGTTCGAGCGGCGGGATGTGATCATCGTGGCGTCGGTGTCGTGCATCTACGGCCTCGGCTCGCCGGCGAACTACCGCGATATGTCGATCACCGTTGAACGCGGAAGCTTCCACGATCGCGACGATGTGATGCGCAAGCTGGTCAGCTTGCAATATACGCGAAACGAGATCGGCTTCGAGCGGGGGACGTTCCGCGCCCGCGGGGATACGTTGGAAATCATTCCCGCCTACCAAGAGGATATTGTGCGTCTCGAGTTCTTCGGCGATGAGATCGAACGGATCGCCATCCTAGATCCAATCACCGGCCATCCGCGGCGCGAGGAGGAGGAGATCACGATCTATCCGGCATCGCACTTCATCACCCCGCGCGAGCGAATGCAGCGAGCAACGGAAACGATCGAGGATGAGCTGGAGGAGCGATTGGAGCAGCTCAAATCAGAAGGCAAGCTGCTTGAGGCGCAGCGCCTCGGTCAACGCACACGCTACGACCTGGAGATGATGCAGGAGATGGGCTATTGCTCGGGAATCGAGAACTACTCGCGCCACCTCGACGCTCGCCTTTCGGGCCAGCCACCATCGGTGCTCATCGATTATTTCCCTTCGGACTTTCTGATGGTGATCGACGAGTCACACCAGACGGTTCCCCAGGTGCACGGGATGTATCACGGCGATCGCTCGCGCAAGCGGACGCTCGTCGACTACGGGTTCCGCCTCCCCTCGGCACTCGATAACCGCCCGCTGATGTTTCCCGAATTCGAGGAGCGCTTGAATCAAGTCATCTTCACCTCGGCCACACCGGGGCCGTACGAACTGAGCCATTCGAAGCGTGTCGTCGAACAGATCATCCGCCCGACCGGCCTCGTCGATCCGGAGCTGGTGATCCATCCGGTGACAGGTCAGGTCGATCACCTGATCGAGCAGGTGCGGGTCGTCGTCGACCGTGGGGAGCGTATCCTCGTCACAACCCTCACCAAGCGGATGGCCGAGGACCTCACGGAGTATTTAGTCGACCTCGGGGTAAGAGCGCGCTACCTGCACTCGGAGATCGATACCCTGGAACGAATAGAGATCCTGCGTGACCTGCGCCTCGGCAAGTTCGATGTGTTGGTAGGGATCAACCTCCTGCGCGAGGGGCTCGATCTTCCGGAGGTGTCGCTAGTGGCGATCCTCGATGCGGACAAGGAGGGGTTCCTCCGCTCCGGGACGTCACTCATCCAGACGATCGGGCGTGCAGCGCGAAACGTGCACGGCAAGGTGATCCTGTACGCCGATGTGATGACCGACTCCATCCGCTACGCCGTCGATGAGACGAACCGGCGGCGGGCAATCCAGATCGCCTACAACGAGGAACACGGTATCACGCCGAAGACGATCGAGCGCAACATCGCCGACATCGCGCAGACGATCAACGCGCCGCAGCCGGCCGTGCCGACGCAGGAGCTGCGAGAGGCCTCGCCGGATGAGCTACTACAGGCGATAGAGAAGCTGGAGTCCGAGATGCTTAAGGCTGCGGACAAGTTGGAGTTCGAGCAGGCGGCGGCGCTTAGAGACGAGATACGGAACTTAAGGAAGAAACTATGAGCATGCTGCGGGTGAAGGGGGCGCGGGAGCACAACCTGAAGAACATCGATGTGGAGATACCGCGCGACAAGCTCGTCGTGATCACCGGGATCTCCGGCTCGGGGAAGAGCTCGCTTGCATTCGATACGATCTATGCGGAGGGGCAGCGCCGCTACGTGGAGTCGCTATCGGCCTACGCGCGCCAGTTCCTCGGGCAAATGGAGAAGCCCGATGTCGACTTTATCGAGGGGCTCTCACCGGCGATCTCCATCGATCAGAAGACTAGAAGTCACAATCCGCGCTCGACCGTGGGGACGGTCACCGAGATCTACGATTACCTGCGTCTGCTGTACGCGCGCATCGGGCATCCGCACTGTCCGAAGTGCGGCCGGCCGATCACCCAGCAGTCGGCTACTCAGATTATCGATGTGATCATGTCGCTGCCGCGTGGGTCGAACGTGCAGATCCTTGCCCCGATCGTGCGCGGGCGGAAGGGTGAGTACAAGAAGACGTTCGAGGAGATCCGCCAAGAGGGGTTTACGCGCGTTCGCGTCGATGGGGTCGTGCGCACTCTGTATGAGGAGATCGAGCTGGTCAAGCAGCGCAAGCACACGATCGAGATTGTCGTTGACCGCGTTGTGGTCGAACCGCGCAAGCGCGCGCGCATCGCTGACTCCGTGGAGACGGCGCTGAAGCACGGCAACGGGATCATCATTGTTCTCACCGAGGACGGAGAAGAGCACATGTACAGCGAGCACTACGCCTGTATCCACTGCGGGGTGAGCTACGAGGAGCTCTCGCCGCGCATGTTCTCGTTCAATAACCCCTACGGCGCCTGCCCGGAGTGCAGCGGGCTCGGGTACAGCAAGAAGATCGATCCGGACCTGATCATCGATCCACGCCGCGGCCTACTCGACGGCGGGCTCCTGCCGTGGGCGAACTCCAAGGGACGCTGGTTCGAGTCGCAGATGCGCGGCTTGGCCGAGGCGTTTGACATCGATCCACACAGGCCGCTTGGCGAACTGCCAAAGGAGCAGCTCGACATCATCCTATACGGATCAGGCAAGGAGAAGATCAAGTTCGAGTACACGTCAACCAAAGGGCACAGACGGGCGTTCACGCGGGCGTTTCGCGGCGTTATTCCAAACCTCGAAAGGTGGTACCGCGAGACGACCTCCGATCAGTGGCGTGGAGATCTGGAGCAGTTCATGGCTACCCTTCCCTGTCCCGTTTGTGAAGGGGCGCGCCTCAAGCCGGAGATTTTGGCGGTGACGATCAACGGGCTGAACATTCACGAGGTAACGACCCTGTCGATCAAGAATGCGCTCACCTTCTTCGAGAATCTCTCCCTTAGCAAGCGGGAGGGGATGATAGCCGTACAGATTCTAAAGGAGATCAAGGCGCGGCTCGGGTTCATGGTTTCGGTCGGCCTCAGCTACCTCACCCTCGACCGGCAGGCGGGGACCCTCGCCGGCGGCGAGGCACAGCGCATTCGCTTGGCAACGCAGATTGGAAGCCAGCTCACCGGCGTGCTGTACGTCCTCGACGAGCCATCGATCGGCCTGCATCAGCGCGATAACCGGCGCCTGCTGGCGACGCTGAAAGGCCTGCGCGATCTGGGAAACACGGTGATCGTCGTCGAGCACGATGAGGAGACGATGCGAGAGAGCGACTACATCGTCGATCTCGGCCCGGGAGCTGGTTCACACGGAGGAGAGATCGTCGCCGCTGGCACGCCCGACGAGATTGCCGCCAATCCAGACTCGATCACCGGGCAGTACCTGGCTGGAACACGATTCATCCCCATTCCCGAAAAGCGCCGCAAGGGAAACGGTGTGTTTATACGCGTCATTAACGCGCGTGAGCACAACCTGAAGGAGATCGATGTCAAGTTCCCGCTTGGTAAGTTCGTCTGTGTCACCGGCGTCTCCGGGTCGGGAAAGAGTTCGCTCGTTGAGGACGTCCTCTATCGCGGTGTGGCGCAGCAACTCTATCAGGCAACGAGGCGCCCTGGCGCGCACGACAAGATCATAGGGATCGAGCACATCGACAAGGTGATCGAGATCGATCAGTCTCCGATCGGGCGCACCCCCCGCTCCAACGCGGCGACGTACACCAAGTTGTTCGACGACATTCGTTCACTCTTTGCCCGCACACCGGATGCGCGCCTGCGCGGGTACACGGCGGGGAGGTTCAGCTTCAACGTCAAGGGCGGGCGTTGCGAGTCCTGTCAAGGGCAGGGGCAGGAGAAGATCGAGATGCACTTCTTGCCGGACATCTACGTACCGTGCGATGTATGCAAGGGAACGCGTTACAACCGGGAGACGCTGCAGATCAAATACAAAGGCAAATCCATCGCCGACGTCCTCTCCATGTCGGTCGAGGGGGCGCTCAGCTTCTTCTACAACATCCCACGCGTACGCAACAAGCTGCAGACGCTGTACGACGTTGGGCTATCCTACATCGAACTCGGCCAACCAGCCCCCGAACTCTCTGGTGGTGAGGCGCAGCGGATCAAACTCTCCAAGGAACTCTCCAAGAGATCGACTGGTAAGACCCTGTACATACTCGACGAGCCAACGACCGGGCTGCACTCGGCCGACGTGGGAAAGCTCCTGGAAGTGCTTCATCGCCTCGTCGATGCTGGGAACACTGTCGTCGTCATCGAGCACAACTTGGACGTGATCAAAACATCCGACTGGATCATCGACATGGGCCCGGAGGGTGGAGACGGGGGTGGAGAGGTAATCGCCACCGGGACACCGGAAGATGTGGCCCACATCGAGGGATCCTACACTGGGCAGTACCTGAAAAAGATCCTCCATTTAGCATAGCAAGTGCGATCAGCCAATTGGTATCATTTCCATTTTTTGTTTAATCTCTTGCTGCAGCTATAATCATACGGACACATGCATAAGGAGGAAGCAATGAAGAGAGGATTCATCATCACGATGCTGACTGTGCTACTGATCGCGGCGCTTACCGCGGTCGGCTACGCCTACAGCTATGGGATTTACTACGCAAGCTACGCCGATCAGGACACCGCACTGGTCATCATGAACTCTGGTGGCAAGGATACGTACTACACCCTCAAGGTGTATGACGCATACGGTTCACTGATCGATGCTGTGTCGGGAGACCTCAACCCGTTTGAATCGGATTATCGAGTCCTGAGTGACATTGCGGGAACCACGGACACGTCGTGGGGATTAGCTCTACTGGAGACTCCTGGAATATTGACAGTGGGTGTCGAGACGTTCGTCGATAATAATTGGGTGGCATCCGATAACGTCATCGATCCGATTCCAGAGACAAAAGAGTATTCCCACTATTGGTATAGCCTCAACTATTCCAACACTTCGAGTCAGCACACGGGAATTGCCGTTGTCAACCCGAACGATTCCTCCGCGGGGGCGACACTGAAGTTCTACGACGCACAAGGGCAGATGCAGTACACTACTGATGTCGTCCTTGATCCACACGAAACGGAATACTACTTAACCTCTGATATCCTCACGGTTAGCACTGCGATGTGGGGTGCTCTTGACGTTCGCGGGACGATGCCGTTGATCGTTACCGCGGAGTACTTCACTGGCGACGGGAAACTAATGAACGTAGACCAGATCACGCACACTTACTTCAACGAGTACTAGCGTTTCTTGGGGGCAGGCCTTTGTGCTTGGTGTTTTGGGCAAGAATCTTTTCCTATTAGCGGCGTACTTTGCATCAGTACGCACAAGAAACACCAAGAATAAAGGTCTGAACATTCCTCTTGAATTGTCAAGTCACACTGGGGATCACCTCCCGGAGTTTGTAGTCCCGTTCGTTCTTGAGCATTGACCAGATTACTCGTACGAGATGTCGACCGAGTGTCATTGGCCGGGTGGATATCCCCGGGTAAGGGTCACCTGATGTCCCCAGGTGCTGGTCGGCTGGTATCCCCGCCTAAGATCAGTTAAATATCTTGCATGTTGAGCAAACATGGATGTGTAATGAAAGGCATCCGTTTCCGCTCCTCGCTTGAGATGCTCTGGACAGGTTTACTCATCGTTTCCAGTTCATTGAGATGATGGGACAGAGCTATTACCTGCGTCAGAGGAGACTCGACACCGGAGGGCCAATGAGGGCAGAAAAGGAGGTGTAGCGAGACAGCACGTCGAAGAAAAAGGGCGGGGATATGTAGCCGACCACAGACCGAGGAAACCTACCCGACCCTTGACACGAGGCTCAAGCAGCCAGGCAGGGAAGTAGCTCTCTTTACGTAATTTTGGGATCCCTAGATCGACCGTACCAGCACGGGTGTCCCACCGGCGTGTGCGGTACCCATTGTGCTGGTTGACCCGGTCAAGACTCCTCTTCCCATACGAAGCTTTGCACACACTGTCTGCTTCCGCACTCATCAGCGCCTCGGCCATCGCTTTAACCATCTCCCGAAGCAAGTCCTCCCTATCCGCTTCTTCCACCCGCTTGCGTAGCCATGCTAAATTGCCCACCCTTTCCTTGACCATCGTTTCCTCCTTGTGCCGAGCGATGTCGGCGTAGTTTGTTCCCAACGATGACAACGATGGTCGTTTTTCTCAAGGTCTTCCTCCATCACTCGTACACCACATACCTGGACTCTAACTTTCGCGATGATGCTGATGGTGGAGCAGTCCAGCACCACGCAGTCAGCCACCTCTCTCAGCCTATGCTTATATTGAGGTGAATGGCCTAGTCAATCTGCTCGCTCGACAGGGGTCCCGAACAGGTTGACCCAACTGCTCGAACAGCTTCCGCAACAGCCGTTCAGGCATCTTTCCTGCTTTTCGCCGCAGTATGCGTTTTCTAATCTTCCCCCTCTTCACTGCGGAAGCGTCGTTCCAAAGACGAAGAAACTTATAAATCCGTGATTTAGTGGATCGAATCACCTCCGTACATTATGTGACTTCTTGTGGATCAAGAAGCAACCCGTTGTTCACAAGGTACGGCGTATCCTCAGGGCACGGGCAAGAGACCTCCCGTTGTGGTGTTTGGCCTACACTAGACTGCCAATTGCAGTGGCCCATCAAGAAAGAGAAATCCTCAAGGAAAGTTGGGAAACCCGAGATCACGACGCATTCGCCACCCAACACGGATACCCGTTGCGTGGACACGGGGATGCTGATGTGCTACCCTTCCTCGTGAGGTTATTGACAGTGCCTAACACGTACACGGCAGTGACCAAGCAAGATGGCAACTGGTGGATCGGATGGATCGAGGAAGTCCCTGGTGTCAACTGCCAAGAACGCACCCGGGAAGAGCTTCTTGCCAGCCTGAGGGTGAGCCTCTCCGAAGCACTTGAGTTTAATCGCCAAGACGCGATTCATGCAGCCGAGTCCGGCTACACCGAAGAAGTCGTCACTGTATGAAACGCAACCGATTTCTGAAACATCTCCGTGCGCAGGGGTGTGTTTTCATCAGGGAAGGGAGCAATCACTCGTGGTGGATGAATCCATCGCAGAACAAACGGTCGTCAGTTCCTCGGCATTCGGAGATCTCTGATCAACTAGCACGGAAGATATGCAAGGACCTCGGAATCGCTTTCACACGCTAGTTTCAACCGTAGGGATCTCCGCCGCTTGCACTTCATCTCCCTCGCAGGCGGCGGTTTCTTTATTTTTGGTGTTTTGGAGCCTGTCCGACAAACCAACTTGTCTCTCTAGTAACGGATGAATATACTAGATACATCTAATCGTGTTGAGGGACGTGAGATGGCATACAACTTTCTAACATACGATGAACAACAGCTGTATCTCCTGCCGGCATCGATTGTGGAGTGGGTGAAGGACGACAGTCTGGCGCGGTTTGTGGGAGAGACAGTGGACCTGTTGGACCGGCGTGATCAGCTGCAGGGGTTTTACGCAGGGTACCGCAAGGACGGGTGGGGACACCCGGCAT
>CAJVYM010000011.1 GCA_913009415.1 uncultured bacterium
AATTTTTTTTTTAAAGAAAAGGCGACAACCGAGATCTACACTCTTTCCCTACAAGACGAACTTCCGATCGTGGTCGGAGACGGTAAAACGATTCTAGACCGATGGAAGGATGGATTGGCATTTCTGTCGCTATCGGCAGTGCTCCCGCTTGTTTCACGGTCGTTCTGGCGCTCTATTCCTCGGCTACTTCATCGAGGGTAGAGGAATCAGGTCGCTGGGGCTAGCCCTTCATTCTTAGGGTTTTATCTCAACGCTACGGGTAACGCTGATGGTGAAGTGTCTTACTCACAAGGAGTCAGGCTGCCTTCCGCGACCGATCCTGTCATAGTCCTGAAGTATCCGCTGCGGGCTATTCAGCCAACTGGGAATTGTTGGTGCACACACAAGAGCAACGTTGCAGACAAGCTGCAACGCTACACAGGAATCCCCTTTCGCCATACGCCAAGTTTACCACAGAAGATCGATTGAAGCTCCCCTCCCACAAGGCGGGGCATTCTTCGCAGTTCTCGTAAACAGAACGGCAAGGCCAACTACATGCTGGTGTTTCGTATTATGTCCCCGAAATCCCCCGAGAACCAACGACTTGACAAGCGGTGCACTTTCAAAGATCTCCCTCCAATTAAAGGAGGCCTTTAACGATCTCGATCAGGCCCTTGATATCCACACCAGCAACTTTAGGAAGAGATAAACAGAAAACTAAGGGAGGACGATTCGCTCAGGTGATCTACTACGTGTAATCCTGGGCTCCAGATCTTACCGCCAGTCAACGACTTAACCTAATTACTTTCCAAGATCCGTTATCTTTTGACGCGCGGAGCACCCTCATTGTAGCTGCTTCAACATCAGCATCTAGGTTGGGCTGGCGAGTTTCTGGAGCTCGATTTCGCATTGGACGGCTCCACATAATTCGGGCTATCCCTAACCCAGCAAGAACTCCGCCCGCTACAGCAAGATACTTTGGTTCACCTGCCACGACAAGACTCAATCCATATAAGAGCAACCCAGCCGCGATCAAAGCACTACCCATAACAATCCTCCTCTGCATATTTCATAACATTATTCTACCATCTCATCGAGTTGACAATCCCTGCTGACACCCATTATCGTGACAACCGTTCGCTTGACAGGTGACGCTTGGCACCTTACAATGTTGTAGTGGGGATTGTAATCCAAGAGCAAGCGCCACGGGAGGCTAACATATGGCCGAACTAGTGTATTTTATATTGGGAATATTCGTGACGCTCCTGATCACTTTTTTATTTGTCTATTTCACATCCGGCTGGGAGGACTTTAAAGAGCGGTTTTCTCGTTGGTACAACAGATACATTTTGAGAAAGAAAGGTAAACCTCCAATAAAAATCGGGACCATAACTCTAACCGGGGTTGAAGAAGCTAGGCTCAAGCCAGTCAGAATCGGGGCTATGCTACTTCCCATGAGGATCTTCGTTGGCGGCGATGGCAAAACAAGATATACATTCCCTGATGGGATTATCTGTGAATGGAACCCGGAAAAGCTAGTCCTTCCGAAAGATATGCAAGATTCATACTCAAAATTCTTGGAAAAGAGGCGTAAGGGGGCAGAAGCCCGTGGGGCAGTATTTGAGCCGCGAGATCATGTGCGTCTTGACGATTATGAAATCGGTTTAAGTGGTATAGAAGATACGCCTTGGCCTCTCAAACTTATCGTCAGTACAACTGATTATTACACCATTCAGGCTACTAACTATTCCATGGAGGAAACGTTACCGGGAGGAGCCATGATACGTGAAAGGTACGCATCCGATCCAGGAGAGCTAAAGAATTCAGTCTTAGGTAACCCTTTGGCTACCAACCTTTCTGTGGTGACAGCCGATAACCAAATCTACGTTAGTCTGCGAAGCAAGAAAACTGCTACGACTCCTGCCGGTTTCGCACCTGCCGTTAGTGGCACTGGGAATCCCCTTACAGATCGAATCGGCAAGGGCATTTACAGCCCTTTCATAACTGCTCAGCGTGAATCTTCTGAGGAAATAACTTCGGATCCTCCAGACTTGAGTGAGATTACATTTTTCGGTTTGGCCCGAACCTTACGATGGCAGTTGCCATTCTTGTTCGGAGAGCTCAGACTATCTGAGATGACTTCAACGCAATTAGAGTCGAGCTCTCCACGAGACATCTGGGAGACAGAGGGGTTTGTGGCTATGCCATTAGAGGTAGATGCTATCATTAAGTTTATCAGAAAAGTATATCGAGAAATGGATGAAAAGAGTATCGTCAATTCAGCCACATATGCTGCTATTTTCTCATTGATACAGTCTTTGCATTATGAATACCCAGATGACTGGAGAAACATTGTTCGAGAACTTAGCAGGCTAAAAAAGATGTAGGGTGTTTGGGGTCAGATCAGTCTTTTCCCATCCAAAGAAGTAAGTTAAATGGAAGGAATTCTCGTAACCGACCGTTGCTGTCACCGGCGCTTACCGCCGGTGGCTATCAGGAATAGAAATTATTCGTGGGAGACGAGCTCCACCACTACGAAATAGTGGGGGCAGCATCACGGTGTGGGTGTGCTGAGGTCAGACCTTCATTCTTACGCTTCTTGCCTCACCGGTATGGGTAACGCTGATGCTGAAGCACTGGAATCCCACGAAGTCAGCCTGGCTTGTGCGAACGATCGTGCTATTCAGCCAACTGGGAATTGTGGGTGCACACCGACCAGGGAAACCTGCCCGACCCTTGACACGCCGTCATCTTCTCTATCCAGTCTATCTGCAAGGTACGCACGCTGTTGCTCTTTTCGCAAGAGGTTGACACAGCCTATTAAAATGATAGAATATTATTATAGTAATTACCTAGAGCAACCGTAAAGGAGGGGAGAAGATGCCCATCGTGAAGATTCGCACAAACCGTCAGGTCACCGTTCCCAAGGCCATCTTCGATGATCTTGGCCTCGAAGAAGGGGATTTCGTTGAGGTGAGCCTTCAGGGGACGAATATCGTGATTAAGCCAAAACGCCTTGTCGATATGGAGGACTCCCTGAGTCCAAAAGAGGAGAAACTGGTTGAGGCGGGGTTCGAGCAACTCAAGAACGGGGAGTATGTTGCGTGGGATGATCTGAAGCATGAGCTGGATCTGTAGGCTCTCAAAGCAAGCGGCCAAACAGATCCGCGCCCTACCTCGGGATCGCCGCAAACAGATCGGTAGTGCCATCGAAGAGATGGAAAGAGATCCCACAAACGGGGATGTTCGCCCAATCAAGAGCGGGAAGTTCAAGGGCACGTTACGCAAGCGCGTCGGGCGTTACCGCATTGTTTTCTCCCTTGATCGGGCAGCCCGGATGGTTGACGTTGCCGCGATCATCGTGCGCACTGGAAAGACCTATCGTTAGGGAGAAGCAAGCTCTACCAGTGTACAGGTGACAGGCTTGGCTGTCGTCGTACGCAGACAAGGGATGTGGCTCACGGGGTGTCCGTGGCTGCTCAGCGTTCTGAGCAGCTTGGCAGTTGCTCTGCAACTGCTGGCCAACGCTGGGTTCTGAACTGCCGCCCCTACCGCTTTACGTACCATCTTCCTGGCTCCTCGCTGTTTCGAGTGGGTAATCGAAGATGCTATGGTATCCGTGCAGTGGTTGTTAAGTTGTACCCCTCTGCGCCTCAGCGTCTTGAGTGAGTGAAACGAACGGGCGAGAGAAGATTTTGGAGCTTGGAATGCGGAGCGCGGAACGCGTAGCGCGGAATTCGGAAAGCGGAACTAAAAAACATTGCGAGCACGTGCTGGTGGTCAGTTACCCACTCGAAACGACGAAGAGCCATCTTCCTATTGTGAGCAATACAGGTACCCGGGCTATGGCTGCCGTCGTTGTGCGAGAAGGGGGCCACGCGTGCCACACCGTTACGCTGCTACGGCGAGAGCTTCTCTGCAACGGTGGGATGTTGGTAGACAGCCTCCGATATTGGGATTGGACGCTGAGTGCAGTTGCGGTATTCGGCAACGTGGCAGACAAGCTGCGCACGCTACAGGAACGGGGCAAACCATGGACTTATAGATCTGAGAACGTGGACAGCGCTTGCTGTTGTCCTCCTCCTTGACAAAGGAACCCTCCATGCGCACAATATAAATGAACGTTCATTTAAAGGGAAGGCAATGGCTGCTAATGCGGAAGAGAAGCAAGATCTGATCCGCCAAGCAGCGAATCAGCAATCGGACCTGGGCGTAATAGCGGCTGTCAAACACTGGGCACTCCCTCCTGCGGGGACACGGTTATCCGGTATTTCGGGTCCAAGCGTCCCCCTTTGTAGAGCTGGCGCTTGCCCTTACCAAGATCAACTTGTGCAAGATCCAAGCGATCGAACCAGGCATGTCCGAGAGTGTCTGCGCTCCAAAGGAACAGCCGTTTGACCTTCACCGATCGGCAGTTCACCAGTAGGTCCTGGGCTACGCGCGGCCGGAGAGTGGCGAGCCCTTCCATTAATTGATGCGCCTGCTCGATGTCGTCATTTGTCCTGGCGAGACTCATCTGCTCCATCATTGCACGTTCCGGGCTCGACACGACGATCTCGAATCCGCCGCAGTTAAGTCTTGCGAATGCTTCATTCGAAATATGTTTGAACAGGGACAGGCAATGGTGTTCCAGGTTTGCTTTCCACGGCTGATTTCGGAACCATGTCGGTAGTCGCTCCGGACGGTCGCTTATCAAGATAACTTTCTCTTGTTGTCCAAGTGGCACAAAGTGGGAAAGACCCTGTAACTCCAACGCAGTACGTGCTCCAGCGTGCACACTCAGGCCAAGCTGAGTCTGCAAGGCGTACAGACCTCCCCTCCAATCAACCCGATCTCCCGGCTGAACAAAGGCTCTTGCGCCGAAGCGCACTAACCATCCTGATCCTACGTGCCAGTTCGCTAGTTTGCTGGACACTTCAAACCGGTCAAGCCACGTTTGAGTGGCAACCGTACTTCGCGGCCATTTTCGAAACACCTGGTTTATCTTCGTCGCCTTTTTACCAGTCATGCTGGTTGCTCCCGCGTAGTCGTAAACCCACGATCAACCTGGTTCAATTTTCTCATCGATTATCTAGTATTCCTAGGCGTTTGTCAATAGGAATAAACCCTAGAGCAGATTGCTTGGCTTAGCAGCACGCTCCATCCTGATGATGCACCAAGGATACGGAATCCACAGAGGAAGTTCGAAAGCCGAGAGCTATAAATGCATTCGCCGCCCAAAACAGACGCCGAAAGATCTCTCTCTACACATGGCAGATGAGGCTAACATTATTGTAGAGGCTGAGCCCTGTAAGTCAATCCCCTGCAGGGGTTGATTCCCCGCCCCTTGGGGCGTGCTTCTTACAAAGCCTCTTGATACACCGTCCGCTTGCGGCGGGGTAGTTCATTATTCTTGAGCTCTTGTGAGGTACTTGACAAAGCGGGTTTGGTGTATTAGGCCTTCATTCTTAGCATTTTACTGTTCGCCTAATTTGTATTGTGATCACGTTGATTGTGAAGAAAAACGATACCAGAGCATCCCTAACTGTGAGGGGTTATTGCTTGGGAGGTTTCGGATCAATTGATGGCTAGGAGTGCACCCCTCCAGTCGGACACATAAATCGGTTGCTGCGCCAGAGCCGAGGGCCATGTCTCTCGACTCACAGCAGTCACCACTTCTATTCCTTGACATAAGCGCTCACCTCGCGCACAATATGAATGAACGTTCATTCAGAGGGAGGGCAATGGCTGTTAATCAAGAAGAGAAGCAAGATCTGATTCGCCAAGCGGCGATTCGTGCTTTCTCGCGCAAGGGGTTCTACAACACGCGTGCGGAGGAGATCGCTCATGAGGCCGGGATCGCTGTGGGCACAATCTACAACTACTTTGCCAGCAAGGAGGAGATCCTCCTTTCCATCTTCAAGACCGAGTTCGAACAGCGGATGCAGGTCTTTCGCGATCTGCTGGGAAACGACCTCCCTGTATTAGATAAGATCAACAAGATCTTGCAGGATCACTTCTCTAGGCTTAGCGAGCACGGCGATCTCGCAGCGCTCCTCATCCAAGAGAGGTTCAATCCAGGAGCGGGATTCCGCACGAAGCTGCTCGGCTTGTACAAGGAGATGATCGCCCGCATCGAGGAACTCATTCAAGAGGGGATAGAGAAAGGCTGGGTGCGCGCGTGTCATCCTCGCATCATCGCCTACGCCCTTCTCGGTGTGGTGGAATCGCTGAGCGTCTACGCGTTGACGTATCCCGAAGAGGCAAAGCAGGGAATCCTCGCTGACGCACCGGCTGAACTCGCAGGCTTCATCTGGAACGGTCTACATAAGGAGGGAACTAATGAAATCAGTTAGAAAGATCATTGTGTTGGCATTGCTTGCATTGCTGGTGCTCGCGAGCGTACAGGCCTTAGCCCAGCAGAGCCAGCAGCAGATGAAGCTGCGGCTGCTCCTCGTCGATGAGACAAGGACCTTCGCCTCGACGATGCGCGTGGGGGCGTTGGCCGGGATCCTGAAGAAGACGGGGATGGTCGATCTGTCGGTTAAGATGATCGACGTCGATTCGAGCTACGTCGATCCGCTGGTCGGACTCGTCCCCCCGGAACAGCCGTACGACCTTGTGCTGATCATTCCCAAGGGGATCGACGATGGTTCGATCTCGCAGATCTGGCTTGTGAGTGAGTATTATGCGAGTTCGACTCCGCAGTACGCGCTCCTGGTCGGTCTTTCTCGCATTGTCGATCAGGTCTTCCAGGGAATCGCCAAGGCGACGGATGTGTCAGAGGACCTGTGGCCGGCCGGATACGCCGCCCTGTACCAGGAAGAAGGATGGCTTAGATGAGGCGATTCTTCGAGTTCATCGCCGATCACCCCTATGTGACGATCGGAGTAATCCTCATTATCACAGTCGGGTTCGCTTCCTTCGTCCCACGCTTGCACACCGACACAAATTTTAAGAACTACATGGACAAGAATGACCCAACGGTGAAGGCGATGGATCGCGCCGAGAACCGCTATGGTTCGCAAGACCTGTTCATGATCGCAGTGGAGAACGATAGCGGGATCTTCAACAGCGAAACGCTGACCAAGATATCCCAGATGCAAGCGGAGTTTGAGAATATCACTGGCGTCGATGAAGTGACCGGTCCGCTGAACGCGCAGGTGATCACCGGAACGGAGAAGACGCTTAACGTTGGGCCAGCAGCGGCGAATGATGAGGTCCCGAGCACCGCGAAGGCGATGGACGCCTACCGCGTGCGGGTGATGGCGAGCAACACCGTGCGCGGCTACATCGTCGCCTCCGACGGAAAAGCGGCTGTGATCTCAATCAAGCTGAAGCTCAACGCGAACGATGTAACAGTGGCAAAACAGGTGGTGGCGATTGTCGACAAGTACAACACCGCCCCTGACAAGATTTACATCACAGGGCTGCCGTACATGAACCTGGAGTTGACCCAGTCGATGGGTAAGGATCTCAAGATCCTTCTTCCTCTCGTCATCCTTGTGATCATTGCTGTCCTCTACTTCAGCTTCTGGAGCCTGCGGGGGGTGATTCTTCCGCTCCTGGTGGTGAGCCTATCGACGGTGTGGACGCTGGGACTGATGGCGATGTTCAATGTTCCGATCACGATCATTTCATTCATCCTGCCGGTGATTCTGATGGCGATCGGAATTGCCTACTGCATCCACGTGTTAAATAAGTACTACGAGGAGATCGCCGCCGGGGCCGACAGGCGCACGGCGGTCATCGAGACGGGGCTGCATATGGTCTCGCCGGTCTCGATGGCGGGACTAACTACGGTTGCTGGGTTCCTCTCGCTCCTAAACTCGTTCCTCATCCCGCAGCGGCAGTTCGGTGTGTTCACCGGGTTGGGGGTATTGGCCGCCATGCTCCTGTCTCTGATACTTATTCCCGCCCTGCTTGCGACCTTAAAGGTGCCAAAGAAGAAGATTCACGGGAACAGCAATGGGGCATTGACCCGCATCCTCTCCGGATTTGAACGGATGATCATCCGCCATCGAGGAGTAGTGATCATCGCTTCCGTGGTTGTGTTTGGCGTATTCCTCGCGGGACTTCCGCTGTTGCGGATCGATACCTCGGAAAAAGCATTCCTGGGGACGAATAGCCGGGTCGTGCAGGGGATGGATGTCATGGATCGTCACTTCTCCGGAAGCGAGCAGGTGATGATCGATATCGATACTGGCCATCGTGATGGACTGAAGGATCCCGCGGTCTTGAATAAAATTGTCGCACTGCAGAAGTTCCTTGAGAGCAAGGGAGTGAAGAAAACGATCTCCATCGCTGACATGGTGGCTGAGATGAACCAGAAATTCCATGCCGACGATCCCGCCTACTATGTAATCCCACAGGATCGAAAGCTTGTATCGCAGCTTCTCCTCCTGTTCACGTTCCAGGGAGGAGACCTGGGGAATATGGCCCTCGGCGACTTCTCCGCCGGGGAGGTGATGGGGCTCTACTCGTCTGCTGGAAGCTCGCAGCAGGTGAAACTGGCGCACGAGGTGCAGGGCTACCTCGATACGCATTTCACCGGGGCGATACACGCGCAGATGGTTGGCCAGACGCAGGTTTCATCGAGGATGTTCTCACGCATCGCCATGAGCCAGATCACGAGCCTGGGTACCTCGATCCTCGCTGCCGGATTGATCGTCGCCTTGCTTCTGGGATCGGTGATCGCCGCGTTGGTCAGCCTCATCCCGATCGCGTTTACGGTTGCCATCAACTTTGGCGTGATGGCCTACTCCGGGACTCCGCTTGACATGTCCACGCTGATGATCTCATCGATAGCGATTGGAATTGGAATCGACTACGCAATTCACTTTATCTCGCGCTTTCGGCGAGAAATGCAGTCTGGGGAGAGCGCGGAGAGCGCCCTGCAGACGACGATTCAGACCACTGGACGCGGCATTGTCTACAACGCGCTCGCCCTGGCGGTTGGCTTTGCTGTCCTTCTCTTCTCCTCGTTCAAGGGGATGAGAAGCTTTGGCCTGTTGATCGCGATGACGATGGTGATCAGTGCGCTGTCTGCGTTCACGATCATTCCGGCGATTCTCGTGACATGGAAGCCGCGGTTCCTCACAAGATCCACAAGGGGAAGACGCAAGACGAAACAGGCGGATATCAATCGGAAAGCCTGAACGGAGTTGGATATCGAGGTGTAGTAAGACTACAAGAAGTTAGAAACAAAACGACGGATACACAGTTATTGAGGAGGATGTAGATGAAACGGAAAACCATATGGACAGGCTGTGTTGCACTTGTTACCGGGTTGGTTGTAATTGGCGCTTTTGGGGCGATGGCCGCTGGACTCACCGGGGATGAGATCCTGCAAAAGGTAGATGCTGTAGCCTCTTCGATCTCCGAGGGGAGCCTGATATCGGTCGTGCAGTTCGAAAACGTATATGCCGATGGGACGAGTGCGTCCAACGTGTTCGCAGGCATAGGTAAGAAAGACAAGGGTAAGCCGGAGGAATCGCTGATCTATTTCAAAGAACCAGCAGACGTTGCCGGGACGATCTTCCTCTCCGTCAAGCCGCAAGGAAAGGACGCACGCATGTGGCTGTATCTCCCCGCGCTTGGGATGACCAAGGAGATCGTCGCCAAACAGCAGAAGCAGAGCTTCGCTGGGAGCACTTTCTCTTACAAGGATATGGGCAATAGGAGCTACGCCGACAAGTACTCGGCGAAGCTCGTGGGCGAAGAGACTTTAACAATCGGGGATGAGCAGAGGGTATGCTACGTGCTAGACTTAACAGCCAGGCCGGGCGCGGACGCAGATGCTCCGACGAGCAAGGCATGGGTGGACAAGGAGAGTTTCCTTATGCTGAAGAGCGAGGACTTCAACGCGTCCGGAAAGATGGAACGAACGATGGACGTCCTCTCCCTAACGAAATTCGAGGGGCATCTCCTCGCGGGCAAGATGCTCGCTACTAATGTCGTTGACAAGAGCTCGACGACGATTACGTTTATCAAGAGGCAGCGCCCGAAGAACGAAATCCCGGATTCTGTGTTCAATCCGGAGAATCTGGCGATGTTTGATCCAGCCACTTACGACCTGCAGAACTGATCACTGCCTGGGCCTTTGGGTTCACGCCCAAAGGCCCATCATTTATGACAAAGCGCAGCTTAGGTGGTACAATATGAGCTCTTGGCGTTTCTAGAACGAGTTACGAGTGATGCGAAAGATACAAAGGCGGCCTCTCGCAAAACCGTGAAACAGAGATGCGTAATGAGAGAGCAAGAGCATTCTCTCGCAGAGACGCAGAGAACAGCAGAAACATGGTGATGGGCAGTGGGTGAAGAGTGATGAGACAGAGTGAGTGAATCTTGTGCTTTGAGCTAATTGCTAAAGGGTGAGAGCTGAGATCGCGGCTTGAGAGAGCGATAGCGAACGGGCGTGAGGAAGAGATCTTATTCCACGCAAAGACGCAAAGGATGCCAAGGGAAGCAACACCCTGCGCAAGATCCAGTAATGTGTGATAAGTTGTGAGATGGGACAAATTGGACCCATGCTTCAAGCTAACCGGTGATTGCTGAAAGCTATGTTAAGCAAACGGGCGTGAGAAAAGCTTATGGCTCTTGCAGGAGTACATGAAACGATAGTAGAAAGAGAGTATGTATTATGAATAGAGTATCAGTAGTTGTACCAGCGCGAAACGAGGAGGATCTGCTTCCTCGCTGTCTATTCGCCCTACGCCAGCAGACGCATGAGAATTTCGAGATAATCGTTGTTGATTCAGCATCCACCGATAACACACAACAGGTAGCACGATCTTTCGGAGCACGCGTGATCCGCCTGGAAGAGCCGGGTGTTGGGCGTGCGCGGCAGGCTGGTTTTGACGGCGCAACAGGAGACATCATCGTCTCCACCGACGCAGACGCCATCTGTAAACCTGATTGGTTGCAGCGCATCGTTGCTCCGTTCGCCGATCAGGCCGTCGTCGGAACGTTTGGCACGATCAAACTCACTGGACAGCCGATCTGGACTCGTCTCGGACATGCCCTCTTTTCAGGGTTTCAAGCGGCGAATCTGCGCGTTGGGCATCCGTTGTTCTGCGGGCCTAACTTTGCGGTAAGAAAGAACGCATTTCGCGATGTCGATGGGTTTAGAGTTGAAGGTGAATACCCAGACGAAGCCGAGGATGTGCGGCTCGCTCAGAAGCTCAAGAAGCGAGGGAAAATATTGTTCCTGCCACACAACAAGGTTATCGTCTCTTCGCGTCGCCTGGACAAGGGACAAGGGCTTCGCTACACCGGCCACCACGCAGGCGTTTACCTCAAGGTGTGTTGGCTTGGAAGCGTCAAACGAGGGAAGTCTCGACAGTTGCGCCTTGATCAAAGGCCTCGCTAGCCAAGCGTTTGCTTCTCGCGAGGGTCTATTCGTCTTAAGATGCTAAGCCGACCGTAACACCGCCGCGACCATTCTCTAGTCTACCGGACTTCAAGAGCTTCCCTTCATCGTGCGTGAGAAAAGTGGTAGCATTATTAAGACAGAAGTGGGAAAGGAGGTGCCCATGCTTGACCTAGCAAGAAGGGCTGTTCTAACCGGAGTTGGGCTTGGCCTGATCGCCAAGGATAAGATTGATGAGGCCGTCCAGAGGATTCGCGAAGAGAATAACCTCACAGAAGAGGAGAGCAGGAGGCTTGCAAGGGAGTTACTCGATCAGTCGGACGAGGCGCGTAAGAACCTGAACGCTCTGATTGAGAAAACAACTAAGAGACTCCTTGCGCACATGGATATCCCATCACAAAAGGACTTGGCCGATCTGAAGAAGCGCGTGGAGAAACTGGAGGAGTCTATAAACAAGGATAGAAACAGCGTTTCATGACAAGCAAGCTTTGGTTACCCAGGCACACGTACCGCTACGTGAGTCGCTATCTGGAGATCGCCCACGTGCTGGCGAAGTATGGGTTTAGCGACCTCGTCGGGGCGATCCGCTTGGATCGGTATCTGCCGTTCAAGAAGAAGCGCGTTCGCGAGGGGAAGGACTCAAGGCTCGCCTCCCTGTCTCGTTGGGAACGAGTGCGTTTGGCTCTCGAAGAGCTTGGTCCTACATTCATAAAGTTCGGACAGATCATGAGCAATCGGCCGGATCTGATGCCGGAAGACTTGATCCTGGAATTAAAGAAACTGCAGGAGTCCGTTCCTGCGTTTCCCGGCGAGATAGCCAAGCAACTCGTCGAGCAGGAACTCAATATGCCGATCGACTCGCTATTCTCCGATTTCTCCATCGCGCCAATCGCAGCCGCGTCGATCTCGCAGGTGCACAAGGCTACTCTTCCCTCCGGGGAGAGCGTGGCTGTGAAGGTGCAACGCCCAAACATAGAGCAGGTAATCAAAACCGATCTAGAGATAATGTTCCACCTCGCCTCGCTCGCCGAGAGGCATATCGAGGGGATAGAGACGCTTGATCCGGTCGCCATGGTGAGGGAATTTGAGCGGTCGATCACCCAGGAACTCGATTTTACTATTGAGGCCTCCCACATCGAGACGTTCTCGCGCAAGTTCTCGGGGGATGAGACGGTCTACGTGCCGCGTGTCTACGTGGACTACACGACAAAGCGCGTCCTGACGATGGAGTTTATCGATGGAATCAGGCCTTCCGATCGCGAAACGCTCGTTCAGGCTGGGCTCGACCCGAAGGTGATCGCCGCCCGCGGAGCGGACAGCATCCTTAAGCAGGTATTCGAGCACGGCTTCTTTCACGCCGATCCTCATCCCGGGAACATGCGCATTCTCAAAGGAAATGTCATCTGTTTCCTCGACTTTGGCATGATGGGATTCCTCCTTCCGCGGGACAGGAAGCACCTTGGCGACATCCTGATCGGTCTTGCCAACCAAGACGCGCCGAGAATCACGCGAACACTCACGCATATGTCGCGCGGCAGACGCCCGGAGAACCCCGAGCAGCTCGAATACGAGGTCTATGCCTTGCTTGAACGCTATTCGTATCGCTCGCTGAAGGAGATAGACCTGCTCGACAGCTTAAACGAGCTCGTCTCACTCGTCACTGCTCACAAGCTATACATAACTGCCGATTTCTACCTGCTGGCGAAGGCGTTGATGATCATCGAGGGCGTCGGAAGGGACCTGGACCCGGATTTCGATTTCGTAGCGCACGCGACGCCATTCGCCAAGAGGTTGATCAAGGAGCGGCTAAGCCTTCCCGATTTGGCCAAAGACGTCTATCTCTCCCTGACCGACCTTGCCCTGTTGCTGCGCGACCTCCCTGCCGACACGCGCGATCTCATAGATCAGGCAAAACAGGGGAAGTTAAAGGTCGTGTTTGAGCACAAGGGGCTAGAGCCGATGCTCAAGACGCACGAGCAGATCAGCAACCGCATCTCGTTTTCCATCGTGCTGTCGGCATTGATCATCGGCTCCGCGCTCATCATGCGCGCGGACATCCCTCCCAAGGTCTACGGAATCCCGATCATCGGTGCCCTCGGCTTCCTAGCCGCTGGGCTGATGGGTTTTTGGCTCCTTGTCTCGATACTGAGCCACGGGAAGATGTGATGGCCCAGATACGTAGCAAGCTTGTCCCTGAGGGGAGAGCTCCAGGAGGCTCAGTATGAGAAGCGAATTGGATAGTGTAAAGATCGGATTGGCACTGGCTTCGGGAGGAGCACGTGGATCAGCCCATACCGGTGTACTGAGGGTTCTTGAAGCGGAGGGGATTTCCGTCTCTGCTGTAACCGGTTCAAGCATTGGAGCGATGGTCGGTGGTGTCTATGCAGCTGGAATTCCGGTGAAGCGGATCGAACAGGAATGGCTGAACACGAACCTTCCGAAGGTAGTGCGAAGCTTCCTTCCCACCTTTCCCCGCGCCGGACTGAGTTCCGGCGAAGAGCTGCGCAAGTACCTGCGGGAGTTGATTGGCGATGCACGGATCGAGGAACTTCAAATCCCATTTGCGGCGGTAGGGTGTGACATCGATACGGGTGAAGCGGTGATCCTCGATCACGGGTCACTCGTCGACGCCATACGCGCTTCCGCCTCGATCCCCGGCATATTCCATCCGGTGCGCTGGGAAGGACATCTGTTGGTCGACGGAGGATTGGTGGAACCATTGCCCGTGCGACTATGCAGAGACTATGACGTAGACATCGTCATCGGAGTTGACATCGTTCCTGCTCCGTATCCCACTACTGCCGATCGGCGTAGCCTGTGGGATCGTTTGGGACAAGGCCTCAAGGAGAGAGCAACGAGTCAAACATGGATTCCAGGCAGTCTGACTGAACTGCTTGATGATGTATTCAAGGAACAAGCAGGAGAAGAAAAACCGCTACCTGGCGTGTACAACGTGATCAACCAAGCGGTAGCCATCTTCCAGCAGGAGATCCTGCATCTTAAACTCACCCTGTGGCCCGCCGATTTGATCATTCATCCGGATCTTCCTCGCGGGCTTAACTACATGCGGGCAGCGGAAGGGATCCATGCGGGAGAAGAGGCGATGCAACAGGCACTCCCTGCACTTCGTACGTTGATTGAAGAGAAAGCGACGCAGAAAGCTGCGAAATAGGCGCCCCTCAACGTGCAAGTGCTCGTTGCATTGATCCTTCCTTGCTCTTAGAATCTGATTATGTGAGGTGTCTTGCAAATGCCAGAACAAGTCAAGAAAGAGATGAACAACCATATGGAGCAGACGGTCGAAGTGCTGAAGTCCGCGCTTTCCAAGATACAGACCGGGCGCGCCAATCCGGCGATGATCGAGGACGTCAGGATCGACTATTACGGGACCGCTACGCCGCTGAAGCAGATGGCGACAATCGCCGCTCCGGACGCGAACCTCCTTGTCGTTCAGCCCTACGATAAGACGCAGATCGGAGCGGTGGAGAAGGCGATCCTCGCCGCCGATCTTGGACTCAATCCGGCAAACGATGGCAAGGTCGTGCGCATAAAGGTTCCAAAGCTCACCGAGGAAAGACGCGCGGAGTTGACGAAGATCATCAAGGCCAGAGGAGAAGAGGCCAAGGTTGCCCTGCGCAATGTCCGCCGCGATGCCAACGACAAGCTTGAGAAGATGAAGGACGACGGAGACATCTCGGAGGATGACTATCATCGCTACCGCGACAAGACCGACGAGGCCGTGCGCGACTACGCGAAGAAGGTCGATGATCTAATTGCTGAAAAGGACAAGCAGCTACAGGTCATCTAGATCTGCACAATTGACATGAATAAAGGGAAGAAGCTCGATTTCATCAGCCTATTTCGGTTGCCAAGTTACCTTCTCGTCACTTCCGTAGCCGGGATCGTGCTCGGTTCTCTCGGACTTGGGATGGCGGCTGTTGGACTCCTCATCGGGGTGACTCTCTACGTCGCAAACTTGTTTTTCCTGTATGAGGGAGGCAAATCACTGCTCGGTGCGGAATCACGCCGCAACGGAAGAATGACTGCAACGATGGCGAGCATTGGGCGGATGTTCTTTCTCTCGGTCGCATTGGCGTTCGTACTGCGCATTGGCGTTGTGCCCTTCTTCGCCGCTTGTGGCGGGGTATTGGTCGGGCAGGTAAACTTGCATCTAATGCTTCTCGTGGAAGGGAGGATTGAGAGAAGATGTTCGGGCCTCTAGGCAAGAAACTCATAGCGCACGTATCGATCGGAGGCTTCCCCATAAGCTTCGACCTCATCACGATCATCATGAGCTGGATTGTGATCGCTTTGCTGGTGATCTTCGCTCTCATACTCAGGCGAAGCCTGCGCCAAGAAGTGGATGAGAAGCCGAATCGAGTGCAGGCGTTGCTCGATGCCTTGATCGACCTCATCAAGAGCCAGTTGACATCAAGCTTCTCCTCGGACCGGCTAGCACGGGAGCTCTTCCCATTCATCGCCACTCTATTCATGTTTATTCTGGCGAGCAACTTGATATCCGTCATCCCTTACTTCGAGTCACCGACGAAGGATCTGAATGTCACATTCAGTTTTGGTCTGCTCGTCTTCTTCATGTCGCAGTTCTTTGCCATGCGGAGAAAGGGAGTGGGCAAGTACTTTAAGGGATTCATCGAGCCATACCCGTTCATGCTCCCGTTGAACATCGTTGGGGAGCTGGCCAGGCCACTCTCGCACTCGTTTCGTCTGTTCGGGAACATGTTTGGTGGGGCGATCATGCTTTCGATTGTGTATATATTCCCGTTCACATCGTGGGTTATTCCCATCGGCCTCAATTTCTTCTATGGCCTGTTTGTGGGAACGATTCAGGCGTTTGTGTTCAGCCTTCTTGCCGTAGCTTATATCAATGTAGCCGTAGAGACCTAGAAAGGAGGAGATATGCTTCAAGAGGCACAAAGTGTTGTAAGTCAGATTTCAGGAGCCGACATCGCCACCGCGGCGAAATATATCGCAGCCGGGATCTGCATGGGTATCGGAGCGATCGGCCCGGCGATCGGTGAAGGTATAGCCGCCGCGCATGCCCTGGATGGCATGGCCCGCCAACCGGAGATGGAGGGCGCGCTCCTGCGAACGATGGTTCTGGGACAGGCGATCACCGAGTCGACGGGTATTTACTCGCTGTTGATCGCGATTGTCCTGTTGTTCGTAGTCTAGGAGGGTAGAGTGCATTTCGAGTGGGGAGTGGTCGTCAAGACGCTCAATTGGACGTTCATCGCCAACCTCGTAAACTTCGCCATTCTGCTCTACCTGATGAAGCGCTTCCTGTACAAACCGGCGCTTGCCTACCTGGATCGCCGGCGCGAGTTGATCGCCTCGCGCATGGAGGCGGCGCGCCAGAGCGAAGAGCGAGCAGAGCAGCTCGCCGCGCAACGTGAACAGGAGCTTTCCGCGGCGCGTGAGCAGGCACGTCGTACGCTGGATGACGCACGCGCACACGCCGAGGAGATAGTGAACGCATCCAAGGGGACGGCGCGACAGGAGGGCGAGCGGATTATCACCGAGGCCCAGCGTCAGATCGAGCAGGAACGAGAGCAGATGAAAGAGGATCTGCGTCGCTCCTACGCCGAGATCGCCGTCCTTGGGGCGTCGCGCGTGTTGAATCGCGAGGTGAACCTATCCGATCACGAGCGGCTCTTAAACGAGCTTCTCTTGGAGGTCGATGACGAGGCGTTGAGGATGCGGCAATGAGGGTGCAGCGATGAGATCGCAGCAAATCGCGCGCCGCTACGCCGAAGCGCTGTACACACTCGCGGTAGAGGAGAACTGCGTGGAGGCGATCGATAACGACTACCGCCGTGTCGTGGAGGAGATTGTTGATGTCCCTGACTTCCTTCGATTTCTGATGCACCCGCTCGTTGTGCATAGTGACAAGACGGCGCTCCTGAGGGAGGCGTTTCCGGATATTGCCGAGTACCTGCACAATATGTTCTCGCTCCTTGTGCGCAACGGTCGCGAGGGCTACATCGACATGATCTACGATGAGTTTGAAAGACTGCGCTTAAAGCGAGAGGGAATCGTACAAGTACGGGTGACGACGGCACAGAAACTCACAGCAAAGGATCGAGAGCGGCTCTCTCTTCACCTGGCAAAGAAACTCGGAGGACGGGTAAGGCTTGATGAGCGACTCGATAAGAACCTCATCGGTGGCCTGCGGATCGAGGTCGGTGGAAAGGTTATTGATGGGTCACTGCGCGCAAGGCTCGATGAGCTGAAGACAGTGCTTACAGGATAAAGGGGAAAACAAAAATGGCAGCACGCAAAGACGAGATTAGTGCTATCCTGAAGGAGCAGATAAAGGGATTCCAGTACGACCTCGACATGAACGAGGTTGGCGTTGTCGTCGAAGTGGGCGATGGGATTGCCCGCGTCTTCGGGTTGCAGGGAGCGCTCGCTTCGGAGATCGTGGAGTTCCCGGGTGACATCAGCGGCCTCGTCCTCAATCTGGAGGAAGAGAGCGTGGGCGTGGCCCTGTTCGGGCAGAGCGAGCTCGTGCAGGAGGGAGATGAAGTACGCCGCACCGGGCGCGTACTGGAGACGATCGCCGGTGAGGGGCTCCTGGGTCGGGTCGTTGACCCGCTCGGCCGTCCGCTCGATGGCAAGGGTGAAATAACAGGGACCGAACGCCGTAAGGCGGAGATCAAAGCCCCGGGCGTCGTTGAGCGCCAGCCGGTCGATACTCCGCTGCAGACGGGGCTGAAGTCGATCGACGCGATGACCCCGATTGGCCGCGGGCAGCGCGAGCTGATCATCGGAGACCGTCGCACGGGAAAGACGGCGATCGCCATCGATACGATCATCAATCAGAAGGAAGCGGGAATTGCCTGCATCTACGTCGCGATCGGCCAGAAGACATCGACCGTGGCCCGCATCGTCGATACCCTGAAGCGCCACGGGGCGATGGAGTACACGATAGTTGTCGTTGCCGATGCAAACTCTCCCGCTCCGATGCAATACCTCGCCCCCTACGCCGGCTGCACCATGGCCGAATACTTCACGTACAACGGCAAGGACGCGTTCATCGTCTACGACGACCTCTCCAAGCACGCGGTCGCCTACCGTGAGATGGCCCTTCTCCTGCGGCGTCCACCGGGACGAGAGGCGTATCCGGGCGACATCTTTTACACCCACTCACGCCTGTTGGAGCGCGCGGTACGTCTGTCTTCTGAACATGGAGGAGGATCGCTCACCGCATTTCCGATCATCGAGACGAAGGGCGCCGATATCACGGCCTACATCCCGACAAATGTGATCTCCATTACAGACGGCCAGATCTACCTGGAGAGCGAGCTGTTCAATCAGGGGTTCCGACCGGCGATCAACGTCGGGAAGTCGGTCTCGCGCGTCGGTGGAGCGGCGCAGACAAAGGCGATGAAGCAGATCGCCGGGGAATTGCGCCTGGAGCTGTCTCAATACCGTGAGTTAGCGGCCTTCGCCGAGTTCTCCTCCGATCTCGATGAGGAATCGAAGGAACAGCTCGCGCGCGGCGATCGGCTGATGGAGATCCTCAAGCAAAAGCAGTACGAACCGATGAGCGTTGAAGACCAGGTATTCGCCCTGTACGTGGCGGTGAAGGACCATCTTGCAAACGTGAAGGTCTCGCTCGTGCGGCGATTCGAAGAAGAGTGGATCAGGTTCTTGCATGCTGAGCACGGAGAGATCGTCACCGCCATGCACGATCGCATGGAGTTCACAGACGAGATCGTGACCGGTCTGGATAGGGCGATCGGCGAGTTCAAGGAACGCTTCGGAGGATAAGTGGCAGAGAACGTCCGCGAAATCAAGACGCGCATCGGAAACATAGAGAATATCCGCCAGATCACCAAGGCGATGAACGCGATCGCCATGACAAAGGTGACGAAGATGAAGCGTCGCCTGGCCGCGGTGGGCCCGTACATGGAGGGGCTGGAGGGCGTGCTCGCATCGCTCGTCGGCCGGTATGCCGATCTCGCCTCCGCGCACCCGCTCGTGGCGAGTAATGGATCGGAGGATGTGGGGATCCTCGTCCTGAATGCGGATCGCGGCCTGTGTGGAAGGTTCAAGGGTGACCTGAACCACAGGGCGGAGATGCTTGCCCGCGATGAATCGGGCGTGGCACGCTTCCTCCTCGGTGGCGAGAAGGCGCGTGCCTACTTCGCCCGTCGACGGGTGGAGACCCTGCAGACCTACGCCCACTTCTACGAGGACCCCACACCGGTGATCGCTCGGGTGATCGCATCGGATCTGATTTCCCTGTACAAACAGGGGGCGTACGGCAGGCTCGTCATTGTCTATATGCACTTCATCTCCGACCTCGCGCAGCGCCTGCGCGTGGAGGAAATACTGCCGATAAAGGCAAAGGCAAAAGCGGGCGACATGCTCCTTGATCCAGACCCAGTGCGCATGCTGGACATCGTCCTCCCCCTCTACCTGCAGGGGAAGGTGTTTCAGGCACTGCTGGACACGAAGACGAGTGAGGATGCGATCCGCCGCCAGGCGATGAGCAGCGCCACCGACAACGCGGATGACCTGTTGAAGAACCTCACGCGGTCGTACAACAAGGCACGCCAGCAGTCGATCACCCGCGAGATCTCAGATATCATGGGTGGAGCGGAGGCGCTGAGGAATTGAGGGATCAAGTGATCGAAAGATTGAGCAAACGGGAGACAAGCGATGGCAGATGAGAAAGCAGTAGGAAGGATCACCGAGATCAAGGGTCCGGTCATCGATGCGCGCTTCGAGAAAGGGAAGCTGCCACGGGTCAACGATGCCCTGCGCATCGTGCGAGAGGGCGAGAAGGACCTCATCCTCGAAGTGGCACAGCACCTGGGGGACGATGTCGTGCGCGCGATCGCCATGGACTCGACCGATGGTCTGGCACGAGGGACCGAGGTGGAGAACACCGGCGGGCCGATCACCGTTCCGGTTGGACCGGAGACGCTGGGACGGATGCTTAACATTACCGGCGACCCGATCGACGAGCTTCCAGCGCCACAGACGAAGAAGCGCTACTCTATTCATCGCAGCGCCCCATCACTTTTGGACCAGGAGACGGAGAGCGAGATCTTCGAGACCGGGATCAAGGTTGTCGACCTTGTCGCTCCGTTCCCAAAAGGGGGAAAGATCGGGCTGTTTGGCGGGGCAGGCGTGGGTAAGACAGTTCTAATCATGGAACTCATTCGCTCGATCGCCTACGAACACGCTGGCTACTCCGTCTTTGCTGGTGTTGGCGAACGCACGCGTGAGGGGAACGAGCTTTACCTAGACATGAAGGAGGCTGGCGTCCTCAAGAACACCGCCCTCGTCTATGGGCAAATGAATGAGCCTCCCGGGGCGCGCTTCCGCGTCGCTCTCACCGGAGTGACCCTGGCCGAGTACTTCCGCGACGAAGAGAGGAAGGACATCCTCCTGTTCGTAGACAACATCTTCCGTTTCGCGCAGGCGGGGAGCGAGGTATCGGCGCTCCTCGGGCGGATGCCATCGGAGGTCGGTTACCAGCCGACGCTGGCTACCGAAATGGGTGAGCTGCAAGAGCGGATCACCTCGACGAAGAGGGGATCCATCACCTCGGTGCAGGCAATCTACGTACCGGCGGACGACCTCACCGATCCCGCGCCGGCGACCGTCTTCTCCCACCTCGACGCAGCGATCACCCTCGATCGGAAGATCGTGGAGAAGGGGATCTACCCGGCCGTCGACCCGTTGCAGTCGAACTCGACGATGCTCGACCCGCACGTCATCTCCCACGAGCACTACCGCGTCGCGCAGAAGACGCTGCAGGTGCTGCAGCGCTACGAGGACCTGCGCGATATCATCGCCATCATGGGGATGGACGAGCTCTCCGAGGAGGACAAGCTCGCCGTGCGCCGCGCCCGCAAGGTGCAGCGCTTCATGAGCCAGCCGTTCCACGTTGCCGAACACTTCACCAATAGACCGGGGGCGTACGTCAAACTGGAGGACACGATCAAGGGGTTCGCCATGATCATCGACGGCGAGCTGGATGACGTGCCGGAGCAGGCGTTCTACATGACCGGATCGATCGACGAGGTCTTGGCTCATACCAAGGAAGCGAAGGCAGAGCGACAGGAAGAACCCGTCGAAGAGACAGCCGGATAAGACTACGCAATCGGGAGGTCGAACGATTGAGCGATTTGATAATCATCCGATCGTTCGATCGCAAAGCCTCTTAATACGGTTCTTTGTCATTCCAAGTGGGTAACTAAAGAGAAAGGGTCAAGCGCCAAGACTCGCACAGAGGGGCAGAACTGCTTCACCACGAAGGACACGAAGAGCACGAAGAGGGAGGAGGACAAAACACTTGATCTCGCTTGTAAGCTTTTTGAGATTACACAGCAATCACCGCATTGACAGCTCATGGATCTCCATTCTTCGTGTCCTTCGCGCTCTTCGTGGTGAATTCTCGGCATCAGTTCCGCGTGAACCGGAACTAGAGGTTACTGCCCATTTCTGTCTGCCTCGCCGGCACAGGCAGGCGAAACGACAAGGAATCATTAATACCGTCATTTGTGGTGGGATAGGACCATGAAGCCGTTGCACTTGTTGGCCAAGAAGCTGAAGAAGCGCATGTTCCGCTACACACCATCGGGTTTCCCTGACCCCAAGGCGTGCGGTGCGTTCTACGATGCCCGTGTCGGTCTCCTCGCAGGAGATGACATGATGGTCCTCGAATACTCTGGCATGGAGGCACAGGAACGACTGTTTGTGCGTGCGACAACGCTCTTGCCCCCCCAGGGAGAGATTCTCGATCTGGGCTGTGGTTTGGGGCACCTCATCATCTACCTTGACGAGAAGCAGCTTTCCTACGGAAGGTATCACGGAATCGACGTCAGCTCCCGCATGATCGATGAGGCCACGAAGCGGCACTCAGGCAGACAAGGTATCTCCTTTGAGCATCGTAACGTGCTGGAAGATCCGCTCATTCCCGCAAGCTTTGACACAGGCTACATCCTGAGCGTCCTTGGCTATCCTATCGGCGATGATCCGATGAGGGCGATGATGACAATCATCGAGAACGCCTTTGCCTCCTGCCGCACGGGGATTGCTTTTTCACACCTAGCGAGCGGGCGCAAGGAAGGCCTGAAGTTCACCACCGTCCCCGAAGAGCTAGCAGCTCGCTGCGAGAGCGATCTCGGTGCAAAGGTAGAGATCGACGACGACGGGAAAGACTTTACCTATCTCATCGCGCTTCGGCACTGAGAATTCCCTGCTTGAAGATCAATGATCGTAGCAACGGTGTACACTTGTCTGCCTCCCCGACCCAGGCAGGCAAGCTGCACACGCTACGAAAGCGATGGGCTATCTTTGTGTAGCCCTGTAGCTTGTCTACAGCGTTGAGCTTGTAGGATTAGGCTCCACAACGTGGCAGCCAAGCCATACATGGCAAGCTGCACACGCTACGAAAGCGATGGATTATCTTGTGTAGCGCTGTAGCTTGTCTACAGCGTTCATGCCTTCTGCCCCCCGTTCGTATCCCAGACAGTCAGCCTGCGTGCTCCCTTTCAAGGTCAAGGAGCCGCTCCTTGCGCCACAGGCCGCCCCCGTAGCCGACGAGCTTGCCGCTCTTGCCGATGACGCGATGACAGGGAACGATGATCGAGACCGGGTTATCACCGTTGGCGCGCGCCACCGCGCGTACCGCCCTCGGACGACCGATGCGCTGTGCCTCCTCCTGGTATGAAATAGTTTCACCATAGGCTATCGTGCGCAATCCCTCCAACACACTTCTCTGAAATGGCGTTCCGGCGAGGACAAGATGGAGATCGAATTCCTTCCTTGTCCCGGAGAAGTATTCGCTCAACTGGACCGAGAGTGCCTCGAGGTGAGCGTTCATCCCTGATATGGTCTCAGCTTGCAGCAGCCTTTGCAATCTTGCTAGCTGCTTCTCACTCCTCTGGCCGTCGATGAACTCTAATAGGCATATCCCCTCTTCCGTTGCCCCAGCAAGCATCGCTCCGATAGGAGTGGAGATCTCCGCAAGTACTATCTGGCTGCGGTGCTCTGACAAGGGAGTATCCATAGTTCGCTCCTCCTCGCTATTCTCATGGTATTTACAATGTAGCCGGTCTCCGGCGACTGTACAACCGTACAGCGCGGTCGTTAAGCGAGCGAACGACTGTTACAATGGGCCAATCTCGCTGGAAAGGACCACGAGGAGGCCTTGGTGACGATTATTGCGATCTTGTTTGCCATCGGAGCAGCGATTGCCTGGGCATTGGAGTCGGTCCTATCCAAGCCCGCCTTACGCTACATGGACATGTTCTCCTATGGCGTCATCCGCCCCCTGTTCGCTCTCATATTCGTAATCCCATACGGGCTCCTCACATCCGGGTTTGCGTTTCCTGGTTGGGAGCTTCTGGGAATAGCAGCGGTAGCCGGTATCATCGACTCGTTCGTCGGCTCGATGCTCTTCTACTACACGATGAACCGAGTCTCCGCGCACGAGGCAACGTCTCTTGCTAACACCGCCCCGTTTTGGGGAGTGGTCACCTCCATTCTCATCCTTGGCGAACCGATGCAACCGATCCTGCTAGTTGCTGCCCTGTTCGTTGTTCTCGGTGCGTTGTTTCTTGTCAACCGGAGCGATGAGAAATCCACGTTCCGCTTGAGTTGGAGCGCACTGCCGGCGCTGGGGTCGGGGATCCTATGGGGCTTTGTAGAGACGGTGCCGGCCAAGTACTGTCTCACCAATGGCATGTCCGTGATGACCTTTCAGCTTACACTGATTGTCTCTTCAGGTGTTGCTTGGGGCATCGCGGCGTTTGTACGGTCACGGCGTACTCCTCTTCGCTTTCCCCGTCGCGGCGTCGCGCTTGCCTTCGTCACTGCCATCTTGGGCTATGGCGTCGGGTGGATCCTCTGGCTCTCGGGAGTGAGTATGGTGCCGGCAAGCCTCCTCTCCCCAGTGAGAGGATCGATGACCCTGTTCGCGTTCTTGTTCAGTATAATCCTCCTGCGGGAAAGACCATCACGCAGATCAGCCCTGGGAGTGCTGTTTGTCCTGTGTGGAGTCCTTCTCGTCTCCATATTTGCAACGAAGTGATTTGGGGGGGAACCACTGCGACTGGACAGATAGGCGAAGGAATGACTAAATTGTCTAAAGGATCGCAAGGAGGATGTTTCATGGCAAAAAGAAGGAAGTTCAGCAAGGCATTCAAGAGTCAGGTTGTTGAGGCTCTTTGTCATTCCAAGTGGGTAACTAAAGAGAAAGGGGCAAACGCCAAGACTCGCACAGAGGTGCAGAACTGCTTCACCACGAAGGAGGAGGAGGAGGAGGAGGAGGAGGAGGAGGACAAAGCACTTGATCTCGCTTGGTAGCTTTCTGAGATTACACAGCAATCACCGCATTGACGGCTCATGGATCTCCATTCTTCGTGTCCTTCATGCTTTTCGTGGTGAATTCTTGGCATCAGTCCCGCGTGAACCGGGACTAGAGGTCACTACCCACTCCTGTCTCCCTCGCCGGCACAGGCAGGCGAAACGACAAGGAACCGGTTGTTGAGAATTCCTTACAGGGGGAGCTACCCAGGCACAGTTAGCTCTTCAGCATCGTGTGTCAGACAATCTCATCCTCCAATGGAGGAGACAATATGCGGGAGGGAAGTTAGCAGATGTAGCGGCCCCCACAGATAAGGGGGAGCGGATAAAAGGACTGGAACGGATGGTCGGTCGGTTGACAATGTCACTCAATCCTACACCTGCAGCCACTTGAGGACATCGCCGAAGCGACGCTCCGCCTCAGAAAGAAGCTCGCGCGAAACGCCCTTGTCGATTATCTCGCGTGCTTCCTGCTGCGCTTTTCGCATGATGTCGACATCGCGCAGCAGGTTCACCGCGCGCAGTACGCTCAGGAATCCGTGCTGTTTGGTTCCTAAAAGGTCTCCCGGGCCGCGGATCATCAGGTCCTGCTCGGCGATTAAGAACCCGTCGAGGTGCTTGGAGAACGCGGCCAGCCGCTGCTGCGCGATGTCGGTCTTTGCTGTTGCGATGGCGTAGCAGGTTGCCTTCTGCCCGGCCCGTCCAATCCGGCCGCGCAACTGGTGGAGCTGCGACAGGCCGAAACGCTCCGCGTGCTCAATCACCATAAACGACGCGTCAAGGACGTCAATTCCCACCTCGATCACCGTCGTTGCCACGAGTAGATGCACTTGTCCGGAGGCGAAAGCATCCATCGCTTCCTGTTTCTCCGCCGCTGACAGGCGCCCGTGGATCAATCCGACACCGAAGCGCGAAAACACGGCCGACAGCTCAGCGTGCACCTGTGTCGCCGCCTTCAGATCGAGCTTCTCCGATTCCTCGACGAGCGGGAGGACGACGTACCCCTTCTCCCCCACCTCGAGGAGCTTGCCGACCTCAGAGTAGACCTCATCGCGCCTGTTTTCGGCAACGCAGATCGTACGCACGTTCTTCTTGCCAAGCGGCATCTCGTCGATCAGCGAGACGTCGAACTCGCCGTACAGGGTGAGGGCAATCGTACGCGGGATAGGGGTGGCGCTCATGACGAGCAGATCCACATCTTTCCCCTTCTCCTCGATCAGCGCGCGCTGCACAACGCCGAAGCGGTGCTGCTCATCGATGATCACCAGGCCCAGAGAGTGGAAGGTGACATCCTCTTCGATGAGGGCGTGTGTACCGATTACAAGATCGATCTCGCCACCTGAGATCTCCTGCTTCAGCTCGTCCTTCTTCTTGCTCGAGCTGGTGAGGACGGCGCTGTTCACGGGTAGCCCCGCCAGGAGGCCAGTGATCCTGTGGGCATGTTGCTGGGCGAGGATCTCGGTTGGAGCCATGATCGCCACCTGATATCCCGCATCGATCGCGGCAAGGGCGGCGATCAGGGAGACGATCGTCTTTCCCGAACCGACGTCCCCCTGCAGCAGGCGCATCATCCGTTTATTCGAGCGCAGATCGGCCATGATCTCGCGCATCGCCCCCTGCTGCGCGCTCGTGAGGAGGAACGGGAGGCGGGCGATGAACGTGTCGACGAGAGCTCCGTCACCCGCGTGTGACGAGCCGGGAAGCGTGCGCGTGTGCCCACCCATCCCGATCTGCAGGAGGAGCAGCTCCTCGAACGCCAACGTGCGACGAGCTTTCTCGAACGACTCATCGCCACGCGGGTAGTGGAGAGCGCGGATCGCCTCTGATCTCTCGAGAAGACCGTGCCGTTCACGGATCTCAGCGGGGATAACATCGGGAAAGGCCCCACCGTACAGCTTCAGGTTCTTGACGATCAGCGTACGCAGGTAGCGATCGCTCACCCCTTCCGTCGCCGGGTAGATCGGCACAATGCGCCCGATCTCCATTCCCTCTTCGGCCGGTTCCCATACGGGCGATGAGATCTGGAGCTTTCCGTAGTGCTGCTCGATCTTACCATACACGTCGATCCTCTCACCGCGCCGGATCTGGTTTGCCACCCACGGCTGGTTGAACCACGTGGCGTAGAGGAAACCCGTCCCGTCACTCAGCGTCGCCCGCACGATCGTCGTACGCCCGCTGACGCGAGAATGATCGACACCAACGACATTTGCGCGGACAGCGACCGTCTCTCCTCGGTGAAGCGCTCCAATCTGCGCGAAGCGCGACCGATTCTCCAAGCGACGAGGCAGGTAGGTAAGGAGGTCCTCGATCGTGCGTATCCCCAGCTTCTCCAGGAGCTTCGCCCGCTTTTGACCCACGCCGCTGGCGTGACTTACCGGAAGAGCAAGGCTGGCCGGATCGACCACTGTTTCCACCGTCTGCTCTCCTCCATCCAGGAAGCTCGCAAGCCTTCCGATAACGCGCTGCCGTTCGAAGTGATCGGCGGCTCTGTACCCGGACGCCACGGGTATGGCAGCCGGGAGATTGAGCCTGATGAACTCCTCCATCCCGCAGGTGACGGCATCGTCGTTGTAGCCACGCGTTTGCTCCAAGCGCAGTACCTTCCTGATCAGATCGACCGTATCCGTGTTTTGTTGTGGCATATCGAGGGTTACTATATAATCACGAGCGCTCGGAGGCAAGGCGAATGGCAACAGAAATCAGAACTTATGGGGATTCCGTCCTCAGGCGTGTGGCCGACCCGCTGCAGTGTATCAACGGAGAAACAAAGAAGATAGCAGAGAAGATGGTTGAGGTGATGATTCGTGCCAACGGCGTGGGCCTCGCCGCACCGCAGATCGGCGTCTCCAAGCGAATCATCGTCCTCGATCTCGATGGCCAGTTTCACATCCTCGTCAATCCGGAGATCATCGAAACCTCGTCGGAAGCAGAAGAGGCTGTCGAGGGGTGCTTGAGTGTCCCCGGCGTGGACGCCGAAGTTACTCGAAAGCTACGCGCTCACGTGCGCGGGACCACCCTCGACGAGAAGGAAGTGGACATCGAGGGAGAGGGGCTGATGGCGCGGGCGATCCAGCACGAGATCGACCACCTGAACGGGGTCCTGTTCATAGACCACCTCGGTCCGGCCAAGAAACGGAGCATCATCTCAGAATACCGCCGTAAGCAACGGGAGAAGGACGAGTGAGGATCGCCTTTCTTGGAACGTCTGCCTTCGCCTGCCCGGCACTCAAGGCCCTCGCCGAAGCACACGCCATTGTACTCGTCATCACCCAGCCCGATCGCCCGGCAGGGCGCAAGCGCGAATTGCGCCCATCGGCGGTGAAGAATTCAGCACTCGATTTCGGCCTGCGCATCGCTCAGCCGGAGCGGATCAACAGCAAGGAGGGGATCACTCTGCTGCGCGAGGCTGCACCGGAAGCGATCGTCGTCGCCTCCTACGGGCAGTTCCTCAGCACAAAAGTCTTCTCCCTTCCCCCGCTCGGGACGATCAACATCCACGCCTCCCTCCTGCCGCGCTACCGCGGTGCCGCGCCGATCAATTGGGCGATCATCCGCGGGGAGACGGAAACGGGCGTGACGACCTTCTTCATTGAAAAGGGCATGGACAGCGGGAAGATCCTCGTGCAGCGCGCCTGCCCGATCGGCCCGGACGAGACAGCAGGCGAACTGCACGATCGTTTGGCCGCACTGGGGGCGGAGGCGATTCTGGAGACACTGCGCTCGATCGAAGAGGGGACGGCGCGCCCGCGGGCGCAACAAGAGGAAGAGGCCACCCTGGCCCCCAAGCTCTCCCGCGCCGACGGAAAGATCGACTGGACGAGGAGCGCGCGCGACATTCACAACCTGGTACGCGGGCTGAACCCGTGGCCGGGGGCGTTCACTCACCTCGGGGCTGAGGCGGTAAAAATCCACCGCACTACCATAACCGGCATTGGGCACGGAGCGATAACAATAGGAACGATCACGCTGCAGGAAAGCGGTCGCCTCCTTGTGGGCACGGGTGACGAGCTGATCGAGATACTGGAGATACAGAAGGAATGCCGTCCGTGCACGAGCGGGAAGGCATTCCTAAACGGACTGCGTGGAGATACTCGCTTCAGCTAGCGCGGGTACAAGCCGGCAAGGCCCGTCTGTTCCATCTTTCGCTCCAGAACGATCCCAGAGAGCTTATGAACGTAGATCTCCGCCGTGTTGTGCACCGTCGCCTTTAGCACATGCCCGCCGAACGCAGCGGCGCCGTGCTTGGCGATCGTGGCGTGGCAATGGATCATCAGCTCATCCCCCTTACGGGCGAAGTTACCCTGCAAACTGAGCAGCTCCACCGGATCAGCGATCCGTTGTACATCATAATTCGATCCGTTCCAGTAGCCGATCTCCAGGTCGCGCAGCATCCCAACGCCGTTTAGAAGAGCCGCCGAATCGAGCGACAACGTCGCAAGCGATGACATCAGCTCCTCCCCATCCATCAGCCGCACCATCACATCCTGCCCTGATTCCACCTTGATCATTATGCACCTCCTAATCTAGAAATATAACAGTTTACCCCCCTCGGCAGTGAGCCTCTGAAACCAGAGTTTACTTCTCGCCGTCTACCTCCCGCATCTTCGCTTCCAGGAATTCCTGCATCTCCTGTTTCCCAGGCAGGCTAAGCTGGTACTTGGAAACGAAGAGGCTATTGTCCATGCCTGCCAGAGCGTATTCGACTAGAGCATGGTCCTTCTGCGTACACAGCAGAATGCCGATCGGCAAGCTATCGCCACTCGCCATCATGTTCTTGCGATACCAGCTCACGTAGGTGTTTAGTTGGCCGAGATTCTCGTGTGTAAAGCCTTCCACCTTCAATTCCACCAAGACATGGCATTTAAGGATGCGGTGGTAGAAGACAAGGTCCACAAAACCATAGTTGTCGCCGATGAGAATGCGCTTTTGGCGCGCTTCAAAACAGAAACCGTTTCCTAGCTCCAGCAGAAAATCCTGCAACTTGTCGAGGAGGGCGTCTTCCAGATCAGATTCGCTCATTACCTCTTGAGGCTTGATCCCGAGGAACTCAAAGACATACGGATCACGAATGTTCAGTTTTGGCGTGGACTGTTCCGCGCCAGATTGGACCAGTTCGGCCAACTTCTCTTTGTTCGTGGAGAGGCCGGACCGCTCGAAATAGAGGCTACCGATCTGACGCTTGAGTTCCCGCACTGACCAGTTCCCGCGGATGCACTCGATCGTGTAGAAAGCCCGTTTTAGGTTATCATCAAGGTCAACAATCAATTCCAGATGGCTATATGAAAGTTGCTGCACAAGTTGTTCTGGAGGAATCTGCAATTGTGGGGATGCCGTCCCCACTTTCTCCGAAGCGCTCATCCCTGTTGGCAGCATCTTCCTCAATTGTGGGGACAGTGTCCCCACAATTTGCGGACAGAGACGATAGAAACGAAGGTAACGATACAATTGCCTGCGGTTGCAGTTACTAACCTTCAGTTTTCCCAGCCTCCTTGCAAGCTCTGCAAGGAGGCCATCCCCGTAGGAAGCGCGATCTAGCCCGCGCAGCTCATATTCTGCGATATAGGCCCCGATCAACCAGTTCCGCATGGTTAGGCTGATGTTGACTGCCCGCCCCGCCTGCGCCGCCAAATCGTTGTTCACCCGATCAATAGCGGCGACCAACGCGCCAAAATCGAATCGTTCACTACTGTTCTTCATACCTTAGCCTCAAGCTTGCCTGACAACGGCCTCGATCCCAGGGGCTCTTGTATCACTTCGTAGCCCTGTTCGATTACCTTGCGGAACGACTCGGAAGTCCTGTTCCAATCAAGTACGTCCACCCGAAAGGGCAGATCCGATTCTTCGAACGCCTCTTTCAGGTGCCGCAAGCACTCAGCGCTCAGATTCTTTTGGCAGACGACTGCTAAATCGAGATCGGAGTAGACTTTAGACCTTCCCGCCACGCGGGAGCCGAAGGCGCGCACTTCACAGGCTGGCACGTGTTCGGCAAGAATGTGCTCGACCGTTTTCAGATGGGCTGGTTTGATATCAATCATTGCGAGCTTCCAGCGCTTGAAGGAGTCTTGCCGCATCTTTAACAAAGCCACGCGCCGTTTCGTACACTTCCCGTGCGATCTTAGGATCATAGATGTGCGCCGTCTGGTTTCGCGCATCGTGATAGATCATCCACTGCTCGACATCTTCGATCAGACGGCTCTCCGCTGCCAGGCGGAACAGTTCGCGCCTGGTTACACCGTCTGCGATCATCGGGCTGAGGTTAGTTTCCAGCCATCTTTTCATGAACTTCCAGCAGAGCTCGTAAGTGAACTCGAAGTTCTGGATCACTCCCGCCTTGATGACCTCTTGGTAGTCAGCGGGCATGCTTTCGAGCTTATCCTTTGCCGCTACGTCAAGAGATCGATCAAAAGACTCAACCGCTTTCTGCAAACTGCTTAGATCAAGAGGCATCGCTCTCCCTCCTTGTACGATGCAAGCTTATCGATTTGCGGGTAGTCGGTCAATCGCTTGCATCGTAAATCACCTGCACCTATCCTCTTCAGCCATGAACGCCAAGGGAAAGGTCGATTGGATCGCACAGCGCTTGATCGATCGCTACGGTGAGGTCAAGATCGCAAGAAGCGATCCTCTTGAGGAATTGGTCACGACGATCCTCTCGCAGAACACGAACGACACAAACCGCGATCACGCATACCGCTCGTTGATCGACCGCTTCGGATCGTTTGAGGCAGTGATCGAAGCACCAGCGCAGGAGATCGCAGAGGCGATAAGGATCGGCGGGCTGCACAATCAAAAGTCGATACGGATCAAGAACGTCCTTGCGCGCATCATGCAGGAACGAGGGTCACTCGACATCTCGTTTCTTGCGGGTCTCCCACTCGATGAAGCGATGTCGTGGCTCCTATCATTTCCCGGGGTGGGGAGGAAGACGGCGGGGATCGTGATGCTTTTCTCGTTTAATAGGCCGTACTTTCCGGTCGACACGCACATCAGGCGCGTCACGCAACGGCTCGGGCTCGTCGGCCCGAAGGACGATCCGCACGGGCGGATGAACGAGCTTCTACCTCCCGATCCAGCGCTCATGCGGCGGCTGCACCTGCAGCTTATCCGCCTCGGTCGCGAGATCTGCCACCCGCGCAATCCCGACTGCCAAAGTTGCCCGCTATCCAAGCTGTGTCCTTCGGCTGTGTAGGTAGGTTCACAGCAGATTGGTCGTGTAACGGTGCGCGAAGGAAAGTACGAGGATAGACGGGCAATCAGGCGGCACAACTGTAGTGGGAGATTGCTCCAGTCCACAAATCTTATGAAACGCTTATCTGCAGCGTTGGGCCCTGTGCCCGACGGGCTATGATGATGCCGGAAGATCGGATCTACTGTAAGTTGCTACAAGATGTTGCAGACAAGCTGCAACGCTACGAAAGCACAATCGTGCTCCGGGTTTCTTGTTGGTGAGCTTAACGTCTTGAGCAAGCGTAGCAGACGGGTGCGAGATTGCTTTTTTAGAACCTATTCCCGATCATCTGCCATGCGGAGGTGGACATGACCATTGAAGAACAGCTGGGAGATGAACTGAGAGGGCAAAAGCTCACGGTCGCTGTTGCTGAATCGTGCACCGGGGGGCTGCTCGGGAGCCGGATCACGGATGTTGCCGGGTCGTCGGAGTACTTCCTCGGCGGGGTGATCGCCTACCAGAACGAGGTAAAGGAAGCGCTCCTGCATGTCCCACGCGATGTGATCGCATCACACGGCGCGGTAAGTTCCGAGACAGCGGAGGCGATGGCCAGCGGGTGCCGCAACCTGTTCAAGTGCGACATCGCCGTCTCCATCACCGGGATCGCCGGTCCGGGTGGAGGGAGTGCAGAGAATCCCCTCGGCCTCACCTACATTGGCCTTGCCACCTCGCGTGGTGTGATCTCTCGCCGTTACCAATGGAGTGGAGATCGCACAGAGAACAAGGAATCTTCCGTCCACGCGGCGATGAAGCTGACCCTCTCCACGCTGAAACGTGAAGGGTAAGACCATTGCCCGTGTTGAGCGAGTAGGGAGATAAACTTCGTGGTGTGAGCGAGTATGTGACGTGTTTACCTGGCAGGTGGAGTTGTCGTTTTGCGGGCACTGTCCGTGGTTTGCCACCTGGTGGAGGGTTGCTTGCTCCTCCTCCCCCTCAGTCCTAGTCCTCGTAACTCATCACTCCTCACCCGTCACGCATTACCCTCTTGCGAGAAACACAAGCATTTCCTCTCGCCCGTTCGCTGCGCTCACTCAAACCGCCAAGTCCGCGAAGAAAGCAACGCACGAAAAGCGAGACTTCCCCCCCTTCCTTTCTTGATTCCTTGCCATTCACTATTTCCCGCTCTTCACTCCTCACCCGTCACGCATCACTGCTGTTTCCCTTCCCGTTTCCCCACTGATCCTGTATACTAGTAGCACTTTGTTGGAGGTGACTTGTATGACGCGACTGGTTCCACTGATCGTTCTTCTTTTTCTGCTTCCGGTAGCGAGTGTGCTGGCTGGAGATCTGCCGCAGGTTCTACAACCGAATACAACAGCGTACTCAGCTTCCGAGGTCGCTGCATTAACGCAGGCGATCACAACGCTCACCAAGGCCCTCACTGACTACAACGTGGCATCGCGCCGGTACTTCTCAGCAGGTGATTGGAGCAGTCGCAACTTCGCGATGTATACCGCTGGGGTGCTATCCGGAAAGGGCTATAATACCCTCCTAGTTAGCGGAGATGGTTGGCCAGACGGGGTGCACACGTGGGTACTCGTCGGTATCCCGCAGGGAACAAAGACTGCTTGGGTTCCGGTTGAAGCATCGCCAGAGAAGGGGCACAGCCAACAGATTTTGGGCCACATTCCCAGTACGACTGATACTGCCGGCAGTATGAGATTCGACGAGAAGTATCTTGCATTTGCGGCTGTTGTACAGCTACCGCCGAACACCCCTCCGGTAGCGCGGATAAGGAAGCCAATTTTTGCCCTTGTAGAAGGTGAATCCTCCCGACTACTGGCAGTGACCTCCGTCGATCCGGATGGCGAGATCGTACTCTATGAGTGGGATTTCGGAGATGGCGACTCGAAGACTGCCATCCCTTGGACCGTGCGGCATGTATTTGAGAAAGCCGGCGACTACACTGTTCATTTGACTGTCATTGACAACCGCGGAAGCACTGCCAGTACCAGCCTTGTCGTGCATGTCTTGTCAACTGCTGAAGCAAACGATACATCTGGTGGGTGTGGATGCGGTAAGTGAGAAGCACCGTAGCGAGAGGCGGGAGCCAAGAACTTAACTGAAATTAATTGGTGTGCTACATGTTATGCGGGGATTTGTTATAGAGGAACTAACGTCGCAGACAAGCTGCGACGTTACATCCATCTCTTCGTAGCGTCGGAGCTCGTCTCCGACGTTCTGGGAGTTATCATTACGAAAACCAATATAACTAAAGTTAAGCTAATGCCCTTGTAGGATGCCTTCGCTTTCTGCTCTCCAGTAAGAGAGCAAGTAGCTAGCGAAGGATTACCCAGACCTAAATACGTGGAGGAACGATGTATGCAAGAAAGAGGCATAATCATAAAGTGGCAATAATGATGGGGATGGGCGTTTCGTTACTGCTTTTCATATCAGCTTGTGCATTGCTCAATGCGCCGCTTCAAGGTCGGAAAGCGCTTGCCGCAACCACTTGTTCACAGCTAAGCCTCCTTGGCATCGAGATCGTTATCTTCAGTGACGAGGTCGAGGACAATTCCACGGGATCGGCAGCAATCCCTGCCCGCTGATACCTCACTGCTCACACGGTAAGTACCCGCAAAGGTCACTCTGTCTCGCGCACTCGTTCGTAAACCATCCGATAGATGTTGCCCTTCTCGCGTCTGCCAATACCCCAAATCCTGACTTTTTTCTCCACTTCGATGATCTCATAGAGGATTCGGTACTTGTTCTCATAGAAATGAAGAGATCGATAGCCGGTTAGATCGTACCCCATCTTATGCCCGCAAGGGACACCCAACTCGGGCTTCTCCTGCAGCTTGCGAAATCCCATCTTCACTCGCTGCTGAACAGAGGGATCAAGCGTTTCATAGTCCTTCTTGACCAACGGTTTGGCCCATACAAGGGAATACTCTCCTGATAGGCTCATCAAAGAGTGGAAAGGTCGATCTCTTCCTCTTTGCCGGGAGCAGCTTTACGGGCCTCGAGTTCCTTGGCCAGGAGCACATGATCGAGAAGCCCTTCCAGATGTTCGATACGCCCCTGTAGGGCCTCATAATCATCGATATCCAGAATAACTGCCCGAGGAGTAGCATTCTTGAATACAAACCATGGATGATCACCAACTTCATTGAGGTACTTCGAGAGATCCCTTCTCGCCTCGGTCGTAGATATGACGTGCCCCTTTTCAATGCCCATAAGCGATCCTCCTCACAGGATTGACAGTCGCATTCTAGCGCTTTATCGAAGCAGTTTCAAGTACCAAATAAGCGCCTTCAGCGGACAGTTGTCAGCAGCCAGCCGTCAAGGTTCTTTGCTACTGTGGGCGGGGTCTCTGTCTGAGGTCATCTCCACTGTTAGCTCATCCTCTGCCTTTCCATGCATTGCTCCCACGTATTGGACTCTGGCAACCGATCAAAGCGCCTGCGCCTTCGGAGGTAAAGACAGCTTGCTCATAGAGCAGGCTTTCCGGCCAACTGCAGAACTATGCGAAAACCAACCGGCCCTTGGGTCTAGGGATCGGACGTCCCAGCTCTTGAGCCGTTTCAATCCACTCTCTTATGACGATCTCGGCTTTGGCAAGAGCGTCTTGATGCGTGGCTCCATCTGCTGCACAGCTTGGTAGCTCTGGCACTTCAACGATGAATGCTTGATCTTCATCTTCTTCTTGCCAACCACGTGAGTCTCGTGCCAATGGACTTCCACCTTACAGGTTCTGCCGGTTGCAAGGCGAGCAGTTGCAGTGCCTTTAAGCTTTCGCGACCGGCCAGAACCATACTGTTTCTGAAGTCGCATGATGTCCCGAATCCCACCACCGACGGCAATAATCTCGATTTGCTAGATCTCCCCGACTATCTCAAAGTACAGGGTGAATTCTGCATCACCAACTGCATGATTCTAAGGACTGTGTGTAAGCCTGACCCCAGGGGCCTTCTCAACTTTGGCTTCCGTCGTCTCGCCCATCACTGCGATTCTACCCTGCTGTGATGAAAATGTAACCATTTCGCTCTATGAAGAAGGGGACAGGCACCTTTTCTCTTGTGGTCTGCGGGGAGAAAACGAGCCAGTCCCTGCCAACGAAGGCAGTCTCGAAAAGCCTGTTTCAAGCCTTTCCTTGGCACTCTCTGCGCCTCTGCGCCTCTGCGCGAGTATGCTCCTGCCTTCCTCACCATTCATCTGCGAGAGGCACAAGCATTTTCTCGCGCCCGTTCGCTACGCTCACTCGAGGCGCAGAGCTCGCTGAGGAAGAAGGGGACAGCTTATTCGTGAATGGCGTAAGACCGAGAAGGTCCAGGAAATGCACGGAAGAAAGGGGACAGGCACCTTTTCTCGCGGTCTGAGATTTGAGAAAAAGAGCCTGTCCCCCTTTTCTCGCGTTAGATAAGGACGAATCCCTTTCTTTCATTGTCTTCATCTTGAAGTGGTCTTCTTATACTATTTCTCTAATAGACACTCTGTTGCCCAACGCACCGTTTCCTCAGCGATCGTTAACGCACGTTGGTACTCTTCTTCTGTAACTGGTTCGAAAGCACTAGGGTACCGCGACACAACCGCATAACGCGTAAGTCTCGATGCCTGCATAACTGAATCAGGGATCTCTTTCCCCGCCTTATCCACAAGAGTCAAGAGTTCCGCGAGATCATGGACATAAGGGTACTCTACTTTCAGTTGCATCAATATTGCTTTAATGGCTTTCTCCGCAGCCTGCTGCGCATCAAAGCAGAGATCCTCAAGGTATACGCCAGGGATCCGGTTCTTCGCCCTAATCAGATTACTCTTTGCTCGGCTCACCCACTCGGAGGGGTCATCGGGCAAGTGTCGGCTGGGCATCGCGCTCATAGATGACTTTCCCCTCCTTTAATGCGGGTTTTATCACCAGAGAGTGGGAATCCTTGAAACGAGCGATGTCTTCGGGGGTAACGACGATTACATCGACTGCTTGCCCAACCCCAAAGAGGTGCATATAGATTTCTTCCACTAAACGTCCTCTATGATAATCCCCTGATTTTACGACCAACAGATCAAAATCGCTATTGGGACCCATCTCGCCGCGGGCAGCTGAGCCAAAGAGGATGATCCTCTTTGGTTGAGCTACCTCAACAATCCGCCGGATGATCTCTTGAAGCTTTGTGGAATCAGGGTTTCCTTGCATCCTAGCCATACCTCTCTGACTGTCACTCCTTAACATCGGGTTCCCCCTTCTCGCCCATCGCTGAGATTCTACCACGCCATCACGCAAAATGTAACCGCTGGAGTCCTAATCCGGAAAGGGAAAAAGGGGACAGATACTGTATTGATTGTCAAGTCCCCGGGCTGATTGGTGAGCGGTAGCGCTCACCGGTCTTGTAGATGGCAGGGGCGATGAGCAGGAGTTTCCTCGCTGCTGCAGTCCGTGCCACCTTCTCTGGTTTCCCTGCCTCCTTCAATCGTTGATACAGTTGCTGTACAGAGACGTTGTATCGCGCTGCTGACAGCGTCGCCTCATACAGACGCTTACGCAACTCCCGGCTCCCTCGTTTACTGATCCTCC
>CAJVYM010000012.1 GCA_913009415.1 uncultured bacterium
AGGTACTGCTTGCCACACTACCTGAGCCCAAACTGGATGGGATTCGCGCCATCCTGGTGGACGAGAAGGCGATTGGCAAAGGTCACCACTATCTCACCGTTGTGCTGGATGCTGATAGTGGTGAGGTTCTGCACCTTGCTGAAGGGAAACGAAAGGCTAGTCTGCACGGGTTCTTTGACAAACTAACACCGGAACAGAAGAAATCGATCAAGGTAGCAGGGATCGATCGTGCCGGAGCGTACAAAGCGGTGATCAACAAGGAGATTCCGAACGCCGACATCGTATACGACAAGTTTCATCTCATCAGCAACTACCACGCGGTGATCGACAAGGTACGACGAGCGGAGTGGCGTGTATCCGAGTAGCGAACTTGATGAGTTTTTCCTGTATTTGCTTCCGTTTATTCTTGTATTCCTTTTCCTCTTCTGTCAGCTTCTTCCTCTCTGCAGGGGTGAGTTTTTCGTCGTTCTTTTCTCTTCGTACTTTCTTTACAGCCTCCGATTTATTGATGATCGTCTCAATGTCCTGATTCAGACTCCGAAAGCCCTCTATGCTCATCAAAGCCTTCATGGCTGCTTCATCACTCATCAAACGTTTCAAGGTGCCATTATCAACATTCACCAACAGAGCGCTCTCCCAGCGTCGCGCCAACAATGTTGCCGAGGTGCCACTCATGGCAACATCGAGGATGCCGGCGGCGTCCAGCTGTTTCATTGCGCTACCATCGTAGGCCAGTACCGGCAGGAAGCTTATAAACTCCTCAACCTTTTTCTCTGGGTTGGATTCATCGATATTCAAGCGGCAACTGTAATCGGCAATCGGTCGTAAAGCTCGATCCGGCGCGAAATCAAAGATATAACATTCTTTCTTAATAATGGTCTCGCGGTGCGGCGAAACATCGTCCGGATTCATCACCGTCCAGGGCGATTGTACGCGGAAAGCTGCCTGGAAATAGGTTTCAGGACTATTTAGGTTGCGTAGCATCAAGATGCCTGTCCACGGCCTGATCGTTACGCCCGTGGTCAATTTCGCACATGATAGCGTTATGGTCTTTGTTTTCAGAGGATCGTCCATAGCTTCCAACACAGGCGGCAAGGCTTAGCGCCGATACCAGCAGAAGCACCGGCAGCAACTACGACCTTATAATCGTGATAGAAACGGTTCTGTTTCTGTGCCAGAAGATTCCGCATTGCATAACATTGATTCACATGTTGCAAGAACCAGAAGGTGTGTGAGAGCACATTCAGCAGGCGAACATCGGAAAACGGCATAGGCGGCTTCTTTGCGCCCAGTTTAAGGTTGTCCACCGTAGTCGCCTGAAACGCACCCCGGATAAGGTTCAACCACTTCTGGACTTCCCCTTCATACTTGAACCTTGCATTATCACCATTGCCTTCCGCCGAGAAAAAGGTGTTCAGATCAAATTCGTTGAACTCTCCCTGCATGGCGATCTCTCGAATCTCGTCGGGCAGTTGGTAGGTCATCAAGACCATACGCGGTAGGCAGGTATAGGGACTGTCATCACCTTGCCATTCCTGCTTGACCCGCTGCTCATCCGAATAAGTCCAGTTGAAGATCTGCTCCTCGATAAACTCACCAGATGCAATAGCGCGAAACGGCGTGCCGCTGAGATAAAGGTAGGCGTTAGTCGTGATTGGCATGACATCTTCATCAAAATACTGCACTCCCTGTCCTTCGCCGAACTCTCTTTCTTTCGCGTCTTCAGCCTCAAAAAGCTCTTTGGCTTTTTCGCGCCAGGCGCCATAATGGTACTCATCGAAGATGACGCAATCCCAATTGATGGCATGCACCCATTCGTTCTTGATTTTGATTCCACCAGTGCTTGGATTTCTGCCAAGGTAATCCTGAAACGACCCGAAGCAGACAAACGGCTTGGTCTTGTCGACATCTTCATAGGACAAACCTCCGGGAGCGATGAACTGCCAGCCTTTGAAATCAACATGGCGCTTTAGGTCACTCTCCCAGGAGTGTTGTACTGCGGGTTTGAAGGTCAAAACCAACAGCTTGCGCCAGCCCATTTGTTGAGCCAGCTTATAGGCCGCATAGGTCTTGCCGAAGCGCATCTTGGCGTTCCAGAGAAAGTGCGGTGTTTTGTTGGGATTTTCTACCCAAGCCTGTTGAAAATAGACGGCAGTTTTCCCCACTGCTTCAGCTTGCTCAGGGCGCATCTCAAAATCGAGCGTGCGGTCTTCTTCTGGCACCTCACGATTGCGGACGGCAATGATCGCCGCTTTGACCTTATCCACGGAACACTGGAACCACTCGCCCTCGGGGTTGAGGGCTCCCATGCTGCGTAAACAACGGTGCACCTCGTGATCGGTAAATACCGTGCCGTCGCTACGCATAGCTGATTCCTCCAGAACGATCCGGTAGGGAAGCTTGCCAGGTCTGCGGGTTGGGTACTGTTCGGCTACACGCTCTTGAACGTCTCTAGTGGTGTAGCCTACCTTGAGCAGTCCCAAGTATTGCGGATTGGTATCTTCGTAGGCGTAAATCGTCGGCTTGAATTCGGGCCGTTGCGGAAAAACTCCTCAGGATTCACCGGAATCAGCCCTCTTTTTGAGTTGCCTCTTAGGGGGCGCAGGTGGCAGGAAGTTTTCGTCTGTCACGATACCTCTCCCGGTTTTTTGCTCCAATTCCAGACGTGCCTTTCTGGAAATTGCGCCACTCTCCTTTCCTGCTTCTATATTTTCCGGCATGCCGGTCGCCTGGACGCTTTCGGCAAGGGCCGTGAGAATAAGTTCCGCTTCACTCATGTGATCGCGCAGATTCTGGGTCTTGAGCCCTTTAATCTGCTTATGCTGTTTCACCGAGACCCCGCTCCATTCCCGGTGAACAATATTGGTCAGAATCGCGTATTCATCTTTTTCCTTTATGTCATGGTTCTTCCAGTAGTCGGTTAGCTTATTGCGGGTTTCCTGCCCCATCATGCGTTGCTGAATCCACTTCTCGCTTCGCCCGTGCTGCTGCCAGTACTGCCGCGCGCGGTCCAGCGAACGCACCGGATCGCTCATATCCTGGATGCGCTCGTAACCGACCTTTGCCAGCCAGAGTTTGATGGGCTCGGCTTTGGGGCTGGGAACTGATTGTATTAAGCGAAGCAATGTTTCAGGATCTGCAACATCCGGTAAGCGCATTTTCCCGTCCTGAGCCTTCATTTTCAACCGGTCACAATTTGTGCCCACTTCACTTCCTTCGTTTTTCAGCCTGTTTTTAAGCGTCGTCCAGTACGATTTGGCCTTTTTATGGTTTGTTTGTCCTGTAAGCGCGGCAATTATATCAATAACCGAAAAGTACCAGATTTCCGCTTTCTCACTATAAACTCTGCGAATCTTGAAATCTTCAAAAACAACCAGCGCCTCTTCCTTAGTCATCGTTCGCCTCCCTGTTTGAGGGCTCCGCACTGGCAGGCATCGGGCGGACCATAGATTCAATGAAAGCGATTTCATCCTCCGTTAGGCCGTATTTCTTGTACAGTTTCTCGTCGGTCCAAGGGTGGCCGAAGTCTTGCATAGGGACATACGCAAATCGCTCACGGGTGATGTCCTGCGAGAAAGACAATAGAGAGATGAGGAAACGAACAAAACGTGTTTTCGCATAGCCTAAACAATTTTGCGCAGTTGTCTGATTTTCAAAAGCACCAAGGACAATATACGACTCTGTGCACACTTCGTTAGGAGGAAGTAACTCCACCCTAGATAGCACTCTTCTCGTGCCATCTTTGTCAGGCTGGCCAGCGTGATCGTGTGAGGTTTTCGACGTCATTACCTTCCATTTGTCAATCATTTCGTGTCCACTTGTTACTCTATTCATCTGTATCTTGCCGCGTCCTGCTGATGAAACTAGAGTTATGGTTCCTTTCCCATCTGGCCTGTCTTTCGTTTGTAACCCAAAAGGCCGGGTTGCAGATATGATTTGTGTCATGGCGGGTTCATGCTTAGCTTTAACTTTCCGCAATATTGAGACTGCGGGACCAAAGCGTACAAAAGTCTTAAATTCATTTAGAGGCCTCTGTGATCGATGTTCTGTCCCTTTGAATCTACTTATGACAACACAATCGCCGTGAGTGTCTCTTGACCATAAGAAATAGCAGACGCCACCAGCTATATCTACGCCGGGGAAACACTCCCTTGCATCAACATAGTCAACAATAGTGCGTATTTTATCATCGTTAAGCATTTCACTTCAAAACTCACTTAGCCCCATTCCTCCTGCAAACCACCGCGAGGGAATGATCATAATTAGAAAACGCGGGTTAAGCTTCTTAGCTTGTTGAACAAACAACTGATATATGGGCTTTGCTTGCCTTCCAGAACCACCTGTGTCCAACTGATATGGTGGATTTCCAACAATGACATCGAATTTCATGTTAAACACCTCCGCTGGATCTTCGGTGTGAATGAATTCATAAGCATGCGTTTCCAATTCTTCGCCACGGTCATAATTCGTCTGACTGGCACCGCAGAAAACACAGCGGCCATTTTGCCATGTGTGCTCGATCCGCTGGAAACGGATATTGCCTTGTGGGTTGTCAAAGGTGGTACAGACGGAGTATTTGCTGTTGGCCTTCTTAGAGCAATAGACCGACCGACGTGCGAGCAAGCTAGTCAATTCGGTAATGCCGATGCCAAAAACCTGTTTCGTGAATATATGATTGAGGCGTTCTTGCTTATCAGGAATGATTTCTTCCAGCCCTGCATCGAGCCGCCGGGCAATCTCGCGCAGAAAGACGCCGGTTTTGCAGACCGGATCGAGAAAGGTTGTATTCGGATCACTCCATAGGTCAGATGGCAACAGATCGAACATGGCGTTGGCCAACTTCGGCGGCGTAAACACCTCGTCGCTGCTTAGGTTGGCCAGACAGCTCAGTACATCGGGGTTATAGTTCGCTGTTCTCAACATTGGCAATCCTCAAGAAATGGACCAACGGATACTCCTTTTGCGGTTTGGGGATAAAGACAGCCTCGCCTAAATCCGAGAATAGAGGTAATTCCTTCATAACTTCATGTGCGAGCAGACCATGAAAGGTGAAATCTCGGCGCTTGATCATGCTTCCATTGACGAATGACCATTCGGAGAAAACAATGGGCTGAGAATCGTCTCCTACAGTCTTCAAGGTGAGAGCATCTCCCCAGATGATATTGCGGTCGAGAATGTAGCGAACTGTGTCGCGACATTCATCTTTAAAGCCATCTCTGTAAATGCCAGTGTATCGCTTGTCAAATGTGGTGGAAAGCCGGTTGCGGCATGCGGCTACGTTGTCTTGCAGGATATCGATTCCATAAAGGCTGGAAACAGCGAGCACGGCATATCGTTCATATTCCACTTGGCTCTTGCGATAACGCGCTTCTACTACGTCCAGTTTGCGTCTGAGGACCTCAACCAAGAAATTCCCTGTCCCGCAGGCTGGTTCGAGAAAACGGGAGTCGATGCGTTCTGTTTCCTGCTTGACTAGATCAAGCATGGCATTGACCTCGCGTTTGCCAGTCAATACCTCTCCGTGATCAGCTACACGTTCTTTTGAAACGACCTGTTTTTCCATCTGTTCCTGTTTACGCCATTTTATTGGTCTATCCCCACGATGCACCGCCTCACGGCAAGTTGACTTCACAGCTGCCAAGTCTGGGTTCGAAAGCCTTGCTAATGATGCCCAGTGCCATTATAAGCGTGATCATTTAGGATACTACAGCCACTCACTTTCTCGGGGTGAATCTTCTCGATCCCTTCCAGGGCGTCATACAGACGATGGAACCCACTGGTGCGGAAGTAGCCTACCAGCACGTCGAAGTACTGCGTGGTTTGAAGCGTCTTCTTGAACCTGTCCAGCAGTGTTGCGTCAAGCTCGTTGGTGAAGAAAGTGGTATCGGTGCTCATCGATCACCGCTTCTTATCCGGTGCGTTTTATTCAAAGGGCACATCCTTATGTTCGTTCCTGACGATCTCTTTCACACATGGCTATTAGTTTATAACGCTTCACATTCCGGTACAAGCACGAGACACAGACGCTGAGCGATCGTGGTTTTCAACTTGATTCAGTTTCGCAAGAGTGATGTCGAATGCCTCCTGAGGATCGTGGCGAACGGGCACCCGCTCCTCTACCATTCCACGGGCCCGCGATTCCCATGGGTTGGTCGTGATTGCGGGCGTTGCAAGACAACTTGACATTGTGACGTTATGACGCTATAGTGCCAATGAGGTGAGCCCGATGAACAAGCGATCGACCATCTACTTCGAGCCTGAGTTACACAAGGCCTTACGAATAAAGGCGGCCAACACAGAGCGCTCGATCTCCGATCTCGTCAATGACGCCATACGGCAAGCGCTTCGAGAGGATCGAGAGGATCTGGCGGCGTTCAAGGAGCGGGTAGCCGAGCCGACGATTACGTATGAGGCGCTGCTCGAAGACTTGAAAGCGCATGGCAAGATATAGCCTTCTGTTCAAGAAGTCCATCGCGAGAGACCTCCGCGCAATCCCAAAGAAGGACGTTCGGCGAATCCTGAAGCGGATCGAGATGCTTGCTGTAAACCCGCGCCCGAGCGGGTGCGAGAAACTCACGGATCAGGAGCGCTACCGAGTTCACCAAGGTCCCTACCGCATCATCTATGAGGTCCAGGATGATGCCTGGGTCGTCGTTGTAGTCAAGGTTGGTCAGCGAGGGGACATTTACCGACGCTGATTGAGATGAGTTGGGTCGGATTGAGGTTTCACGGAATCCTATTCCTATATCTCTGCAACGAATCCGGAAGAGCAGCGCGAGACTGAATGCACGAAACAAGACTCTCAAGCTTCCCAAGCTCCAGACAAGCGCGCGGCAGGCGTTGAGCGAGCATAGTCGCAGGAACTCGTTGGTTTTGTAGGCTGTTGTCCTACGATTGTTGGCGGAATGCCTACAAAGAGACTGATCGAGGCCGTGTTTCCGCAAGGCCGAAGCGCTGTTCTGTTGGCACTGAGCAATCCGAAGAACGCGGGCCTACACTTTCGTCAGATCGCTCGCAGAGCGAATCTTGAACCGAAGATGATGCTCGACAAGAGCTATAGTGATTGATGGTTCCTCCAGGGAGTCGAGGCCAACCTCTTGCCCCGTGCCCTTGACAGCAGCGATAATATGTCGTACATTCCTGCTGTGATGACTTCAAAATACATCTTCGATAGTTGTACTCGCAGACGGACGGTGGCTGGATAGGTATCCCGCACCGTAACCTCAGCTCTTTCTGAACACATCTTTGGTCATACGGTCGGGCTTATCCGGCCGATTTCTTTTGTCACTACCAAATGCCTCGTTACATCAGATTATCAAAGATTTTTAGAAGGAGATAAAACATGAAAGACATTAAGAAAGTCGTTCTGGCGTATTCTGGAGGACTTGACACATCGGTTATCCTCACCTGGCTCAAGGAGAACTACGGCTGTGAGGTGATCACGTTCACCGCGGCCCTCGGGCAGGACGCAAGTGAGCTCGACGGCCTAGAAGAGAAGGCGATCGCCACCGGGGCGAGCAAGGCCTACATCATGGACCTCACCGAGGAGTTCCTCACCAATTACGTCTTCCCAACTCTCAAGGCCGGGGCGGTGTATGAAAAGGAATACCTCCTCGGCACTTCCTTTGCCCGCCCGTTGATCGGAAAGTACATGGTGGAGATAGCGGAGAAGGAGGGGGCGGACGCCGTCGCCCACGGCTGTACCGGGAAGGGGAATGATCAGGTACGATTCGAATTAGCGTTCCAGGCGCTTAACCCCCACCTTGAGGTGATCGCCCCGTGGCGCGACGAGAAGTGGACGATCACCTCGCGTGAGGATGCCCTGGATTATGCGCACGCTCACGGAATCCCGGTAGCGATGACGAAAGACTCGCTGTACAGCCGCGATGGGAACATCTGGCACATCAGCCACGAGGGGGGGATCCTGGAGAACCCGTGGAACGAGCCGGATGAGTCCATGTTCCAGCTCTCCGTTTCTCCAGAAGAGGCTCCCGACACGCCTCTGTACCTGGAGATCGATTTCCAGGCAGGCGTGCCAGTAGCGATCGACGGGAATCAAATGGGCCCAGTAGAGCTCCTTACTTATCTCAATAGCGTTGGTGGCGCGCACGGTGTTGGGCGAATCGACATTGTGGAGAATCGCCTGGTGGGGATGAAGTCGCGCGGGGTGTACGAGACGCCTGGTGGCACGATCCTCTACGCTGCCCATCAGGGGCTGGAGAGCATCTGCCTGGACAAGGAGACCGCGCACTACAAGGAGCTGGTGGCCGCCAAGTACGCTGATCTGGTCTACAATGGCCAGTGGTTCACCCCGCTGCACGAGGCGCTGGATGCGTTCGTCGACAAGACCCAGGAGACGGTGACCGGCACCGTAAAGGTGAAGCTGTACAAGGGTAGCTGCAGCGTGGTCGGGCGTAAGTCACCGTACAGCCTGTACCAGGAGGAATTTGCCACCTTCGGTTCGGATGAGGTTTACAACCAGGCCGACGCCACCGGGTTCATCCACCTGTTCGGGCTCCCGCTCAAGGTGAAGGCGCTCATCGATATGGAGAACGCTGCGGATCAGGCCGTGGCTGTGGAGGCGAAATGACGCTGTGGGGAGGCAGGTTCAGCGGCGAGCCGAGCGCGGCGATGCGCCAGCTGAACGACTCGTTTCGCTTCGATCAACGGCTGTACCACGCCGATATTAAAGGGAGCGCCGCTTACGCGGCAGCGCTTCAAAGAGCAGGAGTGATCGAACCGGATGAGAAGGACCAGCTCGTAGACGGGCTCCAGCAGGTACAAGCTGAGTTCGACGATGGTACGTTCCAAGAGAGGCCTGGGGACGAGGACATCCACACCGCGGTTGAGCGACGGCTGGAGGAGCTTGTGGGACCGGTAGGTGGAAAACTGCACACTGGCCGCTCCAGAAACGACCAGGTGGCAACCGACCTTCGCCTCTACCTCCTGGATGAGATCGCGACGTTGGGCACACAACTCAAGCAGTTGCAGGCAGCGATCGTAGAGAAGGCAGAGGAAGAGATCGACGTGATAATGCCCGGGTACACGCACATGCAGCATGCCCAGCCGATCCTGTTCAGCCATTGGATCCTTTCCCACTTCTGGAAGATCGAGCGCGACCTCGAACGCTTATCTGCTGTAGCGGCCGGCGCCTCCGTTTTGCCACTGGGATCGGGGGCGCTCGCCGGAAACCCGTTCGGGATAGATCGGGAGTGGTTGGCTAGCGAGCTGGGGTTCTCTGGGGTGAGCGAGAACAGCGTAGATGCGGTGAACGACCGGGACTACGTCGTGGAGTTCCTCGCCTGGGCCGCGCTGGTGCAGGTACACCTAAGCCAGATTGCTGAGGACCTCATCCTGTGGTCGAGCCCCGAGTTCGGGTTCGTCGAGCTGGATGACGCCTACTCCACCGGTTCCAGTCTGATGCCACAGAAGAAGAATCCGGATGCGCTTGAACTGATGCGCGGTAAGAGTGGGCGAATGACCGGGCACCTGGTTGGCCTCCTGATGGCGCTCAAAGGACTCCCCTCCACCTACAACAAGGACCTGCAGGAGGACAAAGAGGCGCTCTTTGACGCGATCGACACCCTGAAGGGAGAGCTTCCAGTGGCATCCGGTGTAATCAGCACGCTCAAATTGCACAAGGAACGCATCTTTGCCGCCCTCGACGACGGAATGCTCGCTACGGACATCGCCGATTACCTGGTGCGCAAGGGGGTGCCGTTCCGGCGGAGCCATCATTTGGTCGGCGAGGCGGTCAAGCTAGCGGAAGAGCGGAATTGCTCACTGAGCGAGCTTCCCCTCTCCGAGTACCAGCAGATCGATCCGATTTTCTCAGAGGACGTGTACGAGGTGTTCGACTTCGGACGCTCGGTTGCCGCCCGTTCCGGGCGCGGCGGCACAGCACCATCGGCAGTGCGTAGGCAGATAGAGGCGGCCAAGAAGTCACTCCAGAAGAGGTTTATTCCTTAGTGTGGTCGGGGTCGCCTAGCCCGGATGGGGAACAGCGGCATGCAACGCTCTAACTGAAACTTCCAGAGGGCGGATTCAACAAGTAAGTGCAACTTTGGGACTGGTTTAACAGGGTGAGCTGCGGTAGCATCCACAGGGTCATCCAGGCCATAAAACAAAGGAGCACTGATGAACACGTACACGCAGCTCACCGAACAAGAACGATACCAGATCTACGCGCTTAAGCAAGCAGGACGCAACAACAACGAGATCGCAGCATTCCTGGGTCGTCACAAGTCGACGATCAGCCAGTAGATAGAGCGCAACCAGGCTATGGGAGAATACCATACCGGACAGCCGCGCGGATCGGTCAACAGCCCGTAGTTCACCTGAAGCTTGCCTTTCTTCTTGTCCCGGCTGTAACCACGCATTGCCAGAGGACAGCTTTCCCCTTCAAAGTAGCTCGAACTCAGGTCGTACAGCACTAACCCGCCCTCGCTAAGATGACGGCTAGCAAGCTTGCTCATCGGTTCTAATATCCGTGCCGTCACCCTCCCCAAAACAAGATCTCTCTCACGGGTGTGTTGCAAGGCGATCAGTTCCACAAATCTCAACTACTTCATCGCCTTGAGTACCGCCCGTACATGCCTGTGCTGGCGGGATGAGACAACATCAAACAATGTGTCCCCGCGTACCAACTGTTCTCCCTTGAGCACCTGGCGTAGTAACTGCACCTGATCCATGGACAGCTTGGACGGATTAGTCAGGGTTCTCTTCTTTACCTTGCCTCCCTCACGGTAGGACTCCCGCAGGGGGATCGTCGGGTTCGAGTTACGATTAGGGACGATATCGATGTGCATGGCTACAAACTCAACGACATTTGCCCGCTAAAGTTGCTACGCCAACAGGGTCACACGCCGTTCCTCACCGCTAAATCGACAGACACTCCGGGTTAGCAACAACCGTAGAAGCGCAAGAGAGAAGAGTGCACCGATACACGTTTTGTTTTGGGTGGATCGAAGTGTAGAATAAAGGTTGTGGATATGGTGCTGGATGGTCCAGCATCGCAAGAAAGAAAAGGAGGCGTTCGTGAAGAAAGTACTAGCCTTGTTGCTGGTTCTCGTACTGGGGGTTTCCCTGGCCGGACTGGCGAATGGAAAGGTCACTAATGGAAAGGTCGGCATCGTACTGGACGTCGGCGGACGAGGAGATCTCTCGTTTAACGACATGGGCTTCAAGGGAACGGACCAGGCAGCGAAGGATTTCGGTTTGCAGATGGATGTCGCGCAGAGTTCAACCGCAGCCGACTATCTACCTAACATAAGGAACATGGCCCGCTCCGGAAACTACAAACTGATCCTCTGCGTCGGGTACCTCCTCGGTGATGCGCTTAAGACAGCCGCTGCTGAGTTCCCGGATCAGAAGTTCGCCATCATCGACTCGGTCGTAAAGGCACCGAATGTGATGAGCGTTGTCTTCCGCGAGAACGAGTCGTCCGCCCTCATCGGTGCGTTGGCAGCGATGACCGCGGCTGAGAAGGGGTACAAGTACGCCGGAATAGTTCTCGGTATCGAGATTCCCGTCCTCTATCACTTTGAGGCGGGATTCCGCTTCGGTATGGACTGGGGACTCAAAAAGTATGCAGAAGTAACGGGAAAGACTCCTGATGTTGGGCTCCTCTACACTTACACGGGGACGTTCAGCGACATCGCTCAAGGCAAGGCTGCCACAGAGGCGATGCTCGCTCAGGGAGCTGTCGGCGTGTATAACGTCGCTGGGCCGCTCGGTGTCGGTGACCTTGAAGCTGTTACCGAGGCTCACACTAACGCTAAAACGACCTACGGCCCTCCGTACTACTTCGGCGTCGATTCCGACCAGGACTGGATGGGCAACGGTTATCACGCTCTCGCTAGCGGTATGAAGCGCGTGGACAATGCCTGCTACAACGCAGTGAAGTCCGTCGTAGACAACACGTTCAAGGGCGTCGTCCTAAGCCTGGGTCTGAAGCAAAATGGTGTTGGCATCAGTGGCGTGTCACAGCTTGCCAACTTCATCGACTTCGGTATCGCCGGTGGAGCTGTCAAGGCTGATAACTTCTACAATATCATTGCCAACTGGGCGCTGAACCGCGCAACGGTTCCTGCCTACATCTGGGATGCTATTGATGAGCTTGATGCTGGCATCCTCTCCGGTAAGATCGTTGTCCCGACAGCGAATACCAGTGATGAGATGAAAGCGATACGCGCGGAGTATACCCTGGGCGCACCGTAGAGTGTGAACAGGCATTGATTAACGAGGGAGGGAGGACACTCTCCTCTCTCCCTTTTTCTAGCTGTTACAGTCAGTGCAGGAGCACTTTATGACAGATAAAGATCGTTTGACGAAGAACGAGCCGACTCCAGATTACTACCTGCGCGCAGAAGGGATAACTAAGGTATATTCGGACGGAACAGTGGCGCTTAAAGAGGCCGATCTCGAGATTCATCGAGGTGAGATCATCGGGCTGTTGGGGGAGAACGGAGCGGGAAAGACCACGTTCACCAAGATTCTCTCCGGCCTACTTCCGCCAACAAGAGGGCGTGTCATTTCACCTCGCGGTCACATACGCTTCAAAAGCCCACGTGAGGCGCTGGAGTTTGGAATTGGGATGGTGTATCAGCACTTTGCCCTGGTTGGCACATTCAATGCAGCGGAGAACGTTGCCCTCAGCCACGAGCATCCTTTTAACCGGATTCAGCTTACGGCCACGAAGAAGAAGCTGGAAGGGCTCATGGAGGAGAGCGGTCTGCACGTGCCGCTCGACGTGCCGGTGGAGAAGTTAGCTGTGGGAGAGCAGCAACGCGTGGAAATCCTCAAGGTCCTCTCACGTGACATCGATCTATTGATCCTCGATGAACCGACGTCGGTGCTGACCCCACTTGAGGTGGACGAGCTGTTCTCTCTCCTTCGAAGGCTCAGAGAAGAGAAGAAATCGATCATCCTCATCACTCACAAGCTAAAGGAGGTCGGCTCGGTCACGGATCGCGTCGTCGTCCTCAGGCATGGAGAGATGGTGGGTGACGTGCCAACGGAGCAGGCGTCGACGCAGCAGCTCGCCCGGTTGATGGTCGGGAAGGCGCTTGATAAGGAAAGCAGCGCTGTGGAACTGCAGGACAAGGGGCTTCCCAGGCGCGAGCAAGAGCGGGCTAACGTCCGTTCCAAGCAAGCAGTACTTAAGGTCGATGGTCTCACCGTCAAGGGGAACACCGGCGAGATCACGGTGGAGGGCCTGTCGTTTGGGGTTTACGGTGGAGAAATTTTTGGCATAGCCGGCGTAGAGGGAAACGGACAGTCGGAGCTGGTTGAGGCGTTAACCGGACTGCGCCTGGCCAAGAGCGGCAGTGCGTCGATCAACGGCAAGAACATCCTCGGCCTCGACCCGCGAGAGATCTATATGATGGGTGTGGCTCACATCCCCGAGGATCGGTGGCGGCTGGGGCTTGTGCTCCCGTTTACCCTGGCTGAGAACGCGATCCTTGGCGTGCAGCGCTGGGAAGAGTTCCGTGGGCCAATGTCATTCCTACGCTGGGGGAAGATCAATCAGCACGTGCGTGAACTGATGGATCGATTCGAGATCAGGGCCACCGGCCCAAGTGCTCCTGCGAAGAGTTTGTCCGGAGGGAATCAACAGAAACTGATTGTGGGGCGGGAGCTAGCGAAGGATCCGCAGATAGTCGTCGCTTCTCAACCGACGCGAGGCCTTGACATTGGCTCCGCTCAGTACATTCGCGATCTACTGGTGGAGATGAGAGGCAAGGGACGTGCCATACTACTAGTATCTGCGGACCTCGACGAGGTTCTGGCGTTATCTGATCGAATTGCCATCATGTATGAAGGGCGTTTCATGACCATCGCTTCGCCCAAGGATCTCGATCGAGAGACGATCGGCATGTTGATGGGCGGCGTGGCCGTTAAGGAGGCAGCATGAGCCAAGAGCTAACAGGGTCCGTGCCCCGGAAGGAGAAGTTCGTTCATCGCACGCTGACCGGGCTCAATCCAGCCATAGAGTCGTTGCTTGCGGCGGCAGTTGGCCTAATCATAGGAGCGATCCTAATGCTGGTCTGGGGATACAACCCATGGAAGGCATACGTCGCTCTGTTTCAAGGGGCATACGGCGACTCGTACGGATGGGCCAGTTCGGCAGCGAGTGGTGTACCGCTGATTCTCACCGCTCTCACGTTCTCCATCTGCGTGCGCGCGGGCATGTTTAACATCGGGGCGGAAGGCCAGGTGTATATAGGTGCAGCAGCGGCAGTAACCGTGGGCTACTTCGTCCTGCCGGGCGGTCTTAATCTGATCGTTGGACTGATCTTTGCCATGATCGGAGGGGCTCTCTGGAGCCTGGGCCCAGCGATCCTGAAGCTCACTCGCGGGGTGAACGAAGTCATCTCGACGATCATGTTCAACTGGATCGCTCGCTTCCTCACGTTCTATTTAGTTGCCTTTGTCCTTGTTGACCCAGTGCGCGGGGAGAAGACGATAAGTATCCCAGTAAGCGCCCGTTTCCCGGTGCTTGTACGTGGAACAGACCTGTCATGGTCGATTTTCGCTGCGGTAGCGTTCGCCATCGTCATCTACTTCGTTCTGTGGCACACGGTGATCGGTTACGAAGTTCGCGCCGCCGGACTGAATCCGTCAGCCGCGCGTTACGGAGGGATCAAGAGCAAGCGCACGATGCTTCTGGCATTCATCCTTGGCGGCCTGGGGGCCGGCCTTGCCGGGGCAACGATCGTGATGGGGAACCCCCCAACATATGCGATCATCAGCGGGCTACCGCAACTGATGAACACCGGGTTCGATGGTATGGCAGTGGCCATGGTGGGAAGGAACCATCCCATCGGAATCATCTTCGCGTCCCTTTTCTTCGGAGGTCTAACCGCGGGAGGGCGAACGATGCAGTTCACCGCCGGTGTTCCGCTAGAAATGGTGCGTGTCGTCGAGGGAGTGATCGTCCTCACGATGGCCATTCCTGAACTGATCCGCGTATTCCGCGTTATGCGCTCGTCGTGGAGCACATTGATGAACGTACTGAAGAGGAGGCGATCGGCATGAATTGGAGCTTCTTAACTGATCTACTTCGCATTTCACTTCATGCCATGGTTCCAATCACCCTGACCGCAGTTGGAGAGATCGTGGGTGAGACAGCGGGGCTGTTCAACATCGGCCTTGAGGGCATCATTCTCGTCAGCGCACTCGCTGGAGCCCTCGGTGCGGAGATGGGCGGACCGATCGTCGGATTGCTTGCCGGGATGCTAGCCGGCGCACTGATCAGTCTCACCTTCTCGGTGATCAACACCTACTGGAAGGGCGACCAGATGATTACCGGTATCGGGATCAACCTGTTTGCGGCAGGGTTTGTGGCCTTCGGCCTGATCAAGCTTGGTTCTCCGGGATTCTATGCTGTCGCTAGAACGGCACAGATCGCCAAGCTGCGAACGCCGATAGGTGCTCTCAGCCCGCTGATCTTCGTCGCCTTGGTGGTGCCGTTCATCGTCTACTGGTTCCTCAAGCGGACACGCGCTGGGCTGATCCTGAAGGCAGCCGGGGAGAATCCGGAGGCGGCGGATGTCGCCGGGATCAACGTCAACCTTGTACGATTGCTGGCGACCACGTTCGGCGGTGTCCTCGCGGGACTGGGGGGAGCGTACATGAGCATCGCCTGGTTCGGATCGGTAACGAAGGACATCTCCGCAGGAAGAGGATTCATCGCGTTGGCGACGGTCGTTTTCAGCGGTCTGAACCCGCTCCTGGCACTGCTTGGTGGATTCATCTTCGGGTTCTTCCAGAGCCTGGCCACGTGGATCAAGACCCTTCCGTCCAAGCCGATCCCGTGGCAGTTTGTAGAGATGCTCCCCTACATCGTTACTCTCCTCGTCGTCGCTGGAGCAATCGGCCGCGTTCGCTTTCCAAAGGAGCTGGGCAAGCCCTACAAACGCGAGTAGGTATCGAGTTGACTTGTTGACTGGGAAATCCTATGATAACAGTACCAACAAAGGCTCGAGGAAAGGGTCATACTCACGAGAAAAGGAGTGGACGATGGTTCCTCGGAGGGTGCTTTAAACCTATAGGAGGTGGCAGTATGCGTAGAATAGTGGTATTGGCCCTAGTGGCCGTCATGGCACTAGGAATTCTGGGCTTTACGCAGCAGGTAGGGACGAAGGCTCACCCGATCTACATGCTCCTTCCCCCGTCCGCGAACGGAGCGCTCGTCCAGAAGACGGGAGCAAAGATCGCGGAGGATCTGTACAACCGGACAAATCTGTACATCAAGCCGGTGCTGCAGGCAAATTATGCAGCAATGGTCGAAGCATTTGCGGCATCGAATGGGGACACGTTCGGGATGCCAGCGACCACCATGTACCTCAGCATTTTCAATCGAACGAAAGGGAATGTAACGCCTCGGCTCGCCTCAGTGAGATATGGTAACGCCTACTACTTCGCGAGCATCTACTACTGGCGGGATTCCGGGATCAAGTCGGTGCAGGACCTCGCCGGGAAGACGTGGATCTACAACGACCCCGGTTCCACATCCGGCTACGTCCTTCCGAGCATGCTCTGGAAGAAGCTGGGGATCACCTTCGATGAGAACCACATCGTAGAGACCGGAAGCCACCCGAACTCCATGGCGGCGCTTCTCAACCATCAGGGAGATTTCTGCACGGGCTACGGTTCCCCACCAATCCCGCCCGCTGGCTGCAGCCTGCAGTGGAAGTACGGCGACGACCCCGATATGTGGATCTGGGACCGTTACAACAACGCACTCTACCGGTCGGGATTGCGTGGGAAGTGCGTCGACCTGCGCGAGACCATGTTTAAGACCTACGGTAAGGACAAGGTCCTGACCGAGATCGGCGTCCTCGCCACGATCGGGCCGGTACCCAACGACTGTCTTGCATTCGGGCCCAACTTCTCGAAGGACCTGCAGGACAAGATCGTTGCCGCGATCCAGGATGAGTTCAAGGATCCCGCGATGAAGGCCCTGTGGAGCGACCCGCAGTTCTACCAGTGGACCGGCGTGGAGCTAATCACGGACGCCTACTACGACGGCTACCGCGACCTCCTCGGAGTTCCGATCCCGAAGCGATAGCGGGTTGTGTGGTTAAATCGCGTATAGTAAGATCATTCGGGAGGGGAAAATCCCCTCCCGTTTTTTCAAGGCAAGGTAAGCTATGGCCGACCAACTTGTTGTTGAACATCTGACGAAGATCTACGAACGGGGTGACATCCTCGCTCTTGACGATATCAGTTTTTCGGTTGTCAAGGGAGAATTTCTCGTGGTGATCGGCCTTTCCGGGTCGGGAAAGTCTACCCTTTTGCGCTGCATCAATCGGCTCATCGAACCGACACAGGGAAAGGTCTACTTCGACGGTGTCGATGTCACCGCCGCATCCGGAGGCGAGCTACGGCGTCTGCGCCGCAAGATGGGGATGATCTACCAGCAGTTCAACCTGGTCAAGCGATCTTCAGTCCTTACTAATGTGCTCGCCGGCCGGCTCGGATATGTCAACCCGTGGATGTCGGCAGTCCACCGCTTCCCACGGGAGGACATCGAGATGGGGCTCAAGAACCTGGAACGGGTCGGGATCAGCGATCAGGCGTACACTCGGGCCGATAATCTCTCCGGTGGGCAGCAACAGCGGGTGGGGATCGCCCGCGCGTTGATGCAGGAGCCGGAGCTATTGATGGCCGACGAGCCGGTCTCAGCGTTAGACCCCGCCACTTCGCACTCGGTGATGAAGTACCTCGAACAGATGAACCAGGAGGATGGGGTGACCGTCATCACCAGCCTCCACTTCCTCTCCCTCGCCCGCCGTTATGGGACGCGAATCCTGGCGCTCAAGGACGGGAAGATCGTGTTCGAGGGTCTGCCTAGCGAGATCGATGAGGCACGGTTCAAGGAAATCTATGGCGAGGAAGCCGAACATGTCGAAGTCCGTTGAGGAAATGCAGGCGCTGCGCTTCCGCGTCTTCGCCTTTTTCCTCGACTGGGCCAGTTGGGGGTACATCGCCTACGGGATCATGTACCTCCTTAACTCTTATTGGTACACAAACATCCACTACTACGGGCGGCTGAGCGTTCCGACGTGGGGTTGGCCGATCGTCATCCTGGGGACGCTGGAGCTTGCCGCCATCAGCCATGCGTTCGGGCACTCGATCGGGCTGAGTATGTTCGGACTACGGCTGGTCACCGATTCCTTTACGCCCCCTTCGCTTGGCAAGCGGTGGCAGCGGTACCTCGCTTGGCATGTTGCGGTGCTATCTTTCCCCGTCGCAATCTGGTTTTCTACGCAAAAGAGCCGCTTGCTCCATGACCGGCTCACCGGCACACGAATGGTTCTTGTGAAACAGTACAAGGACGAGATCCCCATCCTTCCGCCCCGGGCGTGGTACAAGACGAACCGCGGCGAGATGAGCGTGGTGCTCATCGGGGTTACGTTGTGGGTCGGAGCGCTCGTAACCCAGATCGACCTGCACACCATGATCTCGCGCGTGTCGACGAGCTCCTACCTGTGGAAAGAGCTGCTCTCCCCCCACTTCACGCACTTTATCACCCCCGATCCCGCGTTGCAGCAGTCGATCGTCAGCGGGATGATCGAGACGATCTTCATGGCCCTACTCGCCACCGCGGTGGGAGCGGCATTCGCTCTTCCGCTGAGTTTCTTGGGGGCCCGCAACATCATGGGGTTTAGTCCGCTTGGGTGGGTTGTCTTCACTGTCGTACGTGGGGTGTTCAACGTCGTGCGATCGATCCAGCCACTGCTTTGGGGGACGGTCTTTGCGGTGTGGGTCGGCTTCGGCATGTTCGCCGGAGTGATGGCTCTCGGTTTCCACACGGTCGCGGCATTGGGGAAGCTCTACTCCGAGCAGGTGGAGGGGATCGACCCTGGGCCGCTCGAGGCGATCGCCGCCACCGGGGCGAGGCGTTGGCAGGTGGTCCTGTACGGGGTCGTCCCCCAGGTTATCCCCTCGTTCCTCGCGTTCACCCTCTACCGGTGGGACATCAACGTGCGCATGGCGACGGTCATCGCGCTGGTCGGGGGAGGCGGGCTGGGACGGATCATGTTCTACTACCAGAGCCGGGTGGGGCTGCTCCCTGACGCGTGGAACCAGGTTGGAGCGGTGATCATGACGATCATCGTTGTGGTGTGGGTGCTCGACTACATCAGCGGACGGGTGAGGGAGAAGATCATCTGATGAAAGACCGTTACTACGCGGGGTTCATGACGCAACGGCCCGCGTTCTTCACGGAATTTTCGAAGGGCCTCTCCCGCATCCGGCGCCGCTTCCTCGTGGTCCTCACCGACCTTTTCGCTCTGATGTACCTGTGGACGCTCGCGTCATACTGCGTGAATGACTTCTTCTATCACGTGAGGAACTTCACGAGCCTTCCATGGTGGGTGATGCTCATCGTGGCGGTTGAAGTGGCGGCGTTCTGGGAGGCCTTCGGCGTCTCGATTGGGATGCGGCTGCTTGGGCTGCGCCTGCGACCGATCGAGGAACATCGCCTCGGCCAACACGTCGTCCGCTACATCCTGTGGCACATCTCCCCGCTGTTCTTGTTCAGGCTCCTGTGGAAGAGCGACGCCGTCCCGTGGCACGAAAGCGTGAGCGGGTTGAAGACTGTGAGGGCGAGCGAGATTGCCATGACGCCCCGTCCGTGGTACACCCGCAGCTGGTCAGTTGCAGCGGTGCTTATCATGCTCCTCAGCCTGGGGGCGGCGATGCTCATCACCAAGGTCGACTTCTATGCCCTGTCCACCGGTGCCCCGAAGATGATGCCCCTGTGGAGGGGGCTCGTGAGCCCCAACTGGGCCCTACTCGGCGAGGGGGTCCGCTTGTTGATTGTCACCGTCTTCATGGCGCTCATGGCGACCATCTTCGCAGTGATCATCGCTGTGCCGTTGAGCTTCTTCGCCGCACGCAACCTCATGCACGGGGTCGTCGGTCAGGCCGTCTACATCATAGTACGAACCATTGCCGACATCATGCGGTCGCTCAATGTGATCATCTGGGCGATCGTCTTCATCGTCTGGGTACGGGCCGGGGCGTTTTCCGGGATGCTCGCCCTGTTCGTGCAGGCGACCGCCAATCTGATCAAGCTCTACTCTGAGCGGCTGGAGTCGATCGATCCCGGTCCCCCGGAGGCGATCCGCGCCACCGGGGGGAACAGGCTGCAGGTGGTGATATTTGGGGTCATCCCCCAGATTGTCAACCCGTACCTGTCCTTCACTCTGTACCAATGGGACATCAACGTGCGTATGTCCACCATCATCGGGCTCGTCGGCGGTGGCGGAATCGGACAGCTGCTCTTCCAGTACATGCGGATCTGGGACTACCGCAGCGCCGGGATGATGCTGCTCCTCATCACGATCATCGTCTGGGCAATCGACTACATGTCTTCCCGCCTACGGGCGCGCCTGAACTGATGGCGATTGAGTGATTCAATGAGCGGGAGATTGAGCGATCGTTGTGGTAAATCACCCAACGATGCAATCACCCAATCGATCAATAATTCAATCGTCCAATCTCTCAATTATGAGCCGAGATTCTCCATGTACTCGCGGATATCATCGAGGCCATAGGTCGTCTTGAGTGCCTCATTGTCCTCGAACCACGCGTCCTTGATCGTGTCGTCGCGTCGGATCTCTATGTCTTTGATCCCGAAACTGGCAACCATCTTCTTCGCCTCTTCCTCTATGTGTCTATCCTTCACGCGAAACAGAAACCGTGGGAAATCTGGCATCGTTCCACCTCCATTGGGGTAAGTATACCTGGTATGAGCCTTTTCTTCTCGGTAGGTCCTTAAAGATCGAACGCCTGCGGTTCCATCTCACCGGGGCGCATGTATTCGCCTGCCGATGGCCTCACACGCAGGAGGGTGAAACTGGGATCCTCCGGTCCGCTCCAGTAGCTTGCGAAGAATTCAGTGTGAGATGAGACCTTCTCTCTTGTTGCAGCATCCGTCACGATCTTCGCCCTCCCGGCCAAGCGGAGATAGCCGCTATTCTCTCCTTCGGTGAATACCAGACACAGTTCAATCCTGGGATCTCCCTTTATCTGCGCGACCTTAGCACTACTCGTTCCCGTCTCGATCCAGTAGGCGCTATCGTACTTGATCAGGGTAACTGGACGGACGTGCGGCCCACCCTCGTCAATTGTCGCAAGCATGACCGAGCTGTATTCGTCAAGGTGCGACAGCGCTTCGCTCTTCGTATCTTTCACCACATCGACCTCCCTTGGCTTGGCGCAATCAGCAAACGTGCACCGCTCTCTTTCTACTATATGTCGCCCTTACGTGCAAATCTGACGCGCTTATCGGCGCGCTAGCAGGCTTATTGCGGCGCTGAAGCCCGAGCGCACCGCTCCCTCGATCGTCGATGGCCAGCCGGTTGTTGTGTAGTCCCCTGCCAGGAACAGCCCCACGATTGGCGTTGTGGTGGCCGGTCGCAGCGCGCCCGCCCCGGGAGAGGGGACGAACGTAGCAAACCTACTCTTAATCACGAGCGAGTCGATGAGGTCCGCTCTTTGCCCACGCGGAAGGAGTTTTCTCAGCTCCGATAAGGATATATCCACGATCGATGCGACCGGCATGTCGATCCAGTCCGTTGCTGCGCTCTGGGAGATGACGATGTGGTGTTTATCGCGCTCGCGATGCGCTGTGGAGACATCGAACACCGCCTGAATTCGCGAGTCGATGGCGATGATGAACGGTTCATCCATGATCGATCGATCGAACCACAGATGCACGTTCACGATCGGCGCGTAGGCGATCCTGTCCAGGGATGCGAGGAATTGCTGCGATGGAAGAAGCGGCGTAAGGTCGTGTGGGGGGACGGCGCTGATGATGGCGTGCGCCTCGATGATCTCTCCGCTCGCTAGCTCCACCCCGTGGGCGCGCCCGCGATCGACGATGATCCTATTAACGGGTGTTTCAAGGTGCACCCTCCCCTGGTGCGACTCGATGTATGGAATCGCTGAGGCGAAGATCTGCGATAGGGGGCGGGTAAACAGGCCGATATCCGCCCCGTGCCTTCGAAAGAACCCGCGCTGGAAGACGAGTCGGGCCATGCGTGCGCTCGCATCACGTGCGCGTGCGTTGAGCGTGGCGACACAGATCGGGTCCCACAGGGTCGCGATCACTCTTTCCTTCTGGCCATGTACGCTAAGCCACTTGCCAAACGACACATCCCCTGGATCCTGTAGCAGGAGAGAAAGGCCGGCTCTCACAGCGTTAATCCTCGCAGGGAGGGAAAGAAAGCGGTAGGCAAGGAGGCTTGGAAGGAGGTGCAGGGCTCCGGGGAGGGGATTTGACGTGATCTTCCCTCTCTTAGTTTCGCTTCGCATCGGCACGTGTAAGGACGGCTGAAACGAGACTGCATCTTCCTGCCCGAGCAGTCTCAACAGATCAAGAGAACGAGTGCAGCAGCGCATGAGGACGTGCTGTCCGTAGTCGACCTCCTCATCCATCTGCGAATAGAAGAACGAAGCGGCCCGTCCTCCGAGGTGTTTACTGCGCTCGATCAAGACGGTCTCTACCCCCCTTTCAGCGAGGTGAGCTGCACTGGCGATCCCAGCGGGCCCGCCGCCGATGATGACGACCGGGTTCATCTTTCAAACCACGTATGCAGGATGAGGAGCATCTTCTCGCCCGTAGGTAGCGACAGCCTCTTCTTGAACACGTCGTAGTCTCGCGCTCTTGCTATTCTTAGGATACGCGTGTAGATCTCGGCAAGGAGCACGATGCACCCGCGCGCGTTTCGCGGCAGGAACTTGGAGACGCTCCTTCCCGTGCGCATGTAGTGCAGTGCTCGCTCGCTCTCAAAGGAGAGGAGATCACGCATCTGATCGTTCATCGCGCCATCGCGCAGCATCCCCTCCGTCACCTCGAAGCGTCGCAGGTCCTCCTGCGGGATGTACACGCGGTCGATCGCGATGTCCTCCGCCACGTCGCGTACGATGTTTGCTAACTGCATTCCTAGGCCCAGCTTCTCTCCCGCATCGCGCGCCTTTCTTGGTAGCCTGTCCGCGCCCCCAGCGAGGATCGGAAGTACCGATAGGCCGACCGCCGAGGCGACGCGGTAGCAGTAGGCCTGAAGATCTGAGAACGTCTCGTAGCGCGAAATGACAAGGTCCATCTCAACCCCATCGATTACGTGCTCCAGGTCCTGCGGATCGATCCCATAGCGGGCGATCGCATCGGCCAGGGCGATATCGATCCCCCCTTGCGGGTCACCTGTGCTCGCCTGATCGAGCCGAGAGCGCAGGCCTTCGAGCTGCGTTTTCTTCTCTTCGATCGATGTATCGGCATCGGCGATGTCGTCCGCCTCACGGCAGAAGGCGTACACGGCATAGATCGCGCGGCGCTTCTCACGCGGCAGGGTGATGAACGCATAATAGAAGTTCTTCGCCTCGCGCTTGGTTATCCGCTGACAGAGGCGGTATGAACGCTCTAGATCCATCTTTTCCACCTGCGGCTGACGAGCGTTGACAGGAAGAGCCTGATCTTCTCCGACTTAGCAAGCGTTGGGCGCTCCCTTAGCGTGTCGTAGTGAAGCTGCTCGATCTTGTCGAGGATCAGTAGCCCTCCGCGGGAGAAGAGGGCGAGATCGACGCGCAATGAGCCGCGCACGCGGTCGATCAAGGGAAGCCCGCCTCGGAAGTAATCCCGCGCCCGCTTCACCTGGAAGCGCAACAGATCCTTGAACTGATCCGTCGCCCGCGCGGCAGAGAGGTCGTCCTCGCTCACGCCGAACTTTCTCATCTCGTCGAGCGGGAGGTAGATGCGCCCGTTTTCGTAGTCGCGCTTCACGTCCTGCCAGAAGTTTGTGAGCTGCAGCGCAATGCAGGTGTTATCCGACAGGGAGAACAGCTCATCATCGTTATAGCCGAACAGGATGAGAAACAGCCTCCCCACCGGGGTGGCGGAGTGCTCGCAGTAATGTAGGAGCTCTTCAAAGTTATTGTAGCGCGCCTTCTCCTGATCGATCCGGTTGGCGGTGATCAGCCGCACGAACTGGTCGTGCGGCATACCGAAGCGCTCGATCGTCCCTTTCAGCGCAACCAGAACCGGGTGATGCGGCGTTCCCTCGTAGGTGGCATCGAGTTCCCCCGCGAAACGATCGAGGAGGGCGCTTCGATCACCTGGAGCCTCGTCTCCGATGTCGTCCACCGTGCGGCAGAAGGCGTACAGGTTGTACAGGGGTTGTCGCATCGCGCGGGGGATGAAACGCGACACGACGGTGAAGTTCTCGTAGTGGGATAGGGCCAGGCGTCGGCAGAGCGCCTCGGAATCCGCAACAGAAGGGGGAGCCTGTGGCAGGTTGAGGAGCGCCTCGATGTGCTCTCTTACCATCCCTGTACTTGTATGAACACCTGGCGCTCACGCGGCCGATCGAGCTCGATCAGGAAGATCCGCTGCCAACGTCCGAGGAGGAGCTCGCTATCGACGACGGGGATCGTCTCACTCGTCCCCAGGAGAAGGTGTTGGCAGTGAGCGTGCCCGTTTGGGCATTCGTCCTCGGTCATGTTCGCTGTGCGGATGAAGAAGTCGTTGTGCTTGTAGTCTCCGTCCCGCGGTGCGATGCGCAACAGGAACTGCTTCAGGTCCTCCATCAGCAGGGGCTCATCCTCGTTAATCTCGATCGCCGCCGTCGTGTGGCGCGTGAAGACCAACACGGAGCCCTCACGTATCCCGGAGCGCTCCAGGACGTCCTTCACTTCCTGTGTGATGTCGATGAACTCCGGGGCTCCACTTGCCGTGTGCTTCAAGATCTCTCGATAGAGCCGTGGAGCAACCATCTCCTCTACCCGCGTACTTGCTGTATCCATTGCGTCTTGCATTATTCCCCCTTTTTATCCTTTAATCGGCGCACGACATCCTCGATCACTTTATCGGGGGTCGATGCGCCTGCGGTCACACCGCACCGCACGCATCCGGTAAACCAATCTTCTCTTATCTCAGCCGACGATTCGATATGATGCGTGGAAACGCCGGTCGCGCTGCACGTCTCCGCCAGTTTTCTCGTGTTCGCTGAGGACCTGCTCCCAACGACGAGGATCACATCGACCTTCCTTGCCAGCTCACTTCCCGCTTGATAGCGCCTGCCCGTCTCCGGGCATGTTGTGTTGACGATCCTGATCTCTGATACCCTACCGGCGAACTGTCGCGTTGCTCGCTCGGCGAACTGCGCGAACTGCTGCGGGTTCTTCGTCGTTTGGGCGATGACGGCGATCCCGGTCGTTCCATCGGGGATCTCCACCTCCGGCGTCTGAGTAGCGATCCCTCGCCCCGCCGTCCAGGAGAGGATCCCCTTTACCTCGGGGTGCTCCGCCTCGCCGTAGACGATGACGAAGAAGCCTTCCTTGACGAGGTTCTCCGCCGTCTGCTGAGCGTGCCTGACGATCGGGCAAGTGGTATCGATTATCCGCAGGCCACGATCGCGGATAGCGGAATAGACCTCCTCCCCTGCCCCGTGAGCGGTGATTGCCACCGCCTCGCCGGGAGTGATCTCATCGAAGCCGTGTACGAGCCTTCCGCCCTTCTCCGTGAGGCTCTCCACAACGTGCGTGTTGTGCACGATCGCCCCCAGGGTGCACAGGGGACCGTTCTTCTCAAGCTCGGTCTCGATCATTGTCACCGCCCGGCGCACGCCGAAGCAGAAGCCGAGGACATCAGCCTTTATTACCTGCATCAAGACTCCTCCGTGGGGTTCGTAGGGTTCATGGGGTTCGTAGGGTTCGTAGGGTTCATCCTGTCCTCGGGGTAAAGGCTTTCGATAGAGCACGGCGGTAGCGTCCGAGGGCCATCACCGGGAAGATGTCCCGGTAAAGGTGGTAGTTGATCATGAAATCGACCGGGAAGCCGGTCCCGGTGAAGTACGGCTCGTCCCAGCCACCGTCGTCCCTCTGACTACAAATGAGGTAGTCGATCCCCGCACGCGTCGATGGATGATCAATTTCGCCTCCGGCGATCAGCCCGAGGAGGGCCCACGCCGTCTGCGATGAGGTCGATGGCCCTCTCCCGCGCCAGTCTTCGTCCACGTACCCCTCGATCCGTTCTCCCCACCCACCGTCCTCGTTCTGATGAGCGATCAGCCAGTCGATCGCCCGCCGGACATAAGGTAATCTCATGTCCTCGCCGATCACGGCGAGGGCCGGAAGGACCGCCCCGATCCCGTAGGTCAGGTTCACCCCCCAGCGGCCGAACCACGCGCCGTCGGGATCTTGCTCCTTCTTGAGGTAAGCAAGAGCGCGATCGATCACGTTCGATCCCTTCCTGTAGCCAATCCTTCCCAGGTACTCCACAATGTGCGCGGTCACGTCGACCGACGGGGGATCGATCATCTCCCCGAAGTCCGCAAACGGTATCTGGCGCAGGAACGCCTTGGTGTTGTTTCGATCGAACGCCCCCCAGCCGCCGTTCGCGCTCTGCATGGCAAGAAGCCACTCGAGTCCCCTATCCAGGGCCCGTGATTTTCTCTTCTTATCGAGGTCGATCCGCTGGATCGCCATCATCACGATCGCCGAGTCGTCGGTGTCCGGGTAGGTATCGTTGGCAAACTCGAACGTCCAGCCGCCGGGCTGAGCGTCGCAGCGCACCTGCCAATCACCGCCCACGAAGATCTGCTCATCGATCAGCCATTTCCCTGCCTTGACCAGCGCCGGATGATCATCGGGAAGGCCGGCATCCTGAAGCGCCACCGCGGCCAGGGCCGTATCCCACACCGGGGAGAGGCACGACTGCATGCGGAAGGTGTCATCCTCCTCGATGGCGAACCCCTTCTCCCCGTAGAAGCCCTCAAAGCCCTTGCGCACGACCGGATCATCCATGTCACGACCGAGGGAGCGAAGCGCGATCAGCGAGTAGACCCACGGTGGTTGGATACCGCCCCATGAGCCGTCCTCTTCCTGGCGCTCCTCGATCCAGCGCACAGCCTTTCGTATCGCTGCCCTGCGAAACGGCTTGACCTTCGAGTGCTCATACACTCTGAGGATTCGATCGAGCGTGGCGAAGAGCCTCGCCCACGCCGTGTCCTTCCTGGGAAGTGAAAGATCGGCGCTCGACTTTCCGCTTGTGAACAGCTCGTCGATGTGCGCCCAGCGAGGAAGCGGGAAGACCGGGCGCAGCAAGCGGATAATCGTCATCGGGACGACCGTCCCCCGCGCCCAGCAGCCGAAGTCGTAGATGCTGATCGGGGACCACTTTGGTAGGAGGATGATCTCCGGAGGCATCATCGGCGTACCGCGCCAGTCCCACTCACCGAGTACGGCGAGCCAGATCTTGGTGAAGATGCGGGCACGCTCCACCCCGCCGCGCGAGAGGATGAACGATCGCGCGCGCTCCATCTGCGGTGAGTCCGGGGAGACGCCCGCCATCTTTAGCGCCACGTAGGCCTCGATTGTCGTCGATAGATCGGCCGGGCCGTCGTACCAGATCGCCCATGTCCCATCCTCGCGCTGCTTGTTCAAGAGATAATTTGCGATCTTCCTCCACTCCACATCATTTCCCACGCCGAGGATGTGGGTGAGGAACAGGTGCTCGGAGGTGATTGTCACGTTTGATTCAAGCTCCTCCCACCAGTATCCCTCATCGTACTGCAGATCCAGTAGGTGCGAGACCCCGCGCTCGATCGAAGAATCGAGCGATTCAGGCGACGCTGTCACTGTCTGCAATTGTGGAGCTCTCTTTGCGGACATCTTCTCTATCTCCGCTCTTTCAGGTATGCTCGCACCGTGCTCACGAACTCATCTGCCAATCTATCCTCTGGGATCGCCCGCTTTACCACCTCTCCAGCGATGCTGATGTTCCCGTTCTTCTCTCCACCGAACAGGCTGATCTGCGCGTCCTTCGCCTCGCCAATCCCGTTCACGATGCAGCCCATCAGCGCGACCACGAGCGGCTCTGTCACGTCTGCGAGCTTCTCTTGGATCTCGTTTGCAATCGCAAACAGATCGATGCGCGTGCGCCCGCAGGTCGGGCAGACGCGGTAGGAGATCCCGCGCTGGCGTAGGTCGAGCGCACTGAGGATCTGGTAGGCGACCCGCACCTCCTCGACCGGGTCTCCGGTCAGGGAGACGCGCAGCGTATCGCCCAGCCCCTCGGCGAGGAGGATCCCGATCCCAACAGCGGACTTGATCGCCCCCCCCCACGGGGTTCCCGCCTCGGTGATCCCGATGTGCAGCGGATAATCGACCTCACGCACGATCCGGCGGTAGGCGGCGAGGGTCATCAGCACGTCGGTTGCCTTGAGCGAGACGACGATGTCGGTGAAGTCAAGCCCTTCGAGCAGCCGGATCTCCTTTAACGCGCTATCGACCATACCATCTGATGTCGCATGACCGTTCTCATCGAGAAATTCTGGGGCGAGTGAACCGGAGTTCGCCCCCACGCGGATCGGTATCCCCGCCTCCTTTGCCGCGAGCACGACCTGCTCGATCCTCTTTGGATCGGTGATGTTCCCCGGGTTCAAGCGAAGCTTGTCCACACCAGCATCGATCGAGGCCAGGGCCAAATGATGATCGAAGTGGATGTCGGCGACGAGCGGGAGATCGATCCTTTTCTTAATCTGAGGAAGGGCGCGCGCAGCGGCCTCATCGAGGACGGCGACACGCACTATCTCACATCCCGCCTTCTGCAACCGCTCGATCTGCGCTACGGTGGCATCGACATCGCGGGTGTCGGTGTTGGTCATCGACTGCACGGCAACCGGGTTATCGCCACCGATCTTCACTCTTCCGATGCTCACTACGCGGCGCATTCTCCCCTCCTCAATGCAGGTTCAGTTGCGATGGCCGTGATCGCGCGGCCGATCGTGCGGCCGGCGATAATCAGTGTTAAGAGCAGCCGCAGGGTTGAGATCGGATGAGCAATCGCGCGAAGTGCGTCCAAATGATCACCCGTAAATTGCAGCCTGCGATCGCGTACATCAAGCACCACTCGCAGCGGCAAAAACCAGGTCCCCGCATCGCGCGCGACGCGAGCGAGGACAGCGCTCTCCATATCGACGGCGATCGCTCCGCTGCGCGAAAGCCTCTCCTTCTCCCGCGGTGATCTGATTACGCTCTTCGTCGTCACGATCCTCCCCACGCGAAATAGCAGTTGCGCCGCGCCGAGAGCGTTCTGTGCGTTACTAACGAGAGACGGGTCCACCGCGATTTGCACGCCTTCAAAGTCTATTTCTTGCCCGATGATGATCGTCCCCGCAGCGATGTCGCCCGCGAGCCCACCGCAGAATCCCGTGCTCACAATGACGCTTGGCTTGTCATGCGCACCGATGAATCGAGCGAGCGACCTTCCAGCGTTCTCCCCCATGCCCGTCACCACGCGGCGCACGCCGGGAAGGCGCGGAATCCAGATACACTCAGCGTGGGAGGCTGCGGTGACGATGATCATTTCCTTCGTTCCTCGCGGGCCACGGTGAGCAGGTCGAGTGGGTGGGAGAGCGCGTGCAGGATGCTCGCTCCCTCGAATGACGAATGCATCATGCAGTTGGCACAGCGACGGTCCTTCCCCGGGCCGTAGTGCTCCCACAGCTTGGGATCGAATAGCTCGTTTATGTCGTCCGTGTGCTCGTCAGCCAGAATGTAGCAGGGCTTGCGCCAGCCGCGCACGGTGTAGGTCGGCGTCGTCCACGCCGCACAACCGTATTGCCGTTCACCGCGCAGGAAATCCAAGTAGAGCGGGTTGTTGTAGAACGGGAACCCTTTGGAGGAATCGAGAATCTGGCGGAAGACCTTGATCGATTCCTGCCGCTGCAGGAACAGCTCACGGTCGGAGACGTCCTCGTAGGCGTACCCCGGCGAGACCATCAACCCCTCCACCCCCATCTTGGTCAGGAGGCCGAACAGCTTGTGCACGTCCTCCACGTCCGATCCATGAAAGATCGTGGTGTTCGTGTTCACCCGGAAGCCGCGCGCGATCGCCTCGCGGATGCTCCGGATCGCCTGATCGTACGTCCCCGGGCGACGCGTCACCATATCGTGGATCTCCTTTGTCCCATCGAGATGGACGACGAACGACAGATACGACGATGACTCAAACAGGTCGAGCTTCTCCTCCAGCAGCAGGCCGTTCGTGCACAGATAGATGAAGCGCTTCTCCTCAAGTATAGCCCGCGTGATCTCGCCGATCTGCTCGTGCAGCAACGGTTCACCGCCGGAGATGGAGACGATCGGAGCGCCGGAGGCGCGGACCGCGGCGAGCGACTGCTCTACGCTCAACCGCTGGGTGATGTAGTCCTTGTACTCGATTACCCGGCCGCATCCGATGCAGTGCAGGTTGCACGCTTCCAGCGGTTCAAGCATGGTGACGAACGGGAAGTACTTCCTCCGTTTCGCCTTCTGCGCCATCAGGTACCGCGCCATCTTCATATCCAGCTTAACCGGCCGTCTCATTTCTCCCTCCTCGCCAAGTACACGATCAATTCATTCATCAGCTCTTTTCCTTTCTCCGATAGAGGCAAGCGTTCGAGATACTCTCTTGCTTCCTTGAGATGCTGCTCAACCGCCTCTTCTCCGCTCTTCTTCACGTTGAGGCTGTCCATCAGCGCGATCACGTCTGCGACATCCCTATCTGAAATCCGCTCCTGAGTGTACACACGTTCCAGAAGAGACCTCCCCTCCTCACCTGATCGCTTCCTGGCAAGCGCGACCGGGAAGGACTTCTTCTTCCGTCTTATGTCCGATCCCTGCGGCTTTCCGGTGACATCGCCGTTTCCCCACACGCCGAGCAAGTCGTCCCTGATCTGGAAAGCTCGCCCCAGCTCCACCCCGAGGGAGGTCAGCACGTCGATGACAGCCCGGTCCACGCGAGCGATGATCCCCGCGGTGCGAAACGCGCAGCGAATAAGCGCCCCGGTCTTCTTGTCGATCATATCGATGTAGGACTGTGCATCGACCCAGCGTTCCTCGAAGGTCAGATCGAGCCCCTGCCCTTCGATCATCGCCCTTGCCGCATCGACGATCGATCCGGCAGCGCCTACCCCGGAAAGGAGCGCGTTTTTGATCGCGATCGAATACATCAGGTCACCGGCGTTGATCGCCTGTGATATCCCGATCAGCTTCCACACCGTGGCACGTCCGCGCCTGATCTCGTCATGGTCCTGAATGTCGTCGTGGATCAGCGAGAAGTTATGCACCAGTTCCAATGCAATGGCCGCGGGAATGGCCCGATCGAGGTCTCCTCCTAGCTCCTGCGTGGTGAACAGCAGCAGCGATGGCCGCAGCATCTTTCCCAGTGCCTTTACCGCGCGCCCGTTCTCATCGCACAGGCCCACATGATAGCGAAGGATCGGGTAGAGAGGATCTGTATCGCGTGATGATTCTCCCACAAGCGTAGGATCCCGCAGGACTTCTGAAAGTCCACGTTCAAGCTTTTCTCTGTACAGATGCAGTATCTTCGGTGTATTCATCGCTATCCTTCGGGCGGGGAAACTGTACCACGCCCATCTCCTCCGCTGCCTGCACCAGTTCTGCGGCGCTGTGCGCCCCCAGTTTCCTCATCAATCGTGCGCGGTGATTACGCACCGTATGTAGGCTCCTCATCATCACACTAGCGATCTCGCTGTTCTTCTTCCCCTCGACAAGCAGCTGCAACACTTCCCGCTCGCGTGGGCTGAGCGGATCGCGCGCCACGACAGGCACGGGATCCATGGGGAAGCACTTCTCCCCAGCAGCGACGACGCAGATCGCCTCGATCAGCTGCTCCGGGGCTTCATCCTTGAGTACGTACCCCCACGCACCGTGTTCCCAGGCTTGCGCGATGTACGCATCGTCTGAAAACATCGAGAGGATGATCACCCGCGTTCCCGGCGAGAGCCTGCGGATCTTCGGCATCGCATCGATCCCGTTTAGAAGCGGCATCGAGATGTCAACAAGCGCGATATCGGGCTTAAGATCCTTCACCTTCTTGGCTAGTTCTCGCCCGTCTTTTGCTTCACCGACGACAGATATGAAGCCATCGGAAGCGAGCAAGGAAGAAAGCCCCCGCCGCACCAATGTATGATCATCAGCGAGCACCACCCGTATTGTCTTCATTTCTTGATCCTATGAAGTGTACACTCGATCGGCAAGACGGGGAATAGGGTAAATGTACTAACTTGCGGACATACCCAACTGGCGAGCATGCGCCACAAGCCCGACCTGCGTGTGTATTTGAAGCTTCTCCATCAATTGCTGGCGATGGTGCTCGACGGTCTTCTGGCTGATGGAGAGGAGAGAGGCGACCTCCTCGCTCGTCTTTCCTTCGCCGATGAGAGCAAGCACCTTGCGTTCGCGCTTGGTGAGCGGGGTCGATACCCGCATCACGTTCCCGTTTGCAGCATACATTATCGCAGCGATGAGATCTTCAGGTAATGCTGCCTTGGATACGAGGCCGCTTGCCCCGCGGGAGATCGCCTCCTGCAGGTATTCCGGTTCATCGTGCATCGAGATGAGTAAAACGTGCGTTGGTGGAGAGACCTTGCGGATGCGCGCTATCGCTTGCAGCCCGTCGAGGCCGGGCATGACGATGTCGAGAAGGAACACATCAGGCTTCAGTGTTTCTGCTAGAGCGATCGCGCTCTTCCCGTCTGCTGCCGTTCCGATGACGTCGATCTGCGGATAACCGTGGAAGAGGTTCTCCAAGCTAGCGCGTACGATAGCGTGATCATCAGCGATCGCCAGGCGCACCCGTCTCATACGGAACCTCCACGGTGATCGTCGTCCCCTGCCCGGGAGAAGAAATGATCCTCATGCTCCCCCCCACCAGTTCCACGCGTTCCTCGATTCCCCGTAGGCCAAGCCCAAATACCTCTCTCGTGGACATGCCAATACCATCATCCTCAACGCTGACGACGACCGCGTCTTCAGTCCTGCGTAGGCTGACCTTGGCCTGGTGTGCCCGTGCATGATGCTCGACGTTAGCCAGCCCCTCCCGGATGACGTAGAACAGGAGGCTCTCCGTGTCGGAACTGAGGCGAAAGTCGTCTTCCAGGTCGGTGATAACCCTGAGACTTGTCCCCTCCTCCACCATCTGGGCGAGTCGCCGAACGGAAGGAGCAAGCCCGAGGTCATCGAGGAGCGGCGGCCTGAGGGAATAAGCCAGGGTGCGCGTCTGTCCGATCGCCTGATTGACTATCGTCACGATCTCCCGCGAGCGATCCACGTCCATATCTCCCTTCATCGCAGCGAGCCGGAGTTTCACTGCAGCAAGCAACTGACCGAGATTGTCGTGCAGCTCATGTGCTATGTGCTGTCTTTCCTCGTTCTGTATGGACACGAGGCGTAGGGAGAGCTTGGAGAGCTTCTCCCGCTGCTTGGCGAGGGCTTTGTTCTTGCTCTGATAGATGTTGGTGAACGAACGCACGGTGTAGGTGAGGACCCCGTAGATCGTCGCCGTGCCAACAAGGATCGTTGCCAGGTTGTAGGATAAGTTTGCATGGTATGTTCCCATCCCTGGAAACAGGGTGCGATGCGGCAGTACCCCCATGTATTCGAGTATCACCACCAGCGTGTACAGAACGACGACCAGGCCGGTGACGAGGTAACCCTGCGCCTCGGGGAGGAAGAAGTTGGCGTACATCACCGTGAATATGTAGAACGCGTTTCCGATCCATTGGCTTCCACCGGTGAGATAGACGAACAGGGTGATGACCACGGCCTCAGCGATGAAGTAGGAGGCGTGAATCCAATGAAGCGCTGTTTCGCGGTTCTGGCGCTTCACGAGGTATTGAAACGGAAAGGTTATCAAGAACCAGGCAAGCGGAGCGTAGAACAGGGGGGTAAACCAACTGATTCCTGCGATTGGCATAACGATCAATGCAACCGCGGCGAACGCCCCCAACGTGATCCGCCGCGCGAAGATCGTCTTTAGAATGGTGCGCTTCAGCTCCGGGAATGCCCCCTGCTCCTTCACCAGAGTATCGCCCTATTTCAACTTCGGCGGCAGGACGATCTTGCCGAAGTTTTTCTCATATCGCTGAATGTTCTCTCCAATCGCTTGATACAGCCGCTTCATGTGTCCCGGGTTGAGGATCATCCGCGAGACGAGGAGAGCCTGATCGGCCTTTGCCGTCTGCGCTTGAGGATCGATGAACAAGAAATCTATGACAAACTCCTCCTTGCGGTGTGAGATCAGGGCAAGGTTGGAATAAGCACCGCGGCGCGTCTCGTTATCGGCTGTAATCTGCATCTCTCGATTTGGCATCTTCTTACCACCACCTCATTATGATGACAGTGATGGTAGCTTGCCGCCTACCACAGCACAACTCTTCTGCGCGCCCCACCAAGCGTTATTGGTTGAGAAAGCGGTCGAAGAAACGCTCTATTGCGTCGCGGTGGTGGCCGGGGATGAGAACGTGATGGTTCCCCAAGGGGGATGAGAGGAGGGGATCGAGCGATCCATCGATCGACAGTGTTACCTGAGTGCGGCAGAGATCCTCACGCGCAAGCGATCCTGTGATCGTCCCCTCGCGCACGAAGAGGCGGTTTAGCCTATCTCCGCCAAGGCGGAACAGGGTGCATGGACCTGGCGGGATCTGTGCGGCAATCCCTACTCCAATGCTCGATTCGAAGTGGCTGCGAATGATAAAGCTCGTGGATAGCGAGAGTGGACAGGTACAATGAGCAATGACGAGTTTTCGCTCGTCGGTATTAATGGATGCGATGTTGGCCATGAATGTTGCTCCTCCAGAGAGAAGAGAGCCGAGGTACATGGAGAACATGGCCTGCATGTCTCCCTCACACCCGGCAACGATCTGTTCGTCGTTTAAGCGGGAGAGGGCATAGCAACCGGTGTTGTGTAGCCGTTCCACCAGGTCGAAGCAACGGACCGTGCACGCCGAGAGGCGATACTTGTCGACGATCGAGCGTAAGCCTTCGTAGATTGCGACGCTCCCGCTAAGCTCGGCCTTATTGGGCTCTTTCACGCTTGCTGCGTTCTTGGTAAACTGGCTGATAGCGCTTCGGCTTGGCTTGTGCGCAGCGGTCTCTTCCACCAGCTCATCGATCGACACATTGACAAGGTCGACCCCCAGTTGCCCCTTAAGGAATGCACGATCCACGTCGCTTGCCACCAGCCAGTCTGATGGCTCTCCAATCATCCCCACGCGGCTGAAGCGTAGCGCCTCCCAGGCCGAGTTGATGCGCAGTTCCCTCTCCAGGCCGGCAGCAATCACATCGGCAGTTCCGAAGAGAATCTCTCCGTTTCCTCCATCCTGGCGAATGCGCGCGAGGATCTCCAGCGATGCGGGAAGCGAATTCTGCCCGGGATGAGCGATCAGGATAATCGGAGAAGGCATCTGTGACGCCACCTTCAGCACTTCCCGTTCGACCCCTCCGGTAAGAACAAGGATGGCTGCTACTCCCTCACCTGAGGGGGCCTGTATTTCTTCCAGGCTCAGGTTACCCGCTACGGCAATATCAGCGATAATCTTCTGCTTGAGCCGATCCATCTCCTGCTTTCCATGCAGTTGTGATGCGCGCGCAATGATTTCGACCTTATCCATAGGACTAAGCGTATGCTGCTGTGAATGAGAAAGGGATGAAAGCTCCGACATCGAGCTGGGACACCGATCACTAGCGCACACTGCCCTTGGGGACTACAAGAGGTGCGCAATTGTCAACGCCGGGTTTGTTTTGACCCACTTTCACTGGTTCATAATTGACCCACCTTCAGCTCAACAGGCGTACTATTACTACTACAACAATCTCTGTTCCACTTCCATTGTCTCTACCTGAATCGGATGTTCCCGTAAGAAGAAATATATATGCGCCCGGAACGCTGCATGAATTACCGTTTCTTACGGCGCGAGGTGAGTTTCTTCTTAACACCGATTTTCGCGTCCGCTTTGAGGCAACAGTTTGAACTGATAGACAGTGACTGCACCCGGCTTCTCAGTCGCGTAAGAGACCATGTCAATAGGGTTTGTGTTCTTTGTTGTCGCGGCTGAAGGCGTGGGTTGATGTTAGTGTTAGTGGCGGTTTAAACCGAGATGTGTAGATGCTAAGACACTATCGTCAGCTTCTTCCCTCTAACTCGCTACACACGCAGATTGTTCGTTAGTTCTCTCTAGATCAGAGTATTAATGCAGTTTGTACGTCAGCTCTCTACACGCGTGCACTCGTTGTCATTTGTTTTAATCTTCAACAACTTAACTTTTAAGCGTCATATGGTATAATATTGCCCATGCGCGACACTAGCTTCTTTACTCATCCTGAGAACGACTGGCAACGGCGCTACGAAGCCTTGCGTGCCTCGTTCGTAGAACGCTTGCCCGCAAGGATCGTCGCCGATCGCTTCGGCTACTCCCCCGGGTATATCCGGCTGTTGCGCCATCAGTTCCAGCACGGGAAGATCGACTTCTCTGAGCCCGTTCCCGAGGGGAAGGCGGCCCGTCGCCGCGTTACCGCCGAGATCAGGCGCCGGATCAAGACATGGCGAGAACGCCGCCTCTCCGCCAGTGAGATCACTGTATTGCTCTCCGAAGACGGTATCGAGATCTCTGTGCGCACCGTGGAACGTGTACTGGCAGAGGAGGGCTTCCCCAAGTTGCCGCGGCGCACCCGGTTGAAGGGGGGACTGACCGTCAACGGAGCCGAGGTGCCGGAGCGCTCGCAGTTGGTGTCGCTCAGCAAATTGAACGGGAAGCGCTTCGATTGTGCCGGGGCGGGTGTGTTCCTGTTTGCCCCGTTCCTGGCCCAACTTGACGTCGAGAAGATTGTCACCGCCGCTTCACTTCCCGGCAGTAAAGTGATCCCTGCTATCAACTACTTCCTGAATCCGTGAAGCAGGCAGTGGTACGAATTGACATTTGCCTGGGCAGGATGCTACATTGTGAGGGGTGAGCGTCCATCTGAAACGTTCACCCGGGAGGTGCGGGGAAGATGCGCTTTGAGATCGTACAGGGGAATGAACTACTCTCTAGCCATTCAGGACTGGCCCCGTAGAAACAAGGTTTCACGGGGCAGGCTCTGGTCGGGGAGTTACTGAGCAAGACTAAGCTGCGTAAGCGATTGGACAAGGTGCTGCTGCCAGACCATCCATTTCCGGAGATCAGCCACGGGGAAGTGGCGACAGCGATGGTTGGGCTGATCTGTGTGGGGAAGCCCTACAGAAACAAGGTTTCATAGGGCAGGCCCGACTTCGATGCCATCGAGCCATTCCGGGATGATCCATTCTTTACTACGTCCCTGGGGCTTGATGTGGTGCCATCCAGTCCGACCTTAAGGC
>CAJVYM010000013.1 GCA_913009415.1 uncultured bacterium
GCAATTATCGGTGATGGTAGAGGTTGAATGTAAAAGGATGGAAGTAATAAAAGAAAAGAGGATGGTACTTAAAAATGCTAACTTCACTGATTGATTTCACTCTGCACTTCTATACCAAAACCAACCGTTAGGCGGTGGGTAAGTGCATAAACTGAGGAGTAAGAATGCAATTTACTAAACCAATACAGGTTTGGCTTCATAAGGCCTTAGACGAAGACGGAGAGGCCGGTTACCATGCTTGGGTTTTTCCCTATCTTGGCTTTGCTACTTGGGCAGAGACGGAACCTCATGTTCTCGAAAAAATCCCCCAGAAGCTGTTAGATTACTTGCAGTTTCGCTACCAACATGACTTTCCCCCGCAAGACGTTTCCTCGCCATCAGGACAAGCGCAAGTAGAAGTTGTCGAGAGAGTTATTGGAAACGAGATTCTCTTCAGTCCGGATTACAAGCCGGCTACACCTCAGTTTGTTGATGAGACCATTGCCTTGCTTCACGCCACACGAACAGAACTTCTGGAAGCAATAAGTGAGTTGGCGGATGCTGTTTTGGATTGGGATCCACCGTATCGCCGCTTTCCGAGTTGGGCGCGGTGGCGCACGATTCGTCAGATTCTGGCTCACCTTGCTAATACCGAGACTCACTACTATTTATCCTGCATCGGCATTAACACTGAGATTTCACCTGCTTCCGAGAATGCGCCGTGGCAGGAGCATCTGTCTCGCCATCGAGAAGCGACCATGGAAGCACTACACACCTTGAAAACATCCCATAATCTTGCGAGGATTCGCTTCTATGATGATGGTGCGTGGTCAGTGCGGAAGGCCTTACGTCGTCTTGTATGGCACGAACGTCTTCACACAAAGAGCATCCGCCGAATCATCAAGGATTATTGGGCTCAACGCGATAATCTTGCCGCCTAACCATGCACGCAGCGGACTCGCTTCCTCTACGAGCCGCTAGTGTTTTTGTTGTGCTTCTAAGATACCTTAAGGTAAGCAATCAACTGATGCAAATCTTACAAGTTAGTAGTAGGATATAGTTGCTTTGAGCTGTTCCATTTCCCACGCAGGGCTCGTAACCCACATTGATAATCCATGTCGAGTGAAGAGCCACCCAAGGCAAAGAACGAGGGTAAAGGCACTGTTCATAGATCGATTCCAATAGTCCTGGGCTCAGTGCACTTCAATCGTACAGTCAATTACTCCATTCGACAGCTCATCGGATTCTGTTCTTCGTGTCCTTCGTGCTCTTCGTGGTGAATTATCTTCGACCACCGGTCGTGCTTCGCACCCGGCATCCGTCCAGTGCGAACCGATTTAGAAGTTGCTACCCACTCCTGTCTGCCTCGCCGGCACAGGCAGGCGAAACGACAAGGAACCAAAGAAGTTGACAGTTCTCGTGTTCTGACTATAATTGTGGTCATGATGGCATCGAGACGCCGTTTTGAGTTGGTCTATGCGCCGGAAATGAAGAGGCATCTACGGGTAATTGAGCGCAAGTACTATGGGCTGATTCGCCGTGAGATTGCGGCACAGTTACAATTCGAGCCGTCTGTGGAAACAAGGAATCGAAAACCTTTGAAGCGCTCTGTGTCCTTTGAATCGGAGTGGGAGATACGTTTTGGGCCTAACAATCGGTTTTGGGTGTTCTATGAGGTGAATCAAGAGCGAGGGGAGGTTTACATCCTGGCCATAGGGGTAAAACGAAGGAATCGATTGTACATTGGTGGAGAGGAAGTGGAGTTATGAAGATAGCACCAGTTGCAGAAGTGAAGGCGCGGTTTAGTGCATATTTAAATGCAGCCAATGAAGGGCCGATCATCGTAACCCGATATGGGAAGCCGGTGGCAGTACTGCTATCGGTAGGAGACGAGGAAGAGTTGGAACGATTGGTGTTGGCTTACACGCCCAAATTCCGGAAGATATTGGATAGGTCGCGGCAACAGATTCGAGAAACAGAGGGTATAAGACACGAGGGATTTTGGGAAGAGATGGAGGCAGAGAGACCATAGCGAGACACGCAATCGGCAACGGTGTTTCTGCTCTTGGGGGAAGTGCGGGCTAACCCGCCCATGAAGCTGCTGGCATGATGCGTCCATTTCGAATCGAGTTTGAAGGTACGCTGTATTCCCCACAGCACGAAGGAACTCTAAGCACACGCTTTTTCTGAATGGCAGCAATGCGCTTTCTTGACGTTCGAGGAAGAATGCGACTCACCATCGCTTTGCGGAAGCAGAGAGGAAACCCTGATCGTACCTATCGCAGGAGAAGGCATCTGCGAGGGACCTCGTTCAGGTGTGTCGTTGGCCAGGTTAGTATCCCCAAGGTAGCGTGACAGACAAGCCATGCATGGCTTGTCTGCCGCGTTGCGACAAAGCTCACAGAACAACGTTGGGCACCCCTGTGGAATAGGATTCCACAGGGCAGGCAGGACCCAACGCAAGACCATGTTGGGACCCGTTACCTTGTAGGGTTGCCCAGCAAGACGTTGGCCTTGGCAGGGAATAAGGATGGTGTATAATGCTGGTGTATACAGTATTGGAGGTGAGACATGATACGAACGCAGATATACCTTACAGAGCACCAACGAGAGGAACTGGCTGCTATTGCCAAGACCGCAGGGAAGAAACAGAGCGAGCTCATTCGAGAGGCCGTGGATCGCCTCATCGATCAAGCGGGCCACAATCGGCGGGAGGCGACCTTGCGTGAGGCTGCCGGACTCTGGAAGGACCGTGCGGATCTTCCCGACTTCAAGACAACGCGGGCCGAATGGGACAGGGACTAGTCGTGCAAAGGTCAATCCTTGTCGATACGGACATTCTCGTCGATTTCCTTCGCGGCTACAGCAAGGCTGTGACCTTTGTCAACGCCCACTCCGCACGGATCATCCTGTCATCCATCGTCGTTGCGGAGTTGTACGCAGGTGTGAAAGGAGATGCGGAGCGCACTGCCCTGGATAACTTCGTCTCCCTGTTCCGTGTTGTCCCCGTCAATGCGGAAATTGCGAAGGCAGGAGGACTATACAAGCGCGATTACAGCAAGTCACACGGCGTGGGTCTTGCAGACGCAATCATGGCTGCCACCGCTGAAGCTGAAAATGCAGAGCTGAAGACTCTCAACACCAAGCACTACCCTATGTTGAAGGGCCTCAGACCAGCCTACAAGAAATAGAGGGAGAATCAGTCTCTCCAGCGGATACGGACAAGCTACGCCGCTGAATTTCATGTTGTTGTCTACCGCTCCTTCCAACTTTCCGATGCACAACGGCGCAACAACGCTGGGGGCAGACCTTCACTCTTGGTGCTTCTGCGATGGCGACCGATACTTGCAGACTTAGGACACCCTCTTAGTATCACGTACCTCTCTCCCTTGGAATTGCTGCAGGTGTAACGCCAAGTTCTACTTGATCTGGAGGGCGACCCGACAGGTCTAGAACCCGTCCCGCAAGCTGTACTGAGGTTTGGGTAAGCGTTGTGTCCGAGCTTCTTGCTTTTGTCGTTGCCTGAATATAGACTGCTTTCTAATCATGAAAACGAAAGCTGTTGTTGTTTCGCTTGTTCTTCTCTTGTTGTTCAGTCCCCTGATCCCTGCTTTTGCACAATCAGCGGACATAGATGATCCAGCTTTACATTGGGCTGCGATTGGGACCGGTGCGGCCATTGGCCTTGCGTTGGACACCTACATCGGATTCATCGCGTTCAGTGATTCGGAAACACCTCTACTGCAACAGCTCGCGGTGTTTGTCCCTACGGCTGTTGTGGGCATGGCTTCATCGATGCTGACTACAAGTGGATTCTTCCAGATTATGAGTGCAGAGGGCGACAAATGGCTTTCGCTGTTTATCGGTGCGCTTGGGGGGATGGTGGAAGGAGCCATAATCGGTGGCCTGACTATGGGAACCCTTATGGGTGCAAACTATGCCGTGGATCCAAACTTCATCAACACAAGTGGCGAGTGGAACAACGCCTGGGATGTTATGGGCCTCGGTATCTTCGGAGGCGGACTATTCGGAGCACTTACTGGGATCCTTCCCGGCGCAATAGCGGGGCTTATCCTGCAGATAAGCCTTCATAGATAGACCTTCATTCCTTACGCCACACGAACCTCGATCTACAATCTCGCTTCGCCCGCTTGAGGCCTTGTCGCGGCGCACATCCTCAATGTGGAGCAGATACACCTACGGAAAGAGGAAGTAGACAACTTTAAAGGTAACATCTATCGACCTGTATCCGAACTCTGACATCCTCTCTAGTTTTCTTCTCTCCATCCTTTTCTTCACTCTCATTTCTTCCTCCGTGGGAACAGTCCCACCACGAACTCCTGCAATCTATGCAGACTCCTTTGGACTGCGGATTCCATACCAGAAAGGCCAAATAACAGCGCATATGAAGTTGCAACCGCGGTCAAGCAGCGTTCCACGAGGGCCTTGACGTTGGTGCCATCGAACTGAGAACGTATACTGAATCTGAGGGCCGAATCCGTATACCACGAGGGGAAATTATGTCCGAGATCGTCTTAGAAGATTTGACCAAGCGGTTTGGGGATGTCACGGCTGTGGATCGGCTGAGCGCAACCATAAAGAGCAGGGAGTTCTTTGTCGTTGTGGGGCCAACTGCCTGTGGAAAGACGACGCTGCTAAGGTTGATAGCAGGCCTGTTGGAACCGGACGAGGGGAGCATCCTCTTCGATGGTCAGCCTGTAACTCAGTTGGGAGCGCGACAGAGAGGGGTAAGGATGGTCTTCCAGGACTACGCTTTGTATCCACACATGAAGGTCTTCGACGAGAAGAGGTACTCCAATCTCAGTTTCCCGTTGAAGCTTCGGAAGACGGAAACAAGTGCAATCAAGAAAATCGTGAACGGCCTAGCCAACAGGCTCCAGATCAAGAAGATCCTTTACAAGAGAAAACCCCACCAACTCTCGGCGGGACAGAAACAGAAAGTGGCGATGGGGAGGGCGCTAGCCGTGCCACCAAAGATTCTTCTTATGGATGAGCCCCTGTCAAACCTTGATCCTCAGAGTAGGCTGCACGCCAGAGATGAAGTAAGAAAGCTCCATGATGAGCTCAAGGTGACGACCGTCTACGTGACTCATGATCTGGCTGAGGCCTTCACTCTAGCTGATAGAATGGCAGTGATGCGAGACGGGTCCTTCATCCAAACCGGAACCCCTCAGGAGATCCAGAAGAAGCCAATTGATGGTTTTGTAGAGAGCTTCGTCCATAGCTACAAGGAATTGTCCAAGGGGCTCTTTGACGCATGAAGCTCGTTCTCCTCTGGCTAGAGAGTAACGCCTGATAGTCTACTATTCTCAAGCATTACGAACGTGCCAAGCTAATCAGGTGTGAAACGGTGCGTCCAGCAAACCCATTGCCAAGAGTCGGGTAGGTTTCCACGGTTGATGGTCGGCTGCATGTCGCCGCCCTCTTGTCCGATGTGTTCTCCCCATGCACCCTTTCTCTTGAATGATTCGAGTGCCAGTATAGAGTCTTCTCTGACACCGGCAGGCCTCCTAGCGCTGATACGGCCGATCGCGAATCTTCTTTCGGACACCGTAGCAGTTGGCCTGTCGTCTCCATCCGATGTTCCCCATTGTCGTATACATCCACCCCGGGATGATGGGCTTTGCCATGAGACGGATCGCTTCATCGGGCACGGGTTTGTTCTCCGCAAACGCGTCCACAGCAAGATCGAGTGCCTTGATGATGTTACGGACCATCCCGCCTTGTTCCTCAAGTCGTTGGCCGGAGAGCGCTCCACCCATCCCCAGCGCAAGGCCGCCGGCCCACTCCAAGCCCGAAGCGTGGGCGAAACGTTGGCAGATGGACATAGCCACCTTGTTGTGCTGCGCTTCCGGGAATCCGCAGTTCGCGATGGCGACGAAATGCGTGCCCTTATCGAAGCGAGCCTCGGCAATTAACTCCATGGCCCGAATGACGGGTGCTGGGAGGCTGTCCACGTAGAGGGGGAAGGAGAGGATTATGAGGTCAGCGGTTTTGACGGCTTCAACAAGCGCAGCTCGCCCCTCGTCCGACTGAAGAGACATTCGGATGAAGATCGTTTCGCTGCTCCATCTTCGTGCTTCCATTTTCTCGATCACATAGGCACCCAACGCTTCTGAAACACTCTTCCCGGGTGCCTTGGGACTGCCAACCAGGAGGAGAACGCGATTGCCTTCGCTGTTCATGATCTTACCCCCAGCTCGCCAAGTGCTGTATGCATCAGCTCATGGATCTCAGTCTCGCTTTGATCCTCATTCACCACCCACGCTGCGTGCGCTGGATTGTGCATGTTGATGGCGTTTCTGCCAATCAGCGTCTTGAAGATCCGCGCGCTCTCCTCATCTGGCTCGTGCACGATACCAACACCGAGGAGATTCGGTGCACGTGCGTAGCGCTTCTTGTGATGAACCTCTCCGTTGATCCTGGTGAAGAATGGGGAGATGAGACCTATGGAGCGGTCGAGCGCTTTCTTCAACTCGCTCGAATACCCACCGAAGGTTATGGGTGTTACGTAGACAACAAGATCGCTCCCGACCATCTTCCGCGTGACCTCGCGTGCAGCGTCGTCAATCAAGCAAACCCCGGGGGTCTGTACCCAGCAACCAAAGCACCCCATACAAGGAGCGATCTCGATATCGCGCAAGATGAGGGCCTCGACCTCCCACTGCAACGACCGCAACTCGCGCACGGCAACCTCTTCTATACGATCGAGGTGTCGGCTGTCTTTACCCACTCCATTGAGCACAAGCGCCTTCACTAGTATTCCTCCCACACATGAATCTCACAGAGTACAGCAGAAACAATATCCCGAGCAAGCACGTACGGCATATGCAAACTTGACGACGATTGCTCTTTTGTTGCATGTTAACGTTGGCTTGTAAAGCGCGTATGCTTTACATGAGGGTTTAGGAGGTATGAGGATGAAGATCGTCGATCTGACCGATGAACGTAAGGATCTCTATTTCGTCTGCCTCGAAGACTGGTCGAACGAGATGAAGGATGCAGGGGATAAGAAACGCCTATGGCACAACAAGATGAAGGGAAGGGGTCTCAGGGTCAAGCTGGCCCTTGATGATGCGGGCACAGTCGGCGGAATGATCCAATACGCCCCGATCGAGTACTCCTTTGTCGAGGGGAAGGATCTCTACTTCATCTACTGCATATGGGTCCACGGATACAAGAAGGGAAGAGGAAACTTCCAGAAACAGGGGATGGGGAAGGCCCTCCTTGCAGCCGCAGAGACTGCTGCAGGGGAGAGAGGGGCAAAAGGGATGGTGGCTTGGGGAGTATCCCTACCCTTCTGGATGCGAGCCTCATGGTTCAAGAAACAGGGGTACCGCAAGGTGGATAAGAAGGGCATGCAGGTGCTCCTGTGGAAGCCGTTCACAGATACTGCTATCCCTCCTAAGTGGATCAAGGAGAAGAAGAATCCGGAGAGGATACATGGAAAGGTGACGGTAACCTCCTTTATCAGCGGATGGTGTACCGCGCAGAATATCGTCTACGAACGGGCAAAGCGGGCGGCTGCTGAGTTCGGTGACAAGGTCGTCTTCCAGGAGATCGACACGTTCGATAGGTCCACTCTGCTCGAATGGGGTCACTCGGATGCCTTGTTCATCGACGGGAAAGAGATTCGGACAGGGCCGCCTCCTTCGTATGATAAGCTAAGAAAGCTTATCGCACAGAGGGTCAAGCGGCTTTAGGTTCCGTCGCTTTCCTCTCTCGATCCAGGAGCCTCTTTGAATTGGCGAGAACAGTTTCTTTCGTGATGTCAACAAATTTGTAGTGGCGTTGTCTCTTTGCTCAGGCATTCTTTGCTCGGTTCGGGTCTGTAGGTTCTGCCAATGGACAAAGATTCCAACAGCACTACCCACTACGGTTCGCTTGCCTTTTGCGCCGCGGCAACACCCCTCTTCTCGTTTACGAAGAGTAGCGCCACAAACCCAACGAAGAGAAAGACCGCTATTGAGAGGATGGCCATCCTCTGTCCCGATTGCTCGGCAAATGCCGCTGCTTGACCGCCTCTCTGATACCACAGGGCAGCATGCGCAGCGATGAATCCGTACACGGTCGGACCGATGAACGACGATGTACGCCCGGTCATGGCGAAGAACCCGTAGAACTCCGCGCTCTTCTTCGCTGGGGCAAGCTTGCCCACCAATGTTCGGCTCACCGATTGCGCGGCGGTTAGCGCGAACCCGGAGATCCCACCAATGACGAAGAAGAGCGTGCGCGAGTAATCGAAGTAGAGCCACAGCACCGCCACAAGCATCAGTCCCAACGCGATCAGAATCGAGCGCTTGGCGCTGAACCGATCGGTGATGTGGCCAAAAACGTAGGCTCCAGCAATGCTCGCCGCCTGCACCATGATCATGAACAGTATAAGCTGGGTCTGCGTCAGGCCGAAGAGGACCGCGCCAAGGATGGCCGCGAAGTTGAGCATCATCAAAATCCCGTCGTTATATACGAGGAACGACAGGATGAATCTGCTAAATTCCTTGAAGTGTCGCACATTCTTTAGCGTCTCTCCCAAACGCGCAAAGGCGAGTGTAATCAGGGAACTTCCTGATGGGAGCGTTTTTTTCTCCGCCCGCTCGGGGAGGGACCTGAATATCGGCAAGGCAAACCCAGCGTAGAACAAAGCAGTGAGTACAAATGAGAGGCGCACGCTCAGCGTGCCGGGGAAGATCTGGATCAGGGCAAGGACGATGATCAGACAGGCTATTCCCCCGGCGGAGCCGATCGCCCATCCTCGCCCGGATATCCTCCCGATCTCATCTGGAGCGGCAATCTCGGGAAGGAGCGCATTGTAGAACACCTGTGCGCTGCGATACCCGATCTCGGCAAGGATGAAGAAGATCATTCCCATGACGATATCACCCTTACCGACAAATGCGAGCAAGGCAGTGAACACACAGGACATGACTGTGAAGAACAGAAGGAAGCGTTTCTTGCCTCCCGAGTAGTCGGCAATCGTTCCTAGGAGCGGTGCGGTAAGTGCGACGGCGAGCATCGCAATCCCCACGGAAAGGCCCCACAGCCACGATCCCTGCGCACCGCCGACAACCTGTCCCTTGAAGTAAGCGGCGTATATGGCAAGTAACACCACCGCCGCGTAAGCGGAATTTCCAAAGTCGTACATGTACCAGGCCGTCCGTTCTCGCCGTGTAGAAAAGCGTTTCTCAGGTCTCTTGCTCATCTGTCCTCCTCCTTGCCCACGGATAAACCTCCGTCCCTTTGGCCGCGGCGCGTACCCGGGCATCCATCGAGTAGTATCCGCGCCTCTCCGGTGGGATGAGAAGAGAAATATGTTTCATGATAGACTCGCCGATCTCATCCAGTTGTATCCTCCGCTGCCAGCCACGCCCATTGGCCTCAAACGGCCCGAATGCCTCACCGATGCGCACCCTAACACACGCACGGCGTCCACGCAAAAGGCTGGGAAAGAACTCGACGAGACCGTCGATCCCAACCGGGAGGATGCGCGCTCTTGTACGCACAGCGAGAAACGCCGTCCCCGGACGTGCAGGACGCAGAACGCTCGCCCAGCTTCCCCCCTCTGGGAATATTCCAACGACACCACCCGCGCTCAAGGCGTCCTCCGCGCTGCGCAACGCATCGCGCGCTCCTGTTCCACGGTGCACTGCATAGTAACCCCACAGTTTTGGCAGTGCACGCACAAGCCGCGGAGCAAAGGGCATTTCTGCTCCACCTATGAACTCCAACGGTCCGGGAAAAGCACGGATCAGTGCGAGTGGATCGACAAAGTGGAAGTGGTTGGCGGCAATCAACAGAGGACCGTGTTGCGGCACGTTCTCCGCGCCGACAATTTCCAAGCGCATCATGAAACGGAAGATACACCGAATACAAAATCGCAGCACACGCCGGACTGCCCGTCGACCGTGGCCACGCAGATTGCTCTGTAAAATGGACATCCTGTGACTCCATGAAGAACAACTGGAGGCGAGCGGATTCGAACCGCCAACCTCTGCGATGCGAACGCAGCGCTCTCCCAATTAGAGCTACGCCCCCGTGTTCGTCAAGTAACTAGCGGCGCAGGGACTCGAACCCCGAACCTCTCGGATATGAGCCGAGCGCTCTAAACCGGTTGAGCTACGCCGCCCTTCTGGTGGCGGGGGCCGGATTCGAACCGACAACCTCCGGGTTATGAGCCCGACGAGCTTCCAGTTGCTCCACCCCGCGATTCTTGTGCCGGGAGCGGGACTCGAACCCGCACGAGGATACCCTCAAAGGATTTTAAGTCCCTTGCGTCTGCCAATTCCGCCACCCCGGCTCTTTGGCGATTCCCCGGCTAAACTGTTTGGAGCGGGAAACGGGATTTGGACCCGCGACCCCTGCCTTGGCAAGGCAGTGCTCTACCGCTGAGCTATTCCCGCAACCTGAACAGGATTATACCTACAGCACCCCGTTTCTGCAACTGCGAAGGGCGGGATTCGAACCCGCACGCCCGAAGGCACTAGCTCCTAAGGCTAGCGCGTCTGCCAGTTCCGCCACCCTCGCGTGTCACGGTGCAAGAGGTTACCAGGCACTGCCACCCACGTCAATAGAAAAGGGGAACGGCTTTGTAGCCGTCCCCCCCGATAGATACGCCGTTTTCTAGCCCTGTTCGCCCTGCTGGTAGACAGCGCGGAGCGATCCGCCGTTTTGCAGCGTTATCCTGAGATTAGGATTCTGGGTAACCTGCTGGTTACTAGAGAGAGGAACCCACTGCCTCGTCTGTTCATTGTACCTCTGCCAGCTCTGGAAGATGAGGTGTGCTTCCTGCTGTGTCCAGAAGTCAGCCTGCGTCTGGATCGTGAACTGCGTCCCAGCCGAACCGCACAGATCGTATTTGGTCGTACGCTGGAGATGTCCGTTGACAGCCATCTTAACGGCAATCTCCGTGTACTGCGGCAAGTAGGCAGTGGTGGTGTGCATTTGAGCGCTGGCAACAACTGCGCTTACGTGCACGCACACTGAAGTCTGAGTGGAAGGAGGAGTGACTTCCGCACTGCCTCCCACATTGAGAAGTACTGTGAGGCGGAGCACCTCGCACTCAGCCTGATCGTACAGTGCAAAGACGAGTTGGTACGTAGCCGCCTGTGCCGGGATGTACCCGGAGAGTTTGCCGATGTGACTACTTAGATCCAGGTTAAACTCTGCCTGCCCCGGAAGGTTACTCGATACCAGCTCAGCCACGATGGCCCCAGAAGAGTTGATCTGGTACTGGATGTCTGCTGGAATTTGACGTGCGGTCAGGAAGTGAATGGTTCCTCCCTTCACGTCGCCAAAGTTCCACTGGCGGGCGATAGCTGCGCCACAAGCTGGCTCCGGCCGGGTGGGGGTTGTAGTCCCGGGCACCTCACCGCCGCCTACACTTATGTACACATGCAGCACAGCTACCGTGCACTTGTTGGTATCGATGAACTGATAGACCACGTGATAGGTCATCGGGCTCGACGGGAGCATGCCCTGTAGAGTTCCTTTGTCGGTGTTGGTGTCAATCGAGAACTGCACCCCTCCCGGAAGATCGCTCGACATCTGACTAACACCAACTATGTCGAATCCTGCAAGTGTCGACGAGACTTCGTACGGGAAAGACTTGGTGGAGATGATGTACATCCCACCCCGCACCTCGCCAAAGTCCCACTCCATCTCCCGAGGTTCCGGACATCCAGGTTGGGTCGGAGTGGTCGGTTGATACTCCCTACACATGTCGGCCAGACAGTCTTGATCGATCAACGCTCGAGTAGATGCGTGGACGTCAGACATGACCGAGACCGAGGTGTTTGCACTTGCTGCGGCCGATGCCGCAGCATTCGCCGCGGTCTGGGCCGAAGCATACGCTTCTGCCGCTGCCGTGGCCGCCGCTGCCGCTCGTGCGTGTGCCTCAGCGATCGCAGTCGCCGATGCCTGTACGGCTGCAAACGCTTGTGCCACTGCCTGCGCGGAAGCGAACGCCTTGGCTTCAGCCTCCGCTGCTGCCTTGACTCCGACAGAAACGGATGCCTCCGCACTCGCCTGCGCTGATGCTGCTGCAAACGCCGACGCTTGTGCTCTGGCTGCCGCTGCTGCATACGCACTCGCGCTCGTGCTGAGCGCTACCTGAGCCCGCGCCGCTGCTTGAGCACATGCCTCTGCTGCTGCATACGCTGATGCCTGCGCGCTCGCTGCCGCATGCACGCCGACACTTACTGCCACCTGTGCCCGCGCTGCCGCTTGCGCCGCGGCATGTGCCGCTGCTTCTGCCTTCGCTTCAGCACTTGCCGCTGCCTGCACGCCAACGGTCACTGCAACCTCAGCCTGAGATTGGGCGGTCGCTGCCGCCTGCGCCGCTGCCGATGCGTCCGCCGCCGCTTTGGCGATGGTTTGCATTCCACTTTGGATGGCGGCTTGTGCCTGCGCGTAGGCCTGTGCCGCAGCAAATGCCGCTGCCTGCGCCTGCGCGCTCGCCGCAACGGCCGCATGTACCTGCGTTAGAACCGCGGACGAGTTCATCGCTTCTGATGCGGCGTATGCAGATGCATACGCGGAAGAGCCCGCTGTACCTGCCGAGGAAGCGTTTGCCTGCGCACTTGCAGTGGCGCTTGACGCCGCGCTCGCGGCGGCTGCCGCTGCCGCAGAGGCGTTGGCAGATGCTGTTGCCGCTGCCTGCGCCTGCGCCTGCGCCGTTGCCAGTGCCTGAGAGACTGCACTCGCAATCGAAGAGGCCGCGGATTGCGCAGAAGCGCTGGCATTTGCGGCTGCGTTTGCCTGCGCACTGGCACTGGAACTTGCACTAGCGATCGCACTCGCTGCCGCCATGGCTGCTGCCCGAGCTTCGGCAACGGCTGATGCCGCTGCTTGCGCCTGAGCGTTGGCCTGTGCACTTGCGTTGGCGATCGCACTCGCCGCTGCCGTTGCCGCTGCTTGAGCCTGCGCTACAGCGTTTGCCGCTGCCTGCGCCTGTGCTGATGCAGTGGCCGCTGCCTGAGCGATCGCAGTCGCTGCTGCCTGAGCGCTTGCATGCGCACTGGACTGAGCTTCAGCGATGGCCTCGGCCTGTGCCTCGGCCGCCGATTGAGCTTGTGCTACAGCTGTCGCTGCTGCATAGGCTGCTGCTTGTGCTTCCGCCCTAGCTGTGGCGATTGCTTTGGCGGTAGCCTCCGCTCGTGCATAGGCGACCGCTGCTGCCTGCGCCTGTGCTTGTGCCCGTGAATAGGCGACCGCTGCAGCAGCAGCACGCGCCTGTGCGGAAGCCTGTGCATGAGCCGCCGCTTCTGCCGCGGCCTGCGCTGCTGCCTGTGCCTCGGCAACTGCTGATGCGGCCGCGCTGACTGTTCCTCTAATTTCAGTGGTTACATTTCCACACAAAACCGGTGTATTGATCGTGTCTGAAATGTCTCGTGTAATCTGTTGCGCCCTGGAAACCGACGTCGCCGTAGCGCTTGCCTGCGCTTGCGCTCGAGAATACGCCCTCGCACACGCTTGCGCCTGAGCATTGGCCTCAGCAGCCGCACCGGCAACCGCGCTTACTGCAACCTTGGCATCGGCGTAGGCTCCTGCGGCGGCCTCCACCTGTGCCATGGCCGTCGCTTCTGCTTGGGCGATCACGCGAGCAATGTCTGAGACGTATGCCTGCACCTTTACTGCTGCTGCGGCACATGCCTTTGCCGAGGCGTTCGCCGAGGCTAAGGCCACTGCCAGTGCATTGGCGGAATCGTTGGCCATCACAGCTGCGCTTGCCTGCGCTGTAGCGCACGCATGCACCCATGCCTTCGCCGCCGCTTGAGCGCTCGCCGCCGCGGCAGCCACATCCTCGATCATCGTCTTAACACTGGCCGTAGCCGTCACGCACGCACTCGCCGAGGCGTTTGCCTCAGCCTGCGCCGCGGATGCCGCCTGCACCACCTGCGAGATCATCGCATCTGCCTTCGCCGAAGCAGCACTGCATGCCTTCGCCGAGGCGGAAGCCGCTATTTGAGCTGATGCGATCGCTCCGAATTGATCAGAACACGCCGAACACGGATCCTTTACCTGTGTCAACAGAGCCGCAATTGCGTTTGCTGACGCCTGTGCCTGTGACGCAGCCTGCGCAGCCGATGCTGCTGCTGCCTGGGCAAATGCCACAATGTCAGGAAGAATTGGTGTTGTTTCAGTATTCTCCTGTGCCAACCCACCTGCCACCATCGCCAGGACAAACCCCAGCAAGATCAATAGAACCTTGAGTTTCTTCTTCACGGAAACCTCCTTGAATTACCTAAAACGCACTGCCGGAGCACCACCAGGGCTCCAGCACGGTCCACTACGGACACTTTGGAGTGCAGCACGGCCACCAGAACGGCCGGCAGCACGTTGTTGTCTCTTTTTGCAATACGAGAGACGTTCGACAATAGCAGTTAGTGACAATGGTCGCCGTTTGCTGGCACGTGTTGCACGACCAGCCCCAACTCCATGTGCAGCTGTTGCACGGATCGTACAGCTTGATCAACCGCGTTAGCGTACCAACGGATGTGTCTACATACAGCGTGTAGGTACCGGCGGCGACGGCCGCTCCGTTTGCATCGACTTGAGCCCAGGTTCCCTGCCAGGATGCGGACGCCACCGGCGCATCATGTACGACGGTGTAAATCGTTTGTCCAGAGGAATTGGCGATGTGCCATCCGAGAACCTGCGACTGGTTACATGTGTTGCACTGGCCACACGACCACCAGCCGCCATTCGAATCCTGGACCTTGAACGCGACTGTCTCCCCAACCTTGTACCGCCCTGTCCATGTTGTGTACGTCGATCCAGCCTGCACCGTAATAGCAGATAGAACCAGCACAGCAACCAGGACAACAGCAGCCCTTACAAACGAATGTTTCATATCATTCGCCTCCTCTTGAAGCAATATACACCCAGCGGGGGGGTAAGTGTCAAGCGCTGAGTGAGGAAATCGCATTCAGGGCGCAGATCCAAGTCCTTGACTGTGTTCTGGAAACTGGAAACGCGCATATGCTAAACTCTTTGGAAGCTGCAAGAAAGGGAGAGCACGGCATGATAGAACACCACGAGTCACTTCGCCAGGAGTACGTCGCCCGCATCAATCGGGTGACTGACTACATCCGCATGCACCCAAGCGGAGACCTCCGCCTACATACACTTGCCAAGGCGGCAAGCTTCTCCCCGTACCACTTCCATCGAATCTTCCATGGGATGACCGGGGAGACACTGAACACCTTTATCCGACGGACTCGCGCCGAGACGGCGGCGATGAAACTGATCAACAACCCCAAGATGACAATCACCTCTATCGCCCTGCACTGTGGCTTTTCGAGTTCCGCCGCCTTCGCACGTGAGTTCAAGACCTTCTTTGGCATGAGTGCATCGCAGTTTCGTAATGGTGGTCCACAGTCGTTCAGCAAGATCCGTGAAGCTGCTAGCAAGATCGATCAACGCTTCGCAAGAATGGGAAAGACACCACCCCTGCCTTGTCCCATACTGAGGATGCAATCCAAACTCTAAGAAGGAGGACGAGTATGATCGCGATGAATGTAGAAGTGAAGGAGATGCCCGAACTGCATGTGGCTTACATTCGCCACATCGGCCCCTACCACGGGATCCCAGAGGCGTTCGATAAGCTGATGAAGTGGGCCGGCCCACGCGGGTTGATCAACTTCCCTGAGACGAAGTTTCTGGGCGTGTACCACGATAACCCGGAGATTACGGAGGAGGCGAAACTTCGTTCGAGCGCTTGCATCACCGTTCCGGAAGACACCCCTGTTGAGGGCGAAGTCGGAAAGATGACGATCCCCGGTGGACTGTTCGCGGTAGCACATGTTGAGATCAACACCGATTTTCGCGCGGGTATAACCGTCACGGCAATATAACATTTGGCCACGGTGGGATGCTACCGGAACCTCAGGACAAGTTTAGCTCTTCCAAGGCCAGGCACCTGTTGTGGGAGGTGCTGCCACGGGACTTGCCGCAAGATGGGGTTGTGCACTCGTCGCGGGTAGGTCACCGTGACCGTGTCCTTCCGAACCGCAACATCCCCCCTGCCGCGGACAAAGTCACGATACAGCTTTGGAGCATCGCAACACTCAAAGCCGCGTAACTTCCTCGCCAACATGCTGTACAGGGTATCGGCGATCATCGTCAACGTCACATCAAAGTGCACCTTGACTTGGGGGGTGCAGTAGCAGGAGAGGAACTTACTACACCCCCCAGGAATCGGCGAAGAGAGGGCATTGAGGTGGAAGAACTTGACCGCCTCAGCGATGCCATTCTCGATCCGCCACCGGCGAGCGTAGTTTCCCACCAGCAGCTCGACCGGGGCAGTGAAGTCATTGCTGATGAGGAACGCTGGTTTCTCGTGTCCGTTTCCCCTGACGATGACCTGACGCACCATTCCCTCGTAGCCGCGCAGAGTGATGGCGGACTCGTGAATCTCGGGATGAGGGTACTTGCGCTTCTCATGGGGGATGTGGATCCGCTGCCACCCGGTCAGTTCGCCTGCCTTGTCGACTAGCTTCTCCCCGCGACGACGCAGGGTGATGAACTTGGCCCCCGCGGTATTCAACTCGGAGAGATGAGAATAGGTAGTGAGGCGGGAATCGAAGACAAAGGTAGGCTTAACTCCCCGCCTGACGTGCCTCCAGAAGGAGAGGAAAGAGAGGACCTGATCGCTTGCCTCATCCCGCTTAATATCAGTCGCCGTATACAGGATCAGCTTAGTCGCCGCGTCTTGGGCAAACAGAGTGAGTGCCCCCTTCATCGCCTTACCGCGGGCACCCGCCCAGTGTTTCTCCAGCACCGACTCATCGCCGTAGTGAGGAGCGGTGTGGAAGTCGAGGTTAATGATGCTCCCATCGTAGAGGCCGAGGTTCGCTACCTGGTTGATGAATGCCTGCTGGAGACGAAGAATGTGTACCTCATCGAGCGAGTAGGAGTAGGTGGACATGGCGGTGCACTTAGGCAACACGTTGAGCCCGGCGAAGAGGCCGAGCCCGGGGTCGAAGGCGTGGTCAGCAACGTGAGCATAGCGTTCTGTCCCCAACAGCTTCAGGGTGAGGAACGATAGTAAGTAGTTGATAGCAGGGATCACTTTACTGCCGGGAAGTGAAGCGGCGGTGACAATCTTCTCGACGTCGAGTTGGGCCAGGAACGGGGCAAACAGGAACACACCCGCCCCGGCACAATCGAAGCGCTTCCCGTTCAATTTGCTGAGTGACACCAACTGCGAGCGCTCTGGCACCTCGGCTCCGTTGACGGTCAGTCCCACCTTCAACCGGGTGCGCCGCGGCAGCTTTGGAAAGCCCTCCTCTGCCAGTACACGTTCCACGGTGCGCACAGAGATCTCGATACCGTCTTCGGAGAGCAATACAGTGATCTCACCGGCGGAGAGGCGGCGCTCCCGCCATGCCCTAATTCGGCGCCTGATCTCGGAGGTAACGCGGCGACGGGCCGCCTTCCCCTCGGGAACGGGCTCAGAGAAGTCGATCTTCCCGTGCTGGAACTGATGGCGCAACAGCCGAATATACCCGGGGGAGTAGCCGAAACGATCGGCGACGATCCTTGCGGGCAAGCGTTCTACGAACGAGGCACGCAAGGCTTCGTAGCGCCGTTGCCAGTCGTTCTCAGGATGAGTAAAGAAGCTAGTGTCGCGCATGGACAATATTATACACCGTGACGCTTAAAAGTCAAGTTGTTGAAGATTAAAACAAATGACAACGAGTGCACGCATGTAGAGAGCTGACGTACCAAACTGCATTGATACTTTGATCTAGAGAGAACTAACGAACAATCTGCGTGTGTAGCGAGTTAGAGGGAAGAAGCTGACGATAGTGTCTTAGCGCCTACACATCTCGGTTTAAACCGCCACTAACACTAACATCAACCCACGCCTTCAGCCACGGCAACAAAGAACACAAACCCTGTTGACATGGTCTCTTACGCGACTGAGAAGCCGGGTGCAGTCACTGTCTATCAGTTCAAACTGTTGCCTCAAAGCGGACGCGAAAATCGGTGATTATATAATCCACTTGATGGTGTTCGGCCGTCCTGCTGAGGAGGAAGGCAAAGGACCCAGGCAAGTTCTTGAGTGTTGCCATGGTATCAGAGAGGGTGAATGACACGCCCAATGAAACCTCATATTCCGACAGCTCGAACGAGCCAGGAAGTAGGAATAGACCCTCTTGCCCCTTGACAGTGACGCATTCCACAGCTTCAAGCATAACGGGTTTCGCGTCGAACGCGGGGGAGAGAGCACCTTTGATGTTGCGATCCGGATGGTCTAAGTAGAACTGCGCGAACTCGTCTTCCCCAAGGGCGATGTTGGTAAGGTTGCACTGTGAATCGGCATCAACAAGAAGGACCCTTTTGCCCTTCTCACGCAGCATCCACGCAAGGTTGTAGGATGTGGTTGTCTTGCTGACACCACCCTTGTGGTTGAACATACAGATCACTTTCGCCATTAGGTTCACTCCTTGTTTCGTGCATTGCGTTAGTTCACTGGTTTTCTCTGGTTTCTAGCAGATCGCTCAGGATCAGCTGCACAAAAAGCTGGCTAAGGCATTTTGAACCAGTAACAAAACTTACGTTGGCTTTTTATGTCACCTTGAATCCTGTCATTATGCTCATTTGTTTGACTTTGAATGTCCGCTTTTCTTCCTCGGATCATCGCCTTTGCTTCGATTTACCGAGGTATTGAGAGCTTGAATGTTTTTTTGTAGCGCCAGACCCACTTTTAGACTTTGGCCTGATTGCATTCCTCCTTTGTGTTTTAGGCATAATGGCGTTGCGCAAAGCGTCCGCGCCACCATTGTTCATGTCGATCCGCATAAACTCCCAAACACGGCTACGATTACCGTATGAGCCCACTGCCAATAGCGTATGACTGTCGGCGCAAGCGGTGAGATATCAAGCCGTTGTGAGAAGATGCTGTTCTTATAACCGTATCTTATATGGATCGACATAAGTCCCTCCGTGCACGCCTGAGAGCACGCCGACCGGGGCTAAAGCTCTGGTCAGCTCCAGCCCCTCTATGCGTGCACCACTGGCTTGGTGGTATAGGTCTTCCGATCGGCGAATTCGGCCTGCTTGCCATCATTCCACTGCTCTACCGGTCTTAAGTAGCCAACGATTCGCGAGTAGACCTCTGCCTTCTGTCTTTGCTCTGCCGGGATTACCCTGCCATCTTCGAGAATGAGATTACCATCTTGGTCTTCTTTGTAGTTCAACTTTTATGCCTCCTTGAGGTTTGTTTTCTTTGAAGCTTTCTATCAGCTCTTCGTCACACTTGGGACAGTATTTGTGCTCCCCCGCGATGTACCCGTGCTTGGGACACACGGAGAACGTGGGGGTGAGGGTGTAATACGGGAGATGAAAGTTTTCCGCGATCTTCCTCACCAGTCGCTTGGCCGCCTCCGGGGTGGGATTGCTCTCTCCGAGGAATCCGTGGAATACCGTCCCGCCGGTGTAGCGTGTCTGCAGCGGATCCTGCATCGTGAGCGCCTCGAACAGGTCATCGGTGAGGCCTACGGGGAGATGGGTGGAGTTGGTGTAGTAGGGGGTGTCTCCGCCGTAGCGTTCAATGTTGTAGATGCGGATGTCGGGATAGCGCTCCAAATCGCGCTTGGCCAGGCGATAGCTCGCCCCTTCAGCCGGGGTCGCCTCCAGGTTGAAGATCTCACCCGTTTCCTCCTGAAAGTCGGCTAGCCGATCGCGCATGAAGTCGAGGACTCTTGCGGCAAATTCGCGCCCCTCAGGATCGGCGATCGACAGTCCGTACAGATTGAGGATCGCCTCGTTCATTCCAATGATCCCGATCGTGGAAAAGTGGTTCTTCCAATAACCGCCCTCAAGGTCCTTGATCGATTGCAGGTAGAAGCGCGAGTACGGGTACAGCCCGCGATCGGTCAGGTTCTCCAGGGTCTTTCTCTTGACGATGAGCGATTTCTTGGCTAGCTCCATCAGTTCTTCCAAACGGGAGAAGAAGTCTGCCTCGTTCTGAGCAAGATATCCCAGCCGCGGCAGGTTGATCGTCACTACTCCGATTGAACCGGTGAGCGGATTGGCCCCGAACAGTCCGCCACCACGCTTCTTCAGCTCGCGGTTATCGATCCGCAACCGACAGCACATCGAGCGCGCGTCCTCCGGGCTCATGTCAGAGTTGATGAAGTTGGAGAAATACGGGATCCCGTACTTTGCCGTCATCTTCCACACAGAAGCGAGGTTCTCGTTCTCCCAGTTGAAGTCCTTGGTGATGTTGTAGGTGGGAATGGGGAAGGTGAACGGTCGCCCCTGCATGTCCCCCTCAGTCATCACCTCGGCGAAGGCCCGGTTGAACATGTCCATCTCGCGCTGATGATCTCCGTACACCGACTCACGCAGTACGCCGCCGACTATCACATGATCGTCCTTCATATACTTTGGGACTTCAAGATCGATGGTCACATTGGTGAAAGGTGTCTGGAAGCCCACGCGCGTTGGCACGTTCATGTTGTACACGAATTCCTGCAGGTTCTGCTTCACTTCTTCGTAGCTCAGGTGGTCGTAGCGGATGAACGGGGCGAGGTAGGTGTCCAGGTTGGAGAACGCCTGTGCGCCAGCCGACTCACCCTGTAGGGTGTACATGAAGTTGACTACCTGTAGGAGCGCGACGCGGAAGTGCTTTGCCGGGCGCGATTCCACCTTCCCGCGTACACCGCGAAAGCCACGCTTGAGAAGATCCGGAAGGTCCCATCCGACACAGTACGCTCCCAGTGTTCCCAGATCGTGAATGTGAAAGTCTCCGCGATCGTGCGTCTCCTGCACGCGCTGCGGGTAGATCTTGGTGAGCCAGTAGCGGCTGATCACGTGCTCGGTAATGTGCGTGTTGAGCCCCTGCAGGGAGAAGCTCATGTTGCTGTTCTCGCGTACCCGCCAGTCGCGATCGTTCAGGTAATCGTCCACAAGCGGCATCTCGTCCATCAGGCCGCCCAGCTGACGGAGGTCTGTATGCTGCTTTCGGTAGAGGATGTATGCCTTGGCCGTGCGAACGTATCCCGCCTCTATCAAGGCTTCTTCGACAGTGTCTTGGATCTCCTCCACCGTGGGGTAGTCCACCGGGAAGCGCTCATCCAGCATGCCAGTGACAAGATCGCAAAGGCGCTTGGCTTCGACCTCGTCTCCGTCGCCAACCTCGCGCATCGCCTTCCAGATCGCCGTTGTTATCTTCGCTTCGTCGAAAACAACAACGCGACCATCGCGTTTTACAATGGATTCCATGAGTCCCCCTCAAGAAATAAGAACCAAACAATTTCGCATCTATCCTAGACCGATTAGCACGGATTGACAAGCGGACTATTGTGAACAGGCACCCGGCGCTATGCTCGTCTTTTTACCACTTACCGCAGTTTACCATTGTGTTGGGGTGATCAATGTCACGTTGCCCGCACCTGCTTTCCAGAATCACCGCTCAGGGGCTCAACAAGATCAATGTTTCCTTTGGTTCACCACCCATGATTAACACATCTTTCTCACAGCTTGCATCCACGCTACGCATCCGCTAAAATTCTGCATTGCTTGCTCGAATGTAGCAACGACTTAAGGTTCAGAGGTGATAGAAATTCCTAATATTCGTTCGGCTGAAAAACGCATGCGACAGAATGACAAGCGGTGGAGGCTTAACCACGCGCGAAAGATAGCCCTCAAGGGTGTTATCAAACAGATCCGGTTGCATTTGGCCTCCCAAGACAAAGAATCGGCCCGGTCCTTGCTCCCGGAACTTGCGCAAGCGGCAGACAAAGCGGCCCGCCATCACACGATCCATAAGAATAAGGCGAGCCGGATCAAGTCCCGGTGGGCAAAGAAGGTCGAGTCCCTCTAGAGGAGGCCAGCGTATGCACCATTTAGATTTCCTCGGGAAGGCGAAGTACTTCGTCCCTATCTCTATAACCCTAGTACTGATTAGCTGGCTATTGATTATCCCCGCGGTGCGAGGACTGAGACTGGGGATTGACTTCACCGGCGGGACAGAGTTTACGGTGGACTTCGATAAGCCTGTGAGCACAGCGGATGTCCGCAGTGTTCTCGCTGCGATTCCCAGCCCGATTAACCTTTCCCAAAGCATAATTCAGGATGTATCGGGGCATAATCGCAAGGTGATCACCACTCAGCTCGATGTGGAGGCTAATCAGGACACGATAAACCGCATCGAAAGCACGCTGAAAGACAAGTTCGCGATAAGCAACGAGATCAGTCGCAAGTCGATCGGGCAGGAGGTGAGCAAGGAGCTCACCCAGAAGGGGTGGCAGGCAATCCTGCTTGCTTTTGTCGTGATCCTGATCTACGTCTCATGGCGATTCCGCATGCGCTACGCTGTCGGTGCTGTTGTCGCCTTGATTCACGACGTCTCGATCGCTCTCGGCGCGTTCGCCCTCTTCCATATTGACATTAATTTGCCAACAATTGCCGCCTTTCTAACGATCATCGGATATTCCTTAAACGACACGATCGTAATCTTTGATCGTATCCGTGAGAACATGAAGATCGAAAGGAAGAGCTCCGTCTTCGATGTCATCAACAAGAGTGTCAACCAATCCCTCTCACGAACAATAAACACATCATTCACCACGTTAATCCCGGTGATCATCCTGTTCTTCTTCGGCGGGTCGGTACTGCGAGGGTTCTCGGTGGCGCTTCTGATCGGCGTTATCGTCGGCACCTATTCGTCGATGTATATCGCCAATCCAATCCTCTACGCGTGGTCTCTCAAGACAGCTAAGGCAAAGAAACACTGATGAAGTCCCTCATCCGGGGGGAGAGGAGATGGGAGATTTCTCCCCTCCCGGAAGAGAATCTGGTCGACCAGATTGCTACTTCCCTATCCTGCGTTCATCCGTTTGCAGTTCTCCTCGCCCATCGAGGAGGAGGTGACTGGCGTAGACTGATCGATCCCGATATCGATCGCTTCCATTCCCCTTTTCTCCTTTCGGGTATGGAAGAGGCCGTAGCGCGTGTCATTTCTGCAATCAACAACAAAGATACAATCTATATCCATGGTGACTTCGACGCCGATGGCCTGACCGGCGCAGCCGTTCTCTATCAGGGGCTTCTCCCTCTCTTTCCCTCTAGGACAATCAAGGTGGAAGTTGGGAACCGTGAAAACGGCCACGGCCTCTCGAAGAAGTTCGTTCAGCACGCGATCGGAGAGGGATTCAACCTTGTGATCACCGTCGATTGTGGAATCTCGAACATCGAAGAGATCGCTATCCTTCGTGAAGCTGGTATCGACACGATTGTTACCGATCATCATCTGCCCACAGGCGAGATCCCTGCGGCAGTGGCATTAATTGACGCCCACCAGGATACCGATTCCTATCCTAACCGACATCTGGCCGGAGTGGGAGTGGCGTTCAAGCTCATCTGCGCCCTGTACGAACGGCTAAATCGCCCCACCCCCTATGAGTTGCTCGACCTTGTGGCTCTGGGAACAATCGCCGACCTCGTGCCCCTCGCCGAGGGCCCAGAAATCGAGAACCGCGCTCTTGTGCGCAAGGGATTCTCGCTCATTACCCGCGGGGAGGGATCGTCCCTCGGGCTGCAGGTGCTGGCAAAGCGACTCTCAATCAACATAAAGCGGATCAGCGCGCGTGACATCGGCTACTTCATCGCCCCAAAACTGAACGCGGCCAACCGAGCCGGCGATCCCAAGGTCGCCTTCCTCCTATTGACGACAAGAGATCGCAATCGCGCCGAGTATCTGACGGAGATCCTTCTCGACTACAACCGCGATCGCGAGATCGCCCAGCGCGATCTTATCGCACAAGCCGAGGAACAGCTTGCATCAAACGGAGCCAATCCTAGAGACGACGGTATAGTCGTCCTTTCGGGGCAGCATTGGAACGAGGGAATCCTCGGGCTCGCCGCCTCCAGCCTCGCCGATCGCTACCACGTGCCAGCGATCGTCATCTCAGAGGGTTCGCGGGTGAGCCGCGCATCGTGTCGCAGTGTCGAAGGGTTCAACATGGCCGAGTGCCTGAGCGCACATTCAGACCTTCTGCTCCGCTACGGTGGCCACAAGATGGCGGCGGGTTTCTCGCTCGAAAATGAGCGCCTCCCGCAACTGCGTAAACGTCTACTGGAGTACATGACTCAACAGCCGGTTCAGGCGAGGCACGGAGCGGAGATGATCGATGCGGAGGTAGCGGCGAGGGAGATCGACATCCGCTTCTACACCAACCTGCGCTCCCTCTCGCCGTACGGCCCAGGGAACCCGTCGCCGATCCTCCTCCTGCGCGACTGCCTGTTCGAGGAGATGACCTTCGTCGGTTCAGGCAGGCAACACCTCAAGGGGAGGCTGGTGCAAAATGGTGTCTCACTCCCGTTTATCGCCTTCCGTATGGCAAACCACATCGACCTGTTCGAGGACGGTCCCGTGTGTGTCGTCTTCCGAGCTGGGTTCGACGACTGGAAGGGATCTGTGCAGGTAAACGTGGTCGATTTGGTCGTTTGCAACTAACTGCGTTTGGTCTAAGGACTATCGATCTGCCTCATCGAAGAGGGCACAGGGTCTGGTCGAAAGCGAGTTGCGCGCGCCCACAACACACGCAGCATGAAGCGGGGGATCAAGATCGCGTCGCGCAGCCTGTGTGGCTCGATGAGAAGGCGGTACAGCCACTCAAGGCCCAGTCCTTGCCAGACTCGTGGCGCACGCGTGCGATCACCTGAGAAAATATCCAGCGCACCGCCCACTCCGATCATCAACGGAACGCTTAGTTGGTCGCGAATGCGCATCATGAACAGCTCCTGGCGTGGAACGCCCATGCCGACAAGGAGAATATCCGGTCGCGCTATACCGATCGCGTCGATGACCTCCCCTTCATCCTCAAAATAGCCGTGTCGTGCTCCGACGATCTCGAGGTTAGGAAAGCGTCGTAGCAAGCGTTCCTTCGCCCGCACCGCAACGCCCTCTCTTCCCCCAAGTAGGAACACACGGTAGCCACGCTCGTTTCCCTGGCGCAGCAGTTCCTCGGCAAGGGCAATCCCGGGGATCCGCTCGGAGAGCGATAACCCAAGAGTCTTTGCCGCCCAAACCAAGCCGATTCCATCGGCAACAGCCATGTCGGCACGCCGATAGGCCTCAAGAAGAGCGTCGTTTCTCTGCGATCGCATCAGCGAGACCGTGTTCGGGGTGACCACAACGTGTGATCCGTCCCCACGCTCGATCATTCGCTCCGCCGCTTCAAGCGCCTTCTCGAAGGTGACAGTGCATAGGGGGATGCCGAACAGCCTTATGCATTCCCCCTCGCGGAGCACCGCCGTTTCTGAAACGGGGAACTTGTGAATAGCGGATGCAAGGAACCGGGAACCGATCGATGCGGCGATGTTCGTAACCATGGTATATCAATCATAGTGAGTTTGTCTGTGCCTGGAAGCCCATCGGGAGAACTTTCGAGTGTACATCTGGCCGCAGCATAGGTGATGCGTGTCGCTCTGGTGGAGGCTCGTCACTTCCCAACACAGAAGCGGCGGAAGAGCTCGTCGAGGACCTCCTCATCGGCGTCGATTCCCTGCAGCTCGCCTGCTATTGTGTGCACAGTACGCAGTTCCTCGGCGATGATGTCTGCCGAGGTTTCCCCTTCGATCGTCTCGGCAACTTGAACCAGCCCCTGGTGCATGCGACGCAGCAAGTCCCTCTCCCACGCGTCGAGGAGGAGAGCGGAGTTACGTCCCTCGATCTCTCCGCCCATCAGGCGATCAAGGATTCCCTGTTCTAGCTGCTTGATTCCCTGTCCGCTCTCAGCGGAGATCTCAAAGAGCCGATGGCCGTGCACCTGCAAATCGATCATACTCGGTGTTATTGCTGCGGGGAGGTCTATCTTGTTCAGCACGATGAAGAGAGGTCTCTCCCACGCTCGCCGCAAGAGGGAGAAGTCCTCAGAAGTCATCTCACAGCTACGATCGAGGAGGAGGAGAATGAGGTCAGCACGTTTAATGGCCTCATGAGACCGGCGCACGCCCTCGGCCTCGACCGGATCGCTCGGCGTTCGCATCCCGGCGGTATCGATCAGGCGCACCGGTACGCCGCCGATCACCGCGATCTCCTCTACCGTATCGCGCGTTGTTCCAGGTATTGCGGTGACGATCGCCCGTTTCTCGGAGAGAAGGGTGTTTAGGAGCGTCGACTTGCCTACGTTCGGCCGCCCGATGATACTGATGATCAACCCCTCGCGGAGCACCCGTCCCTGTGAGCTCGCTGTCAGTAGATGCTCCACCTGCGCGATGATCTTATGCACATCGCCGAGGATGCTGCCTTGTGCGATATCCTCATCCGGGTAGTCGATCTCCACCTCGATCCGTGCGAGGAGGGAGGCGATCTGATGGCGTATCAGCTCGATCTCTTCGGAGAAGCGCCCCCCGAGCTGATCGACCGCCACCTCCAAACCGAGCTTCGTCTTCGCACTGATGATGTTGAGGACCGATGCGGCCTGATCGAGGGAGATCCGCCCGTTGAGGAAGGCGCGCTTCGTAAATTCCCCTCTTTCGGCGAGGCGCGCTCCCGAAGCCAGCACGGCATCGAGGACCATACGCACGGCAACGATCCCGCCGTGGCAGTTTATCTCCACCACGTCCTCGCGCGTGTAGGTGTGGGGGGTGCGCATCACCGACAGCAGCACCTCGTCGATGATCTCACCCTGAAACAAGATGTGTCCGTAATGGATTGTGTGTGTAGGGACAGCGTGAATATCTACCCCTCTTGGAGACCTGAACAAGCGTGCTGCGATCTTGATCGCATCCGGTCCACTCAACCGGACGATCCCGATTCCCCCCTCGCCGATCGGGGTTGAGATGGCGGCGATAGTCTCGCCAGCGATACCGCCTGGCATCACGCGTCTTCTGGCTCGATGACCACGCGACGTTCGTCGCCCTCGCCGACGCTGTAGGTCTTCACTCCGGGGAAGTTAGCGAGCGTGATGTGGATTGTGCGCCTCTCGCGTGAGGGCATCGGGTTGAGCCGTATCCGCTTGTGCTCACGACGCACCGCTTCAGCGGCTCCGAGGGCGAACTTGATGAGCTCCGCCCGCCGCTTCTTCACCGCTCCGTTGACATCGAGGATAATGGCACAATCGATTCCGGTCTTGCGATGGACGGCTATCTGCACCAGGTGTTCCAGCGCAGTGAGGATCGGGCGCTCTTCAGGCAAGGAGAACAGGTTCCCCGTGAGGTTGACGTACAACTCCTCCATGGGGTCGCCCTCGACGGCGAACGTGATCTCTTCCTCCTCAAGGACATTAAGAAGCTCCCGCAGGAAGGACTCGACCTCCCTACTTACCGTCTCTATCGGTGTTGTCATCACTCGTCCCTGCCCCAATGATCTCTTCAGGCGCATCGTCTTCGACGATCTCGGCAACGCCGCTGCCGCTCTCTGCCTCGGCCTTCGCCATTTCCCAATTGACGAAGTACTGCTGGGCCACCTGAAGAACGGTCGTCAGCAGGTAGTAGAACCACAGACCAGCCGGGAAGTTGTACAAGAAGACGGCCATAAATATAGGCATCATGTACCCCATGTATTTCTGACTTCCCTTCGCATCAGTGGTAGTCATTGGGGTCATCATCTTCTGTTGCAGGATCATCACTCCTGTGGTCAAGATCACGAGAATGAAGTACGGATCACGCACGCTGAGGTCGGAAATCCACAGGAAGCCGGGTGATAGATGAATCTGGGTGGCAGAATAGAGGATCGCCTTCCAAAGCAGGACCAGAATCGGAAGTTGAACGAACATCGGAAGGCATCCACCCATCGGGTTGACCCCCTCTTTCTTGTACATCTCCATCAGCTTCTGCTGCATAAGCTGTTTATCATCCTTAAACCGCTCCTGTATCTTCTTCAATCGCGGTTGCAGCTTCTGCATCTTGGCCATCGAGTGGTACTGCTTGCGCATCAGCGGGAAGAGGATCACCCGCGTGATCAAAGTGAACAGAAGGATCGCCCACCCGTAGTTTCCCGTGTAGCGGTAGAGGATATTTAGAAATTGGATCACCGGGATCATCAGTCGTGCAGCCGTCCCCGGGTTATCCAGCGTTCCCAGTCCGGAGTGCTCCATCAAGAGGTACTGCCTACGGCCCCCGTACAGGGAGAATGAGTAGCTCGTCGTCCCCGGACTGGCAGCAAGATCAACGCCGAACCGCCTGTTTCCCGACTGTTCGCGCTTTACAAACGGTGTTGCTCCTTCTCCCTTGTTTACCTTAAGGAAGAAGACCGTCTTCTTGTCCATCAGGCCAACACCGTTGAACGACGTGTACGAACCCTGCGCCAGGAGGTCACTGCCGGCACCGTTATCGAACTGATAAACAAGAGACCTTCCCTTCTCGACAGGGGTGTAGTCCCCAACCGTCATCTGAACCGATCCAGCCTGATCGGAGCCGTTCTCCACACTCACCTCTACGTCGACCGTGTAGTAGGGATTGTTGTAAATGACGAATTTCTTGTCGAGCGTCAGATCACCAGCGGTGCCACGAAATTCAACGCTCAATTTATCCGGGGTCGGTTGATCGACACCAACAAGGGTGTAGGTGAACGGTTGGCCATCGCCCGTTGTGGTAGTGAATGGAAACACCACATTACTCACATACTGCCGTTCTAGCGTCTTGGGGTCGGTCTTCGTCCCTGGAACGAGCTCTACCACCTTCGACCCGTAAGAGGCGAATGCAAGGTAGACACTCTTCAATACCCCACCGTTCTCCGAAAAGACATAACTTGCCAGCGCGGTCCTCACCGTGACCTCGTTGAAGTTGCCTTTCTTGGTGATCTTATATGTCATATCCTTCGTCGTCCCGGCAAGGGCAACGAAAGAAGCAATCACGATCAACAGCACAAATACCAAATAAGCACGTCGTTTTAGCAAGATAGCCTCCTGAACGGATAGGGTATCCAAGCATTGATGGTGGCGCAACTTCGTTGATCGATATTCTCCGTTGCAGTAAACTCGCTTATATCGATGTTTACTGGAATTGTGGCTGACTTGGGACTGCTAGTAGAGCTGCGCCGCGACCGACTTGGTATCGCTACCTCCCTACGCGATGGGCTGACACTGGGAGCGAGTATTGCGGTCAACGGTGTCTGTCTCAGTGTTTCCGAAGTGACACGAGATGGTTTCCGCGCCGATATCTCCTCGGAGACGTTCATGCGTACGTCGCTTGGCAAGCAACATCTGCGCGCGCGCGTGAACCTGGAGCTCCCGCTGACTCTCGAAAACGGTCTGGACGGGCATCTTGTGCTCGGACACGTGGATGCCCTCGGCAAGGTACAGATGGTCCGTCGCGAGCGCGAAGGGTGGGTGTTCGCTTTCTCTTACCCGAGCGAGTACCGCGCCTACGTGGTGGATAAAGGGTCAGTGACGGTCGATGGGATAAGCCTGACACCGTTTGCTACGACTGAGAGGACGTTTCAAGTTGCGGTGATCCCGCAGACGTATGAACGGACCGCTCTGCGGGATAGACGAGTTGGAGACCCGGTGAACATCGAGTTCGACATACTGGCAAAGTACGTTCGGGGGATGATGAAGCATGTTCATTAGCATAGAAGAGGCGATCGAGCGGATCAAGAGTGGCAAAATGGTGATCCTTGTTGACGACGAAAACAGGGAGAACGAGGGCGACCTGGTGATCGCCGCCGAACACGTCACTGCAGAAGCAATCAACTTCATGGCCAAGTACGCTCGCGGCCTGATTTGCGCACCGATAGACGTAGAGCGTGCTCACAAGCTGACCCTCCCACCGATGACACCGGAGAACACTGCCTTGCACGGGACAAAGTTTACAATCAGTGTCGATGCACACGCTGGAATCAGCACGGGGATCTCGGCGCACGACCGCGCTCATACCGTACAGGTACTGATCGACGATCATTCCGGGCCGGACGACCTGGCTCGTCCGGGGCACGTCTTCCCCTTGATCGCACAGGACGGCGGCGTCCTCAAGCGTGCTGGCCACACCGAGGCGGCGGTCGATCTGGCTCGTCTCGCCGGGTTGAAACCGGCAGCGGTGATCTGTGAGGTAATGGACGACGACGGAACGATGGCCCGCCTTCCGCGACTGAAGGAATTTGCCACAGAACACAGGCTGGCCATCGCCAACATCGCCGACCTCATCGCCTACCGCAAGCGGCACGAGAACCTGGTGGAGCGCGTGGCGACAGCAGAACTTCCGACGCGCTACGGTGACTTCAAGATCGTCAGTTACACGAGTCCCATCGAAGACGAGGAGCACGTAGCGCTCGTCAAGGGGGATGTTGCCGGAAAGGAGAACGTACTCGTGCGCGTCCACTCCGAGTGCCTCACGGGTGACGTATTCGGATCGCTTCGATGCGACTGTGGGGATCAGCTTCACCACGCGATGGAGATAATTGAGCGTGAGGGATTGGGAGTCATCGTCTACATGCGGCAGGAGGGACGCGGGATTGGTCTGAAAAACAAGGTCTGCGCCTACCACCTGCAGGACCAGGGCCTCGATACAGTGGAGGCCAACGAGCGCCTCGGTTTCCCCGCTGACCTGCGCGACTACGGGATCGGAGCGCAGATCCTGTGCGACCTCGGCCTGACGACGATTCGCCTTCTGACGAACAACCCGAAGAAGGTGGTCGGCCTCAGCGGATACGGGCTCAAAATCACCGAGCAGATCCCGATCGAGATTCCTCCCAACGAGCACAATCGTTACTATCTGAAGACGAAGAAGGAGAAGATGGGGCACCAATTGCAAGACGTTTGAATCAGGAAAGCGCGGGAGCGGATTGAGAGATTGGAGATCAGGTAGCGGCAAATGGCTCAACGACGTAATGATTCAATCACTAGACCATCAAGTTAAGGAGAGGAGGGAGAAATGACGAAGGTATACGAGGGAGGCTTCGACGGCAAAGGCTTGCGAGCGGGGATCGTCGTCAGCAGATTCAACGATCTGATTACAACGCGCCTCCTCGACGGGGCGCTCGATCGATTGCGCCGGTCGAACGTAGCAGAGGATGCGATCGAAGTGTGTTGGGTGCCGGGGGCGTTCGAGGTGCCAAAAGTGGCACGCGTAATGGCTCAGAGTGGGAAGTACGATGGGATTATCGCCCTTGCCGCGGTAATCCGAGGGGCGACGCCGCACTTCGACATGATCGCAAGCGAGATCGCCAAGGGCCTGGCCCGGGTGAACCTCGAGGTCGATGTCCCGGTCGTATTCGGTGTAATCACCTCCGACACAATCGACCAAGCGATCGAGCGGGCGGGGACGAAGATGGGAAACAAGGGTTCCCAGGCCGCGGAGACGATGATCGAGATGGCAAACTTGATGAAGGAACTGTAAAAAGATGGCATACGAATCCGTGCGCGGGATGCGCGACATCCTCCCCGATGAAGCCGACTACTGGACGCGGTTGGAAGCGACGATTCGCAAAATCGCTCGCAGGTTTAACTACCGCGAGATTCGCCCCCCGTTAGTGGAGCATACCGAGCTCTTCTCTCGTGGGATCGGCGCGGCAACGGACGTCGTCAACAAAGAGATGTACACCTTCCCCGACAAGAAGGGAAGGTCGCTTACCCTGCGCCCCGAGGCTACAGCATCCGTCGTTCGCGCCTACGTTGAGCATGGAATGACAACCCAGGACCCTTTTCAGAAGCTGTACTACATCGGACCGATGTTCCGCTATGAAAAGCCACAGAAAGGGCGCAGCCGCCAGTTTCATCAGTACGGGGTGGAGGCGATCGGATCATTAGATCCTTCGCTGGACGTTGAGGTGATCAGCCTTGCCTGGAGCCTGATGCACGAGCTTGGCCTGGGTGGACTGTCGCTGCGGCTAAACAGCATCGGCTGCGCGGCTGATCACGAGCGGTATCGTGAAGCACTGCGCGCGCACTTCGCCCCCCACATTGGCTCGATGTGCGAGGACTGCCAGCGTCGGTATGACGATAACCCGCTGCGGATTCTCGACTGCAAGAACAAGATCTGCCAGCCATACATCGCCGATGCCCCGGGGAGCACGGAGCACCTGTGCGATGATTGCGCCGACCACTTTGAAAGAGTGAAGGAACTGCTTGACCAGCTCGGTTTGGATTACGTGGTCGATCCCCACCTGGTGCGTGGCCTCGACTACTACACGCGCACCGTATTCGAGCTTACGTCAAAGGACCTCGGCGCGCAGGATGCCCTCCTCGGTGGCGGAAGATACGACGACCTCGTGAAGATGATCGGCGGCCCGGATACCCCGGGGGTCGGCTTTGCTGGGGGAATGGAGCGACTGATCCTCGTCCTCAAGGAGAGGGAAGAACAGGTAATGGAGCACCGCATCGACCTCTTCCTCGTAACTTTGGGCGACGCTGGACGGACGCTCGCCCTCGATCTTTCAAACGGCCTTCGCGGGGAGGGGCTTTCCGTCGACCTTGACTACCGCGGGCGATCCTTCAGAAAACAGATGACGCAGGCAAACAAGCTTTCCGCTCGCTACCTTCTCGTTCTTGGCGATGACGAAGCCACTTCGAAGAAGGGCAAACTGAAGGAGATGGACAGCGGTGAGGAGACCGAGGTAGCATTAAGCGCAGAGGAGATCATGCGCAAAATTGAGCCATTGAGTGATTGAGCGATCGGGGGATTGTAAATCACTCAATCTCTCAATTTCCACGGGAGGTTGTGATGGAACTGAAAGTCGTCAATATCGAGAATCCGAACGAACTCAACTTTATCCTCGGTCAGACCCACTTCATCAAATCGGTCGAGGACTTGCATGAAGCGCTGGTGACCGCCGTTCCGGGAATAAAGTTTGGCCTGGTGTTCAACGAAGCCTCCGGCCCGTGCCTGATCCGCAAGTCAGGGACGGATGAAACACTCACTGAACTTGCTGTACAAAACGCACGGGCGATCGGCGCTGGGCACACGTTCATCATCTTCCTCAATGACACATTCCCGGTGAACGTGCTGAACCGGATCAAGGACGTACCCGAGGTTTGTCACATCTTCTGCGCTACCGCCAATCCAACTCAGGTGATCGTCGCGCAGAGCGAACAGGGTCGCGGCATCCTCGGCGTCATCGACGGATCATCACCAAAGGGAATCGAGAGCGAGAAAGATATCGAGGACCGCAAGAACTTCCTACGCACGATTGGGTATAAGCTGTAGCAAATTTAGCTCTCTTCCCTGCAAACCTCTGTCAGATACTTTCCAGCACGCTTTGAGGAACGTGGAAATGGAGCTGCCTGAACGTTGGAGATAAGCTCCGATGTAATCTCGACTTCTGTAACGTCGCACCTTGTGTGCGGCGTTGCCATTTCTCACAACTTCAGTCACTGCGGCCTGGTTCAAACAGCCGACGCAAGCCACGGTATGTGCTCTCCGAGCGACGGGCTACCCGCCCGATTAGTATGACACCTTCGGCGTCAAACACCTTGTAGATAACCCGGTAGTCCCCTACTCGCAGTCGGTAGACATTCAATTCCAGTTGTTTGACACCCAGAGGACGTGGATCGTCAGCCAGTGTCTGCACCGCCTCGGCAACACGCTGACGGTCAAGAGGATGAATACGAAACAATTCCCGTTTGATCCGGCTGCTTACCGTCTCAATCCGATACTTCACCTGCCAACTGCTTCCTGGTTTTCAACCTCGGCCAAGGCTTCTTCAAAAGGCTGACCGCCTCTGGCACGCCATTCGGCCTCGGCCTCACGCATTGCTCGAATATCCTCCAGCTTCTCCAGCCTTTCCATCAAGCGGTTGAGGATCTCATAGCCGATGAGATAACCGGCCGGCCGGCCGTAACGGGTGATCATCACGGGCTCATGAGTATCCTCTGCTTCATCCAACAATCGGGACAGATTCTCGCGTACCTCGCGCACTGGCAGAATCTTCTTCACTACCATCTCATCACTCCCGGTATGTGAATCATCTGTGAATCAACTGCGTATCATTCTAGACCGAATTGCCAGTTTGTCAAATACAGAGTTGCCTCACACAAGATGAGCATGAAGCACGAACGTTGATCCTGGTACGTGAACAGTCAGCCCAAGACCTTAATGAGCAATCGTGAGCGAAACAATCTAGCCAGCATCGAACACCTCATCGCAGCAATAATTACTGCATACGCTGCGATCCCGCGCCTTATCAACCTGCGTACAGATGATTGTCGCCGAGACCGAGCAGGGCCGCGGCATCCTCGGCGTCATCGTCGGCTACTCACCGCAGGGGATCGAGACCGAGACTGACATCGAAGATCGCAAGAACTTCCTACGCACTATCGGCTACAAGTTGTAGAATAGGGTGTCCAGGGAGGTGACTGAGAGCATGCGGGAAGGCGACTCTGACAGATTGAGTTTTACACTCGAAGATGCTCTGCAGACTCTGCGGGCACATCTACCGGAGATCAATCAACGTTATGGCGTCAAGTTCTTGGGTATCTTTGGCTCTCTTGTGCGGGGAGAACAAGAGGGAAGAAGTGACCTGGACATCCTGGTGGAATTCCAATCTTCTCCCACGTTTTTCCGGTTTATCGAGATGGAGGATTATCTCAGTCAGCTCCTGGGAGTTAGAGTTGATCTGGTCATGAAGAGTGCGCTGAAGCCGCGCATTGGCGAGCGCATCCTCTCTGAGGTTGTGCCAGTATGAGCGCTGAGCGCACCTTCGAGACTACTTGGAAGATATCGGATGGCGCGTAACCAGCAGGCCTCCAGCTTGCGCCCCCTGCCCGAGAATACCTTATGGGCGGTCTGTCTGTGTTGACGCGCTAGTTAGTCCAGCGGCTCTTGCTTCTCGTGGAATTTGACGTTCTCGAGTCCTTCGAAGTGCGAGTCCTGCGTCCAAAGCACAGCGTCCTCCGCACGGGCGGTGGCAAGGATGATCGCGTCAGCCATCGCAAGGCCGATATCGAGTGAGAGCCGCGCCGCTTCAATCGCCAGAGTCGCCGAGAGCTCGACGACTCGTCCCTGCAACATGACAGCAATGACTTTGAGTGCCGTGGTTTCATCCGTGAGCTGACGCGTTCGCTTGAAGACCTCGAACAACGTCAACGTGGGGACCGCCAGTTCGCCGGGGGATTCGATCGCCTCTGCGAAGATGGCTGCATTGGGTCCGTCTCCGAAGTACTCGAGCCAAGCCGAGGAGTCGACGACATTCACACGCGGTCCTCCCTGTCGCGTTTCAAGCTCGTGTCGAGTCCGCGTAGGATGCCACGAAGCTCGCGGGCCGGCCTGACCGGGAGGAATTCGATGCGGTCTCCATAGGCGATAGCCTGCACCTTCTGCCCGGGAACGAGCTTGAGTTGCTCACGGATGGACTTCGGGATAACAACCTGGAACTTGGGCGA